>NZ_BCQQ01000339.1 GCF_001552155.1 Actinomadura formosensis NBRC 14204 | reverse complement strand
CCGGAATGCACCCGCTCACCGACGAGCAGGGCCTCGCACTCCTCGACGCCGCGCTCCAGCTGGACACACCACACCTGATCGCGACGCCCATCACCGCCGCGACCACCGAGCACAACTCGTCACCGCTCCTGCGCGGCCTGGCGCCGCGCGGACGTCGCGCGTCCTCCTCCTCGTCCTCGACGAACGCACTCGCGCAGCAGCTCGCTCAACTGAACCCGGAGCAGCAGCTGGAGCACCTGCTCAAAGTCGTCCGCGATCAGGCGGCAGCCGTCCTGGGGCATTCCACGGCCGGGACGATCGTCGCCGACCGGCCGTTCAAGGAGCTCGGCTTCGACTCACTCACGGCCGTCGAGCTGCGCAACCGCATCACCAGCGCGACGCAACTCCGCCTGCCCCCGACGCTGATCTTCGACCATCCGACTCCGACGGCGCTGGCCGGTCATCTGCAGAACAGGCTCGCCGAGCGTCCCACCGGAGCCGCGACGGCGAAGCGGAGCACCG
>NZ_BCQQ01000338.1 GCF_001552155.1 Actinomadura formosensis NBRC 14204 | reverse complement strand
GGAAGCGCTACTGGGTCGAGGGTGCGGTCCCCGTCACCGAGGTTTCCGGGTTCGGGCTCACCTTCGCTGAACACCCCCTTCTGGGCGCCGCCGTCACACAGCCCGACGGAACGCTGGTGTTCACCGCTCGCCTCTCCCTCGAAACCCAGTCCTGGCTCGCCGACCACGCCGTCAATGGAACGCCGCTCCTACCGGGCACCGCATTCGTTGACCTGGCGCTCCACGCGGGATTCGCCGCCGGCTGCCCGGCCGTGGAGGAGCTGACGCTGCAGTCTCCGCTGGTGTTCTCCGGCGATGAGTCATGGGATCTGCACGTCACCGTGAGCCCGGCCAACGATGAGGGACGGCGCGACTTCACCGTCCATTCACGATCGTCCGTCTCGACGCTCGGTGACCAGTCGACCTGGACCACCAACGCCACGGGCACCCTCACCTCGGACGAAAGCACCGTCTCGCCTTCGGCCCCTACCCCCACCGAGAGCGGGGCGAACGTCCAGATCACCGGG
>NZ_BCQQ01000337.1 GCF_001552155.1 Actinomadura formosensis NBRC 14204 | reverse complement strand
CCTCCTGGGAGGCGGTGGAACGGACGGGCATCGACCCGGTGTCGTTGAAGGGCGCCGACGTCGGGGTGTTCACCGGGCTGTCCAGCCAGGGCTACGGGGCCGGCGGTGGTGTCGTCACACCGGAGTCGGAGGGCTTCGCCGGCACGGGAGCGGCGCCCTGCGTGGCGTCGGGCCGGGTGTCCTACGTGTTCGGGTTCGAGGGTCCCGCGGTCACGATCGACACCGCGTGCTCGTCGTCGCTGGTGGCCATTCACCTCGCCGCGCAGTCGTTGCGGCAAGGGGGATGCTCGATGGCGCTGGCCGGTGGCGCGATGGTGATGGCGACGCCCGGTTCGTTCCTGTCGTTCTCACGGCAGCGCGCGCTGGCCGAGGACGGTCGCTGCAAGGCGTACGCGGACGGCGCCGACGGGATGGGCCTGTCCGAGGGCGTCGGTGTGGTGGTGCTGGAGCGGTTGTCGGTGGCGCGGGAGCGCGGGCACCGGATTCTCGCGGTGATCCGCGGCGGCGCGGTGAAT
>NZ_BCQQ01000336.1 GCF_001552155.1 Actinomadura formosensis NBRC 14204 | reverse complement strand
CCGCCCAGGCCACCGCCGCCGCACCGGAGCCGCCCGCCCCCACGCCCGCCCCGGCGCCCGCGCCGGAGCCGGAGCCGAAGCTGGCCGTGGTGAGCGCCGCCGCGGCCGCGAGCCCCGCAAGCCTCAACGGACGCAGCTCCTACGGCACCGCCACCGAGCAGCCCGCGACCGGGCCGTCCCCGGAGAACCTGCGCTCGCTCGTCATCGACATCCTCGAACGGCGGCATGGGGACGTGGCCGGGACGCTCGCCGAGGTCAGGGCCCAGGGCTACAGCTGCGACGAGGCCGAGATCCAGCGAATCAGCGACAACCACTGGTTCCCGTACGCGGTGTACCGGCTGCTGGCCAAGCACCACGGCGACGGCGAACTCGTCGCCCAGGAACTGACTTCGCAGGGGATCGTCTACGACCAGGCCACGCTGGACGCCCTCGTCCAGTCTTGGCGGGTCTGACCCTCGCCGTACTTCCGGACCGGCCGCCCGCCGCATCGCGGGCGGCCGGTCCTCGCCGTATCGGCGGG
>NZ_BCQQ01000335.1 GCF_001552155.1 Actinomadura formosensis NBRC 14204 | reverse complement strand
TCGCCCTCTCAGGCCGGTTACCCGTCGTCGCCTTGGTAGGCCATCACCCCACCAACAAGCTGATAGGCCGCGAGCCCATCCCCAACCGAAAAACTTTCCACCACCACCAGATGCCCGGAGTGGTCATATCCGGTATTAGACCCAGTTTCCCGGGCTTATCCCAGAGTCAGGGGCAGGTTGCTCACGTGTTACTCACCCGTTCGCCGCTCGAGTACCCCCGAAGGGGCCTTTCCGCTCGACTTGCATGTGTTAAGCACGCCGCCAGCGTTCGTCCTGAGCCAGGATCAAACTCTCCATTAAGGTCCAACGACCACACCAGGGAACAAACCCCGGCCGGCCAAACCTTGAAGAAAATCCCAGCACACACAACCCCCCAAGGGGGCCGTGTATTGCCTCAAAGAAATCCCCACCACCCCCACAAATGGAGGATGGCCACGGGGCGACCCGGCCAAAAAGGCCGAGCCGATAAAGGCACTGGCTTTTAACACGCTGTTGAGTTCTCAAGAAACGGACACCCACCGCGCC
>NZ_BCQQ01000334.1 GCF_001552155.1 Actinomadura formosensis NBRC 14204 | reverse complement strand
TGTTTGGGGTTGAGCGTGGGCTGAATGGTGGGCGTTGTCGGGAGTGTTTGGTGGGTGAGTGTGGTGAGGGTGGGTCGGGGTCCGATTTCGAGGTAGAGGCCGGGATGGTGGGTCTGGTGGAGGTAGGTCAGTCCGTCGTGGAAGCGGACGGTGTCGCGGATGTGGCCGGCCCAGTAGCCGGGGTCGTTGAGTTGGTCGGGTGTGGTGGTGGACGCGGTGCGGTTGGAGGTGATCGGGATGGTGGTGGGGTGGTAGGTGAGGCTGGCTGCGACCTCCTGGAATTGGTCCAGTATCGGGTCCATCAAGGGGGAGTGGAAGGCGTGGCTGACCTTCAGCCACTGGTACTTGATGCCCTGCTCGTTCAGGTCGCTGGTGATGTGTTCGAGAGTGGTGCGGTCTCCCGATAGCACGGTGGAGTTCGGTGCGTTTGTTGCGGCGATCGCGACTGTTTCGTGTCGACTTTCGATTATGGGTCGGAGGGTCTCCTTGGTGGTGTGGGCGGTGAGCATTGCGCCGCCTGTGGGGAGGG
>NZ_BCQQ01000333.1 GCF_001552155.1 Actinomadura formosensis NBRC 14204 | reverse complement strand
AACTACGTGCCAGCAGCCGCGGTAATACGTAGGGCGCAAGCGTTGTCCGGAATTATTGGGCGTAAAGAGCTCGTAGGCGGTTTGTTGCGTCCGTCGTGAAAGCCCACGGCTTAACCGTGGGTCTGCGGTGGATACGGGCAGACTAGAGGCAGGTAGGGGAGAACGGAATTCCCGGTGTAGCGGTGAAATGCGCAGATATCGGGAGGAACACCGGTGGCGAAGGCGGTTCTCTGGGCCTGTACTGACGCTGAGGAGCGAAAGCGTGGGGAGCGAACAGGATTAGATACCCTGGTAGTCCACGCCGTAAACGTTGGGCGCTAGGTGTGGGGTCCTTCCACGGATTCCGCGCCGCAGCTAACGCATTAAGCGCCCCGCCTGGGGAGTACGGCCGCAAGGCTAAAACTCAAAGGAATTGACGGGGGCCCGCACAAGCGGCGGAGCATGTTGCTTAATTCGACGCAACGCGAAGAACCTTACCAAGGCTTGACATTGCCGGAAAACCATCAGAGATGGTGGGTCCTTTTTGGGCCGGT
>NZ_BCQQ01000332.1 GCF_001552155.1 Actinomadura formosensis NBRC 14204 | reverse complement strand
TGCGCGGCCGCAGGCCGTCGCGCGGCTGGTGGGGACGGGTCGCCCGCAGCGTCATGCGCCGTCCGGTGGTCTACGCGGTGACGACGGTGGCGCTGCTCGCCGCGCTCGGCGGCCCGTTCCTGCGCATCAACTGGGGCGGTGTCGACGCCGCCGCACTGCCGGCCGGCACCGACGCCAGAGCCGTCGCCGAGACGCTGGAGACGCGGTTCCCCCGCAACGCCACCAGCCCGATCGACGCGGTGGTCACCGGCACGTCCGACCGGGCCGCGATCGACGCGTACGGGGAGCGCCTGGCCGCGCTCCCCGGCGCCGCCGACACGGCCGTGACCGGCAGCGCCGGCGCCACGACGCGGATCGCGCTCCGCTACGACGCCGACCCGTACTCCGGCGCCGCGCGGGACCTCGTCAAGCGGGTCCGGGACGTCCCGCCGCCGGCCGGCGCGCAGGTGCACGTCGGCGGGGCCGCCGCCGACGTCGTCGACGAACTGGCCAGTCTCGGCGGGACGCTGCCGTGGCTCGCGCTGCTCGTCGGCGGCGCC
>NZ_BCQQ01000331.1 GCF_001552155.1 Actinomadura formosensis NBRC 14204 | reverse complement strand
GCTGCTCGCCACTTATGGGAAGGACCGGGATCCCGGGAAGCCGTTGTGGCTGGGGTCGTTGAAGTCCAACATCGGGCACACGCAGGCCGCCGCGGGCGTAGGCAGCGTGATCAAGATGGTGCAGGCGCTGCGGCACGGTGTGCTGCCCCCGACGCTGCACGTACGGAAGCCGACGACCGAGGTGGACTGGTCGGCGGGAGCGGTCGAGCTCTTGACCGAGGCGCGGGAGTGGCCGCGCAACGGTCGTCCGCGCCGGGCCGGGGTCTCGGCGTTCGGGATCAGCGGGACCAACGTGCATCTGATCCTGGAGGAGGCCCCCGAGGAACCGGAGCCGGACCTTGGCGACGGGGAGTCCACGGGCGTCGTGCCACTGCCGGTGTCTGCGCGCAGCACCGTTTCCCTGGCAGGACAGGCCGGGCGGCTGGCGGCGTTCCTCGATGGGGCTGATGAGCCGTTGTTGCCGCGCGTGGCGGGTGCGTTGGTGACGGGCCGGGCTGTGTTCGGTGAGCGTGCCGTGGTGGTGGCGGGGTCTTGTGAGGAGGCGC
>NZ_BCQQ01000330.1 GCF_001552155.1 Actinomadura formosensis NBRC 14204 | reverse complement strand
CGTTCCATGTTGCCAGCACGTAATGGTGGGGACTCATGGGAGACCGCCGGGGTCAACTCGGAGGAAGGTGGGGATGACGTCAAGTCATCATGCCCCTTATGTCTTGGGCTGCAAACATGCTACAATGGCCGGTACAGAGGGCTGCGATACCGTGAGGTGGAGCGAATCCCTTAAAGCCGGTCTCAGTTCGGATCGAAGTCTGCAACTCGACTTCGTGAAGTCGGAGTCGCTAGTAATCGCAGATCAGCAACGCTGCGGTGAATACGTTCCCGGGCCTTGTACACACCGCCCGTCACGTCACGAAAGTCGGCAACACCCGAAGCCCGTGGCCCAACCACCTTGTGTGGGGGGAGCGGTCGAAGGTGGGGCCGGCGATTGGGACGAAGTCGTAACAAGGTAGCCGTACCGGAAGGTGCGGCTGGATCACCTCCTTTCTAAGGAGCATCAACTGGCTCAGGCGACCTCTTTAGGGGTGTCTGGGTCGGTGGCCGCCGTTGACGGCGCACGTCCGTCAGGTGGCTGCTCATAGATGTGGAGCACTGGCTATTCAG
>NZ_BCQQ01000329.1 GCF_001552155.1 Actinomadura formosensis NBRC 14204 | reverse complement strand
CACCCCGCCCACCAGGACCGCCAGCCAGGGCAGGGTCGCGCCGATGCTGCCGAGCTGGTCGACGACCTCGGCGGTCATGCCCCCGACGTGGACGTGCGCGCCGGCCGGCGGCGGGACGTCCCGGACCCGCTTGACGAGGTCGCGTGCGGCGCCGGAGTCGGGGTGCGCGTCGTAGCGGAGCGCGATCCGCGTCGTGGCGCCCTTGGCGCCGGTCACCGCCGTGCCGGTCACCCCGGGCACGGCGTCCAGACGGCCCCTGTACGCCTGGACCGCGGCCCGGTCGGATGCCCCGGTCACCACGGCCTCGATCGGGCTGGTGGCGTTGCGGGGGAACTGCGTCTCCAGTGTCTCTGCGACGGCCCTGGCGCCGGTGCCGGCCGGCAGGACCCTGGCGTCGACGCCGCCCCAGTTGATGTGCAGGAATGGGCCGCCGAGCGCGGCGAGCAGTGCCACCGTCGTCACCGCGTAGATCACCGGACGGCGCATGACGCTGCGGGCGAGCCGTCCCCACCAGCCGTCGGTCCGCTCACCGGACGGCGTCCGGTGGCGCC
>NZ_BCQQ01000328.1 GCF_001552155.1 Actinomadura formosensis NBRC 14204 | reverse complement strand
GTGATCCTTGTCACAGGAAATCGGAATCTCAGGCAAGGACGGGACGATGGTGATGACGGCGACCGGAGACTTGATCCTCTCCCTTATGGGCACGCCGGCCTCAGTAGGGCTCGCACGCACCCTCGTGGACGCACGAATCCGCAAATGGGACTATTTCCACATTCTCGACAATGCGCTTCTCATCGTCTCGGAACTCGTCACCAACGCGGCCCGCCAGACGCCACGCGAGGAGATCCGCCTCCAGCTCAGCCGGGACTCCTACGGGATCACCATCGCCGTCTGGGACGCGGCCCACGAACTGCCCCGCGCCAAGCCGAAGACCGAACTCACCCTCGAAGACCTCGACCTCTCCGAGGAGGCGTTCGACGACAACGGCGGCTGGGGCCTCCACATCATCCAGGCCCTCTCCACCAAGTGCGGCGTCACCGGCGACCCCGCCGGGGGCAAATGGATCTGGGCCCGCATCCCCTCGTGACCGGCCTCCGGCCACAGTCCACGCGCGCACCGACCTGCGGCGTGTTGTCATCATGCAGAGGGGGCATGACGACAACACGCCGCTTCCC
>NZ_BCQQ01000327.1 GCF_001552155.1 Actinomadura formosensis NBRC 14204 | reverse complement strand
TGTACGCGGTCTCTCCTCGCCGAACGGGTCGGGGACCGCCCCCGCGGCCGGCGCGCCGGCCGCTCCCCGGCCGAGCCGGACGGCCGCCTGCGGCCCGGTGACCTGGTCGGACGTGCTGTTGGTGGGTTTGTTCGGCTGGCCGTGCATGGGTCACCCCGGGTGTGTTGGAGACATCTAGATCAGCAATTCCCGCCGTCCGCTACGGGGACGTGCACGACAGGCAACCATCCGTAAAAAGTTCCGTACGGTACGTGACCGTTCTGTCGGTTTCGGTGGCGTGCCGCCCTGGCCCGCCGGACGAGCGGGACCATGGCCGGGGAAGATCGCGCGGCCTCCGCGGGAGGATTCGGCGGCGGGCGGCGCCGGGAATGGTCAGCGTTCGGCAGCGGCCGGGCATGGTGCGGGAAAAACACGCAAAGACCCGGCTGTTCACGGCTCGTTCGCCGGGGCCGCGGTTCGCGAAGCCTTGCCGCGCGGCGGTTGTGTCATGTCCGTCTTTTTAGGTTCGCCGCTTTTTCTGTCGCAAGCCTCGGGTAGGTCATTTCCAACCTCAGAACCCGCCATATCGGCGGG
>NZ_BCQQ01000326.1 GCF_001552155.1 Actinomadura formosensis NBRC 14204 | reverse complement strand
GGCGAGGTCGGGCGCGAGGGTGCGGCGGCGGAGCGGGCGGTGCTGGTGCTGCGGCAGATCGCGCGGCGGCCGTGATGGGCGGCGGGGTGAGCGCGGACGCCGTCGGGGGGCTGGACGTGACGTTCCTGGCAGCGCGGACGGCTCCGGGACAGGTGCGGGCGCAGGTGGAGTTGCGGCTGGCCGCATGGGGGCTGGCCGGGCTGCGCGATGAGGTGACGCTGATCGCCAGTGAGCTGGTCACCAACGCGGTCCGGCACACCCCCGACCGCAAGATCCGGGTGCGGTTCACCCGCGAGGCGCGCGGGGTGCTGCTGGCGGTGTGGGACTCCTGCGACGCCCTGCCGGTGCGCAAGCCGGCGTCCAGTGCCGCCTCACCGGACGCAGCGGCGCTGGAGGCGGGCCACATGGAGGAGACGGGCGGGCGCGGGCTGCCGATCGTGGAGGCGCTGGCCTCCGCGTGCGGGGTGTCCCCGACCGTGCCGCACGGGAAGTGGGTGTGGGCACGTGTGGCGGCATGACGTGCTCGCGCTCGGCCGGGCGGCCGAACGGATCGCGGCGCAACGGATCAAAGTGAAGGGAGCGGGCGC
>NZ_BCQQ01000325.1 GCF_001552155.1 Actinomadura formosensis NBRC 14204 | reverse complement strand
CTCCTATAGATGTCAAGCTGCAGGAGCGAGATCGTTTTGAGTGGTTTGTTCGGTTGGTGTGCCGGTCAGAGCGCGGTGGACCTCGCGGGCGACGAAGCGTTTTAGGCAGCGGATGATCTCCTTCTTCGACAGCCCTTGGGTGGTGCGGCGTTGGACGTAGGCGCGGGTGCGCGGGTCGTGGCGCATGCGGACCAGCACGATGGTGTGCAGGGCGTTGTTGGCGGCGCGGTCGAGGCGGTGGCGGCGGGTGCGGCCCGAGGACGCCGGGATCGGTGCGACCCCGGCGAGGTGTGCGAACGCCGCCTCCGAGCGCATCCGTTCGGGGTTGTCGCCGGCCGAGGCCAGCAGCTGCCCGGCGGTCCGGGCGCCGACGCCGAACAGCTCCAGCAGCGCGGGAGCGGCCTGCTGGACCAGCGGGCCGATCTAGGCGTCCAGGTCGGTGATCTCGGCGTCCATCGCCTGGTACCGGCGGGCCAGGCGGCGCAGCGCCGCCCGGGTCGCCGCCAGGGGATCCGACAGGTCCGCCCCGGGCCGCAGCCGCGCGCCGGTCAGGCGGGTGGACAAGACAGTGACGGGGCTTCTGGACCAAGCTCCT
>NZ_BCQQ01000324.1 GCF_001552155.1 Actinomadura formosensis NBRC 14204 | reverse complement strand
CCACTGGCAGGCACGATCCGACCATAGGCGTAAGCAGGTCACGAGTCCGTGAACGTCCGCCGACGTCCGCCGGTTTTCGTGGCGGTTGCTGTACTTCCCGGCTGTACCGCTGAGCCGTGGGGCGCGTTCTACACGGGCCGCGCCGCCGCCTGAATGGCGCTAGGGCTAGCACCCCGGCCTGCTAGCGCTAGCAGTCCCGCTAGCAGCCAAAACCAGCACTGACCAGGCGGTTAGCCGATAGCACCCCGCCCGGCCTACCTCGCAAAACCCCCCGACCGGGCCGGTTTCAACCCCCCGGCGGCGGCCCTGCTAAGCCTCTAGGTCTAGAGGCGGGCACATCTAGACCTAGAGGACTCTCTAGAGGCCGATTCCCGCCTCTACCAGCGGCCTAGCGTCTAGAGGCACGTTTCAGCGGTGGTTCCTGACCTCTCGTCAGGCGCCCCGATGCGGGGGCCGTGTCGCCTCTAGCCGGAGCACAGTTGGCCGCCCCCGCAGAGGTAGCGGCACCGCTACCTCGCTTGACCTGTGCAGATTCGATCTGCCGCTACCGCCGCTACCTGCGCGCCGACGCTGACCTGCACGGTAGCGGTAGCGGCGAAACCGGCACCGGC
>NZ_BCQQ01000323.1 GCF_001552155.1 Actinomadura formosensis NBRC 14204 | reverse complement strand
GTTCGCGATATCGACCTTCTCTGAAAGGTCTTCCTTGTCGACGGGCGGCGGGACGGTGCCGTCGTCCGGGCCCAGAACGCCGGTCGCGTGAGTCGTCCAGACGGACTGTCCGCGCTGCGGCCGTGAGTGGACAGTGAAGTCGCGTCGCCCCTCGTCGTCGGCCGGGCTCACGGTGACGTGCAGGTCCCACGACTCGTCACCGGAGAACACCAGCGGAGATTGCAGCGTCAGCTCCTCCACGGCCGGGCAGCCGGCGGCGAATCCCGCGTGAAGCGCTAGGTCGAGGAACGCTGTCCCGGGCAGAAGCGGGTTTCCGTGGACGGCGTGGTCAGCGAGCCAGGACTGGGTTTCGAGGGAGAGGCGAGCGGTGGCCTGCCAGGTGCCGTCGGGGAGCGTGGTGGTGGCGGCGAGCAGCGGATGTTCGGCTGCTTGCAGCCCCAACTCAGTGATGTCTCCAGGGCCTTGGTTGTCGGCGTTGAGCCAGAGGCGGGTGCGCTGGAAGGGATAGGTGGGCGGCGGGTCGCTGGGTTGGTGATTGGTGTTGTGCCAGGCGATGGGGATGTTCGTAGTGGCGTGTATGCGTGCGAGCGTGCTGTAGAAGGCGGTGGTGTCGGAT
>NZ_BCQQ01000322.1 GCF_001552155.1 Actinomadura formosensis NBRC 14204 | reverse complement strand
CCAGTTCGCGCCGTCTTCGCGCACGAACATGTCGTACGGGCTGTACAAGGCGAGCGGCGGCCGGATCACCTGCGGCTTCGACGGCTACACCACCACCCCCGGCCGGCACGAAGGCATCGACATCGCCCGCGGCGTCGGCTCGGACGTTCGCGCCCTGGTGAGCGGAAAGATCATCTACCTCGCCCGCGGGTACACCGGCAGGGCGGGGCTTTCCACGATCTCCATCTACAACGCCTCGCTGAACAAGACGGTGATCTACCTGCACTCCGCTCCGCGGTCCTCGCTGCGGGTGGGCCAGCAGATCAGCCGCGGCCAGATCATCGCCGACGAGTCGTGGCACGGGGTGTCGTCCAGCTCGTCCGCGCACACCCACGTCGAGATGCGCCTCGGACGGCAGACGCACGCGGCCAAGAGCGTCGGCGACCCGCACCTGGACAACCCGAACCCGACCTCGTTCTGGCAGTCCCAGGGCTACAACGTCCGATAGCGCGCCGCGACCCTGAGCAGAAGAGGAAGACAACTGTGTCGACACGAAATGTGCGGCTGATCTCGCGGCTCACCGCGGCGACCGCCGCGATGGCGCTCGGCGGGGCGGTCCTCATCCCGGCGTCGCCCGCCTCGGCGGCGAGCC
>NZ_BCQQ01000321.1 GCF_001552155.1 Actinomadura formosensis NBRC 14204 | reverse complement strand
TCTGCTCGCCACCTACGGCCAGAACCGCGACCTGGAGAAGCCGCTGTGGCTGGGGTCGCTGAAGTCGAACATCGGCCACGCGCAGGCCGCCGCCGGTGTGGCGAGCGTGATCAAGATGGTGCAGGCCATGCGGCACGAGGTGCTCCCGGCGACCCTGCACGTGGACGCGCCCACCCCCGAGGTGGACTGGTCCGCCGGTGCCGTCGAGCTGCTGACCGAGGCCCGCGGCTGGCCCCGCACCGGTCGTCCGCGCCGGGCCGGGGTGTCCGCGTTCGGTGTCAGCGGGACGAACGCGCACCTGATCCTGGAGGAGGCGCCGCCGGAGGACCTGCCCGGCGACGCCGCGCCCGACGCCGGGGACGCCGCGACTCCGGAGGCGCTCCCGGTGGTGGTGTCCGCCCGGAGCCCCGGCTCGCTGGCGGCCCAGGCCGGGCGGCTGGCCGGGTTCCTCAACGGCGAGGCGTCGCTCGCGGCCGTCGCCGGGGCCTTGGTGTCCGACCGCGCCGCACTGACCGAACGTGCGGTGGTGGTCGTCGGCTCCCGCGACGAGGCGACGGCCGGACTGGGTGCGTTGGCGCGTGGTGAGACCGTGGCCGGCGTGGTCACCGGCCGGGCGGGCACGCCGGGCAAGGTCGTGTGGGTGTTTCCGGGTCAGGGC
>NZ_BCQQ01000320.1 GCF_001552155.1 Actinomadura formosensis NBRC 14204 | reverse complement strand
GAACGGTTCCGGCTCAGTGCCGGTGTTCACGCGGCGCTCCAGGACCTCGCGCGGGAGACCGGCGCCAGCCCGTTCATGGTCGCGCAGGCCGCCTTCGCCGCCCTGCTGACCCGGCTCGGCGCCGGGACGGACGTGCCGATCGGCTCGCCCATCGCCGGGCGTACCGATGAGGCTCTGGACGATCTTGTCGGGATGTTCGTCAACATGCTCGTCTTCCGGACCGACACCTCCGGGGACCCGTCGTTCCGGGAACTGGTGGGACGGGTGCGGGAGACCGACCTCGCCGCCTACGCCCATCAGGACGTCCCGTTCGAGCGGCTCGTCGAGGTGCTGAACCCGCCGCGCCACCTGGCCCGGCACCCGCTGTTCCAGGTCGGGCTGACGTTCCAGAACAACCCCGAGGCACGGCTTGAGATGCCCGGCTTCAGCGCCGAGCTGGAACCGCTGACCGCCGGGGTGTCCCGGTTCGACCTGCTGATGATCCTCACCGAGCGGGAGGACGGGCTCGACGGCGAGCTGGAGTACGCGCTCGACCTGTACGACCCGGCCACCGCGCGGCGGCTCGTCGAGCGGTTCGATCGGTACCTGTCCGCGCTGCTCGCCGACCCGGACGCGCCCATCGGCGCCGCCGAGGTCCTGTCCGCGCAGGAGCGGTCGCTGATCCTCGGCGAGTGGGCGGGGGAAGACGCGGCCCCGGTGGACCGGGCC
>NZ_BCQQ01000319.1 GCF_001552155.1 Actinomadura formosensis NBRC 14204 | reverse complement strand
GCCCCCGCCGAAAGCCCCCCGCAAGCCCCACCCCGACCCCGCCGCCTGCCGCCCCGGCGCATCGTCGCCGGTACCGCGATCCTGGCCGTGGCCGCAATCGCCATCGGCGTCGTCCTCACCCGTCCGTCCCAGAACACCGGCAGCACTTCCCAGCCGGCACCGGCGACCTCATCGCCCACCCCCATCCGACCGGGTTCGACACTCAAACTCGGGGGCCTCTGCCTCTCCGAACGGGCGTACGACCGGACCGGACTCGTCTTCCTCAAGGACTGCGACCAGAGCTTCCCGCCGCGCCGCCTCACCCGAGACGGAACGTTCTGGCGCGTCACCACGCGGCACCCAGAATTCGGCCCCGGCTGCATGGGAGTCGTGGACGCCTCGTTCCGGCCGGGCACGCCCCTGTCCGACGACACCTGCGGTCACGCCCAGCCGGACCGCTTCACCCTCCGGAGAGTGACCGGCGGAGTCCAGCTACGCCCCGCCGACCGCGACCTCTGCGTCGGTGTCAAGGGGGCACCCGCCGCCGACGCCCCGATACTCCAGCTCCCCTGCGACGAGCACGCCCCCGGCCAGCTCTTCACCATCACCTGACCGCTCAACCACGCCACATCCGCCGCCCAGGTAACCCCCACCCCGAGCGAGCGCCCCGCCGAGTCGACTACGATGCGGGACGAGCCCGCCGGCGTAGCTCAATTGGCAGAGCATCTGT
>NZ_BCQQ01000318.1 GCF_001552155.1 Actinomadura formosensis NBRC 14204 | reverse complement strand
GCACGCGTTCGAACTGGACGCCGATCTCCACGCCGGGCTGCTGGCCCTCGCGCGGGAGAGCGGCGCGAGCCTGTTCATGGTCATGCAGGCCGCTTTCGCCGCGTTGCTGACCCGGCTGGGTGCGGGGACGGATGTGCCGATCGGCTCGCCTATTGCCGGGCGTACCGATGAGGCTCTGGACGATCTTGTCGGGATGTTCGTCAACATGCTCGTGTTGCGGACCGACACGTCCGGGGACCCGTCGTTCCGGGAACTGGTGGGACGGGTGCGGGAGACCGACCTCGCCGCCTACGCGCACCAGGACGTCCCGTTCGAGCGGCTGGTCGAGGTACTGAACCCGGCGCGGTCGATGGCCCGGCATCCGCTGTTCCAGGTCGTCCTGTCGTTCCAGAACAACCCCGAGGCACGGCTTGAGCTGGACGGGCTCACCGGCGGCGCCGAACCCCTGACGGCGGGTACGGCCAAGTACGACCTGTCCCTCTACCTGGAGGAACGGCACGGCGACGACGGCACGCCCGGCGGCATCGAAGCCGGGCTCGAATTCGCCCTCGACCTGTTCGACCCCGGCACCGCGCGGACGATCGCGGACCGCTTCGAGCGGCTCGTCCGCGCACTGGTCGCCGACCCCGACATGCCCATCACCGCCGCCGAGATCCTCGACCGGAGCGAACGGCGGACACTGCTGCGCCGCTGGGCCGGCGGTAAGGGCGGCGACGTCGAGCGGACG
>NZ_BCQQ01000317.1 GCF_001552155.1 Actinomadura formosensis NBRC 14204 | reverse complement strand
CGCCGCCCGCCCGCGCCGCCGCCGCCAGCCGCGCCCGCCCGGACCGCAGTTGGGCCCGCAGGCCCGCCAGGTCGCGGCACACCCCCGTCGCCGCCTCCACCTGCGAGGACAGCAGCTCGGCCTGGAACGAGCCGCCCGAACTCTCCCACCCGTGCGGGCCGACCACCGCAAGGACACGTGCCGCATGCGGAACGCACCGCCCCGACACCGCGTCCACCAGCAGGAACTCCTCCTCCACGCCGAGAGTCACGCCCGGTGCCCCGGGGCCGTGTGCGCCCATGTGGTGTCCCCCTCGCTCGTGCGCGCCCCCGTCACCGGTGGCAATGCCCGCGCAGAACGTCCCCTCCCGCCCCCGGGCAAGATCCTTTGCGCCGCCGCACGGCCCTGGTCGGCCGTGCCGTTCAGTGGTGCCGTTCAGCCGTGCAGGGCCACGTAAGGGGCCAGGGCCAGCAGGCTCACCACCAGCGCGCCTTTCAGCGCGCCGGCCGGCACCGCCCGCGCGATCACCCACCCCGCCAGCACTCCCGCCAGCTCCGGGACGCCCACCACCGCCGCCAGCGGCCAGTCCACCGCGCCCGCCGCGACGTACCCGGCCGTCCCGGCACCGGCGATCACCACCGACTGCGCCTGCGCCGCCGCCAGCGCCGGCAGTACCGGCGTCCCCAGCGCCACCAGCAGCGGGACGCTCAGCAGCGGCCCCCCGACCCCGAACATCGCGCCCACCACCGCCACCCCGGCGCCCACCGCCGCGGCGGCCGGCCGGCCCAGCTCGCCGGCGGCCC
>NZ_BCQQ01000316.1 GCF_001552155.1 Actinomadura formosensis NBRC 14204 | reverse complement strand
CGCGGCACCCGCTGTTCCAGGTGATGATCTCGATGCAGAACAACCCGTCCGCGCGGGTCGAGCTGCCCGGCCTGACGGTCGCCCTGGAACCGGTCGACCCGGGCGTGTCCCGCTTCGACCTCGCCCTCCTGGTGGACGAGACGCGCGACGCCGACGGCGACCCGGCCGGGATCGACTGCCGGTTGGAGTACGCGCTCGACCTGTTCGACCCGGAGACGGCCGCGTCGATGGCGGCGCGCCTGGAGCGGCTGCTGACCCGGGTCGCCGCCGACCCGTCCCTGCCGCTCAGCGCCGTCGACCTGCTGGACGGCGCCGAACGCGACACCCTCCTGAACCGCTGGAACGACACCGGCCTGCCGGTCGCACCCGCCGTCGTCCCCGAGCTGTTCGAGGCGCAGTCCGCCCGCACCCCGGACGCGACCGCCGTCATCGCGGGGGAGACCCGGCTCGGCTACGCCGAGCTGAACGCCCGCGCGAACCGGCTCGCCCGCCACCTGATCGGGCTCGGCGTCGGCGCCGAGGACTTCGTCGCCCTCGCGCTGCCGCGGGACGCCGATCTGATCGTGGCGGCGCTGGCCGTCCTCAAGGCGGGCGCCGCCTACCAGCCGGTCGACCTGGCGTACCCGGCCGACCGCATCGCCTACATGCTGGAGGACGCCGCCCCCGCCTGCGTCATCACGACCCGGGCCGCGGACCTGCCCGGCGGGACGCCCCGCGTCGAACTCGACGCACTGTCCCTCGACGGGCTCTGCGGCGACGACGTCACCGACGCCGAACGCGTCCGCCCGCTGCGCCCCGCGAA
>NZ_BCQQ01000315.1 GCF_001552155.1 Actinomadura formosensis NBRC 14204 | reverse complement strand
AGAGCGTGTCTCACGTGGAAAGTTTGGCGAGTTTCTTGTAGCAGGTGATGGCGGCTGCGAGGACGAGGAAGGCGTTGAACAGGTGGCCGTGGCGTTCGTAGCGGACGGTCAGACGCCGATAGCCGAACAGCCAGGCCAAGGTCCGTTCGATCTTCCAACGGTGACGGCCCAGCCGTTCGCTGGACTCGATGCCGGCCCGGGCGATGCGCGGCACGACCCCGCGCCCGCGCAGCCAGGCCAGGTGCTCGGCGGAGTTGTAGGCCTTGTCGGCGCGGAGCTTGATCGGCCGTCGCCGGCGCGGTCCGCGTCGTGACCGGATCGACGGTAACGCCATCAGCAGCGGTTTGAGCGCCTGGCTGTCGTGGACGTTGGCGGCAGATACCGCGACCACCAGCGGCAGCCCGGCGGCGTCGGAAAGCACGTGGAGTTTGCTGCCCTTCTTGCCCCGATCGACCGGATTGGGGCCGGTCAGCGCGCCCCCCTTTTGGCGCGGACGGCGGCGGCGTCCACGATCGCCGACGCCCAGTCCACCTGCCCGCGCGCGCCGAGTTCGTCCAGCACGGCATGGTGCAACCGAGGCCACAACCCCGCGGCCGTCCAGGCGGTGAACCGCCGATGCGCGGTCGGCACCTTCACCCCGAACTCGCCCGGGAGATGCCGCCACGCGCACCCACTGGTCAGCACATAGACGATCGCGGTGAACACCGCCCGATCGTCCACCGGCGCCGTCCCGCCACCCTGCCGACGCGGCGTGAACTGCGGGACCAACGGCTCGACGATCGTCCACAACTCATCCGGCACCAACCGGAGTGCAAGATCCGACGACACGATCCCCGATCATGCCGCACCACTTACCGAAGCCCACATGAGACACGCTC
>NZ_BCQQ01000314.1 GCF_001552155.1 Actinomadura formosensis NBRC 14204 | reverse complement strand
TACCGCCCGCCGCCGCATCGGCACGCACCCCGCGCAGGTCGAGCTTGGCGGGCACCAGCAGCGACCGGTCGGAGCCGATCGCGGCGTCGAACAGGTCCATGCCTTCGGCCTGCGTCATCAGCCGCAGGCCGCCGCGCCGGTTCATCCGGGCCCGGGTGAGGTCGTCGGTGCCGGCGGCCATGCCGGTGGTCTGGCCCCACAGACCCCACGCCAGGGACAGCCCCGGCAGGCCCGCCGCCCGACGGTTGGCCATCAACCCGTCCAGGTACGCGTTCGCGGCCGCGTAGCCGCCGCTGCCCGCGCCCATGAAGACCGACGAGACCGAGGAGTAGACGACGAACGCGTCGAGGTCCATGCCGCGGGTCAGCTCGTCCAGGTGCCGTACCGCGTCGACCTTCGGCGCGAACACGGTGGCGAGCCGGTCCGGGGTCAGCGTCCCGATCACCCCGGCGTCGAGGACGCCGGCCGTGTGCACGACACCGGTCAGGCGGTGCTCGTCCCGGACGGACGCCAGCAGCGCCGCCACCTGCTCGCGGTCGGAGAGGTCGCAAGCCACCGCGGACACCTCCGCGCCCTGCCCGGTCAGCTCGGCGACCAGGTCATCGACGCCGTCGGCGGCCGGACCCCGCCGGCTGGCCAGCACCAGCCGCTGCACACCGTGCCGGGCCACCAGGTGCCGGGCCACCAGCCCACCCAGGGCGCCCGCGCCCGAGACCAGCACCGTCCCGTCCGGCCCGAACACGGCGGGCGCATCCGTGGGCTGCGCCGCGCGGGCGAGCCGGGGCACCGAGAAGGTCGTGCCGCGCACCGCGACCTGCGGCTCACCGGTCGCCAGCACCGCACCCAGCACGGAACCGACCCCACCATCGGACACCGGGTCGAGATCCACCAGCACAACCC
>NZ_BCQQ01000313.1 GCF_001552155.1 Actinomadura formosensis NBRC 14204 | reverse complement strand
CGTCGCCCGCGCCCGCGCCGCGCTGAACGTGGAACTGCCCGTCCGGGCGCTGTTCGAGACCCCGACGGTCGCGGGCCTCGCCGCGCACCTCGCGTCGGCGGCCGGTGCGGCGCGGCCCGCGCTGCGCCCGGTGGAGCGGCCCGTCCCGCTGCCGGTCTCCCACGCGCAGGAGCGGCTCTGGTTCCTGAACCGGCTGGAAGGGCTCACCGCCACCTACAACATGCCGATCCCGCTGCGGCTCACCGGCGCGATCGACCCCGGCGCGATGCGGGACGCGCTCCGCGACGTCGCCGCCCGGCACGAGTCGCTGCGGACGCTGTTCGCCGACGCCGACGGCGAGCCGCACCAGGTGATCCTCGCCCCGGACGAGGCCGACCCGCGGCTCACCGTCACCGCGCCCGCCGACCTGCACGGCACGCTGTTCGCGGACGCCACCCGCGGCTTCGACCTGGCGAACGAGCTGCCGGTCCGCGCCCACCTCTACCGGCTCGGCGAGGACGAGCACCTGCTCCTCATCGTCCTGCACCACATCGCCGGGGACGGCTGGTCGATGGCGCCGCTCGCCCGCGACGTGATCACCGCCTACCTGGCCCGCCGCGCCGGCGCCGCCCCCGAGTGGGCGCCGCTCGGCGTGCAGTACGCCGACTACGCGCTCTGGCAGCGTGAGCTGCTCGGCGACGAGAACGACCCGGGCAGCCTCGCCGCCCGCCAGATCGCCTACTGGAAGGACGCGCTCGCCGGGCTGCCCGACCAGATCCGGCTGCCGCACGACCGCCCGCGCCCGGACCGCGCCTCCCACCGGGGCGGCCAGGTCGCCTTCGAGGTCCCGGCGGAACTGGCGGACGGGCTGCGGACACTCGCCCGCGACCACCAGGTCAGCATGTTCATGGTCCTGCAGGCGGCGCTCGCCGCGCTGCTGACCCGGCTCGGCGCCGGGACGGACGTGCCGATCGGCT
>NZ_BCQQ01000312.1 GCF_001552155.1 Actinomadura formosensis NBRC 14204 | reverse complement strand
GGTCGGCTTGGCGGTATGGGTGTGGTGTGCGGCGAGTGAGGTGAGGAATTGGTGGTATCCGTCGTGGTCGCGGCGGAGGGTGGGGTGTGCGGCTGCGGGTGGGGTGATGACGGTGTGGATGGCCGGGGTGAGGATTGGGTGGGGGCTGGTCTCGATGAAGGTGGAATGGTTTTCGGCCAGTTGGGTGAGGGCGGGGTGGAACTGGACGGGGTTGGCCAGGTTGTCGTGCCAGTAGGTGGCGTCGAGTGTGCTGGTGTCGGTGATGAGTTGGCCGGTGAGGGTGGAGTGGTACGGGATGCTGCCTTGTTGTGGGGCGATGCCGTTCAGGCTGGCGATGAGTTGGTCGCGTATCGCGTGCATGTGCGGGGTGTGGGATGCGTAATCGACCGGAATGGTGCGTGCGTCGATTCCTTGGTCCTTGCTGTGTGCGATCAGTGTTTCGGCTTGGGCGGTGGCTCCGGCGATGATGGTGTGTTCGGGTCCGTTGAGTGCGGCGATGTGCAGGTCGTCCAGGCCGAGGTGTTCGATCGATGCTTGGGCGCGGTCGGGGGCTACCGGTAGGGAGATCATGCGGCCGGTGTCGGCGAGGGTGGTCAGGGCCTGGGCGCGGGTGGTGACGATGTTGGCGGCGTCGTCGAGGGTGAGGGCGCCGGCGATGTGTGCTGCGGCGATTTCGCCCTGGCTGTGGCCGATGACGGCGTCGGGGTGGATGCCGTGGTGCTGCCAGAGCCGGGCCAGCGACACCATCAGTGCGAACAAGGTCGGCTGGATGACTTCGGTCGCAACCGGTGGCCGGTCGGCGCGCAAGATGTTCAGCAGGTTCCAGTCGGTGTGCGGCTCCAACGCCTGCGCGCACTCATCAATGGCGCGGGCGAAAGCGGGCGACTCGGCGAGGAGTTGCACGCCCATTCCGGCCCATTGCGAGCCCTGGCCCGGGAAGACGAACACGATTCCGCCATTGGCCGGGAGGGTGTCGGGCCCGATGATCAGCGACGGATGCGG
>NZ_BCQQ01000311.1 GCF_001552155.1 Actinomadura formosensis NBRC 14204 | reverse complement strand
AACCGATCGGCACGTCCGTCCCGGCGCCGAGCCGGGTGAACAGGCCGGCGAGCGCCGCCTGCAGCACCATGAACAGGCTGGCGCGGTGGTCGCGGGCCAGCGCGGTGAGCGCGGCGTGCAGTTCGGGCGGCAGCGTGAACGGGTGCTGCGCGCCCCGGTGGGTGGCGCGGGGCGGGCGCGGCCGGTCGGACGGCAGTGCCAGCTCCTCCGGCAGCCCGGCGAGGGCGTCCTTCCAGTGCGCGATCTGCCGGCCCATGACGCTGCCCGGGTCGGCCTCGTCGCCGAGGACCTCGCGCTGCCAGATCGCGTAGTCGGCGTACTGGACGGGCAGCGGCGCCCACCCCGGCTCCGCGCCCGCGGCGCGGGCGGCGTAGGCGGTGATGAGGTCGGTGGCGAGCGGCTCCATCGACCAGCCGTCCCCGGCGATGTGGTGCATCACCAGCAGGAGCAGATGGTCGTCCTCGGCGATGCGGAAGACGTGCGCGCGGACGGGCGGCTCGGCGGCCAGATCGAACCCGCGCGTCGCGGCCTCGAACACCGCCGCCTGGAGCCCGTCCGGGCCGCGGTGCCCCTGTGCGGAGGCGGCCTCCCCCGCCCCCCGCAGAGGGGTGCAATCGATGATCTCCGGCTCGGCCCGGGCCTCCTCCGGTGCGAGGACGCGCTGGTAGGGCTCGCCCTCCACCTGCACGAACACGGTCCGGAGCGCTTCGTGGCGCGTCATCATGTCGCGCATCGCGGCGCGGACCGCATCCAGGTCGAGCGCACCGGTCAGCCGCAGCGGGATCGGGATGTGGTAGGTCGCGGCCGCGTCCCCGGCTCCGAGCCCTTCGAGGTCGTGGATGAACCACAGGCGCCGCTGCGCGTACGAGACGGGCACGAGGCCGGGGCGCTCGGCCGGGACGAGCTTCGGCCTGGGCTCCCCGTCCGGTTCACCGAGCACGGCGGCGAGCGCGGCGACGGTCGGCGCCTCGAACAGGGCGCGGACGGCCAGCTCGGTGTCCAGCGCGGCACGGGCCCGCGACACC
>NZ_BCQQ01000310.1 GCF_001552155.1 Actinomadura formosensis NBRC 14204 | reverse complement strand
AGGGCCTGTTTAGTAAGTGATCTTGGTGATGGCTCGGAGCCAGATGTCGATCACGGCGATCTCAATGGTGGCCTGGTAGCGGACGGCGAGCTTGTCATACCGGGTCGCGACCGCCCGGTGCTGTTTCAGCAGGTTGATGCCGCATTCCACGGAGTGGCGGAGCCGGTAGGCGGCCGGGTCGAACACCGGCGGGCGTCCGCCGGCCGAGCCCTTGGCCTTGCGGTTGGCCTGCTGGTCGGCCTTCACCGGGATGGTGGCCGCAATCCCGCGACGGCGCAGATAGGCGCGGTTGGCCTTGGAGGAGTAGGCCTTGTCGCCCAGAACCCGGTCCGGGCGGGTGCGCGGCCGTCCGCGCCCGGACCGGGCGATGCGGACCCGCTCCAGCACCGGCCGGAACTGCGGGCTGTCCCCACGCTGACCAGCGGTGATCAGCACCGACATCGGCTTGCGGCCCTGCTCGCACGCCAGATGGATCTTGGTGGTGCGGCCGCCGCGTGAACGTCCCAGCCCGTGATCGGGCGGTTCGTCTCCGGGCGGCTCGACCTGCCCGCCGACGTCATGGCGGGCGCCCGCGGCGTGCTGATGGGCCCGGTTGATGGTCGAGTCCACCGACACATTCCACACGACCAGCCCGGAGGCATCGGCGAACGCCATCAGCTTCGCCCACACCAGCGGCCATACCCCGGCGCGCTGGAAGCAGCGGAACAGCCGGTAGACCGACTGCCAGTGCCCGTAGCGCTCGGGCACGTCACGCCACGGCGCACCGACCCGGGTCCGCCACCGGACGCCGTCCACCAGCTGCCTGCGCGACCATTTGGGCGGCCGGCCACGTCCGCACCCGGCCGGCAAAAGCGGCTCCAGGACCCGCCATTGCCGGTCCGTCAGATCTTTACGGGCTCCGATCGGTACGCTGAGCACGAGGTCTCCGGTGGTGATGGTCTTCTTGGTCGTTGATCCATCTACCGGAGACCTCACTCGTCTCCAGGTGCGCCATGCCGCCCGAACCAGGACTTTCTAAACAGGCCCTAG
>NZ_BCQQ01000309.1 GCF_001552155.1 Actinomadura formosensis NBRC 14204 | reverse complement strand
GAGCCTAGGACCAGGCGTCTCACGGTGGTTGATCGTGCGCGCGGGCGGCCGGACGCGTCCTTGTCGAGAGGAATCCGACTTCTGGAAGTAGCGGACCCAAGATGCTACGAGCCCGTCACCTGCCGCACGGCCCTGACGGCCGCAACAACCGCCGCCGTGTCCGCCAAGTCCGGAAGCACGACGTCAGGTTCCTCGGCCCTCAGCCGCTCAATGCCGTCACTGCCCGACGCGACCGCCACGACGTAGGCGCCACCCAAACGGCCGGCCTGAACGTCCCGAGGAGTGTCGCCGATTACCACCGTGTTCCCTGCGTCAAGCCACACGCCATACTTTGCCGAGGCCCGTTCCCGAGCAATGCCGACCAGGTTGGCTCGTATGTGGTCGTCGGAGCCGTAGCCGCCAACCTCGAAGTCAAGCCCGTGGTGCAGATCGAACGTCGCCACCTTGGTGAACGCGTTCGCCCGAATATTGCCGGTCACGACCGACTGAATCACGCCCTCTTGAGCGCTCAGCGCCGCAATGGCTTCCCGCGCACCCGGCAGGGCGAAGCCCACTTCCCGTAGCCGATCAGCCCGAGACGAGAGCGCCGCCGCAAGCACCTCTCCGAACCGCTCTTGGTACTCAGCCGTCACAGTGAGTCCGTGTCGCTCGACCAGATCCGCCATGATGACCGGGTCGGTCCGGCCGTCCGTCCTGGCTCGGAGTTCAGCCTCCCGTCCCGTGAGCAACCCGAATGCTGCTGCGTAGGTCTCTTTGCTGACGCCGCTGTTCTCGATCAACGTGTGATCGACATCCCACAGCACCAGCAACGGACACCGTGCCGAGTCTTCAGTCACGCGATCAGCCTACGGGGGCTGGCCCCGGATGTGTTAGCCGCTCACGGTTTGCGTTCGATCGACTGACGGAGCTGGCGAGGGCCTTCCTCTCGTCGCTTCGGCCAGGGTCAACACACGGGCCGCTGAGATCTTGAGGATGTCAATCCAGTGGATCCGGGTACCTGAGATTCGTGAGGCACGTGAACACTTGCAGGCCGTCATGCCCGCTGACAGTCACGACGCGCGCTAGCCCGTGACTCGCACGTTCAGCATGTGAGGATTTCCCTGCTTAG
>NZ_BCQQ01000308.1 GCF_001552155.1 Actinomadura formosensis NBRC 14204 | reverse complement strand
TTGCTGATGCCCGTCGACAGATAACCCTGGATCTCCTCGGGCGTCTCGATGAGGAGATGGGAGCCGTAGTTGCTGGACAACACTCCGGCGAACACTCCGACGCTGTGCCCGCGGAGCGCGGTCGGGTCCAGGCCGGCGTCCTCGACGGTCTCCCAGGCGATCTCCAGGAGCAGCCGCTGCTGCGGGTCCATCGCGAGGGCCTCGCGGGGGCTGATCCCGAAGAAGGCGGCGTCGAACCGGTCGGCGTCGTGGAGGAAGCCGCCGTACTGGGTGTAGGTCGTGCCGGGGTTCTCGGGGTCCGGGTCGTACAGGTCGCTGGACCAGCCGCGGTTGGTGGGGAACTCCGAGATCCCATCCTGTCCGGCGGCGACCAGGTTCCACAGGTCCTCGGGCGAGCGCACCTCGCCGGGGAAGCGGCATCCCATGCCGACGATCGCAATCGGCTCGTACTTCTCCGCCTCCACCTCGCGGACACGCTGACGGGTACGACGCAGGTCCGCCGTGACGCGCTTCAGATAGTCCCGGAGCTTCTCTTCATTGGACATCTGGATTCCTCACGTGGGTCGGTCAGGAGATTCCGAACTCGTTCTCGATGACGTCGAAGATCTCGTCGTCCGTGGCGGACGCGAGATCGGTGTCCGTGCCGTCCGCCTGCTCGTTCACCCGGCCGCTCCATTTCCGGAGCAGGCTCTCCAAGCGCGCGGTGACGGCGGAGCGCTCGTCGTCGCCGGGGGACACCGCCGCCAGCGCGGCCTCGATGCCGTCGAGCTCGGCGAGGATCCCCGGCACCGAGCCCGCCGCGGCGGGTGCGAGCCGCGCGTGCAGCTCGGCGGCGAGCGCCGTCGGGCTGGGGTGGTCGAAGATCAGCGTCGGGGGGAGGCGGAGCTGCGTCGCGCTGGTGATGCGGTTGCGGAGTTCGACGGCGGTGAGGGAGTCGAACCCGAGGTCCTTGAACGGACGCTCAGGGGCGATCGTCTGCGCGGTGCTGTGGCCGAGAACCGCTGCGGCGTGGCTCTGAACCAGGTCGAGGAGGAATCGGTGCTGCTTGTCCGTGGTGAGTTCCTCAAGCTGGGCGACGAGGTCCTTCGCGTTTGACCCCTCCGTCGCCGAT
>NZ_BCQQ01000307.1 GCF_001552155.1 Actinomadura formosensis NBRC 14204 | reverse complement strand
GGCCCGAGGGGGTAGTAGGTGAGTGATGGGGTGACGCAGGAGGGTAGCTCAGCCCAGGCGATGGTTGTCCTGGGGTAAGCATGTAGCCCGGTGTGCAGGTAAATCCGTGCGCCGTTGAGGGTGAGATGTGATGCCGAGCCGTTTTAGGTGAAGTGAGTGATCCCATGCTGTCGAGAAAAGCCTCTAGCGAGTGTATCGGCGGCCCGTACCCTAAACCGACTCAGGTGGTCAGGTAGAGAATACCGAGGCGATCGGGTGAACTGTGGTTAAGGAACTCGGCAAATTGCCCCCGTAACTTTGGGAGAAGGGGGACCACGCCTGGTGAACGCCCTTGCGGTGGGAGCTGGGTGGGGTCGCAGAGGCCAGGGGGAAGCGACTGTTTACTAAAAACACAGGTCCGTGCGAAGTCGTAAGACGCGGTATACGGACTGACGCCTGCCCGGTGCCGGAACGTTAAGAGGACCGGTTAGATCCCTTTTGGGGGTCGAAGCTGAGAATCTAAGCGCCGGTAAACGGCGGTGGTAACTATAACCATCCTAAGGTAGCGAAATTCCTTGTCGGGTAAGTTCCGACCTGCACGAATGGCGTAACGACTTCCCCGCTGTCTCAACCACAGGCCCGGCGAAATTGCAGTACGAGTAAAGATGCTCGTTTCGCGCAGCAGGACGGAAAGACCCCGGGACCTTCACTATAGCTTGGCATTGGCGCTTGGAGCGTCTTGTGTAGGATAGGTGGGAGACTGTGAAGCCGGCACGCCAGTGCCGGTGGAGTCGCTGGTGAAATACCACTCTGGTCGTTTTGAGCGTCTAACCCGCACCCGTGGATCCGGGTGGGGGACAGTGCCTGGTGGGTAGTTTAACTGGGGCGGTTGCCTCCTAAAGTGTAACGGAGGCGCCCAAAGGTTCCCTCAGCCTGGTTGGCAATCAGGTGGCGAGTGCAAGGGCACAAGGGAGCTTGACTGTGAGACGGACGTGTCGAGCAGGTGCGAAAGCAGGGCCTAGTGATCCGGCACCTACGTGTGGAAGTGGTGTCGCTCAACGGCTAAAAGGTACCCCGGGGATAACAGGCTGATCTTCCCCAAGAGTCCATATCGACGGGATGGTTTGGCACCTCGATGTCGGCTCG
>NZ_BCQQ01000306.1 GCF_001552155.1 Actinomadura formosensis NBRC 14204 | reverse complement strand
CGTATGCGCCGTCTGAGGAGCATGAGCTGCTGCGGCGTACGGTGCGTGAGCTGGCCGAGGCCAAGATCGCTCCTTTCGCGGCGGAGGTGGATGAGGAGTCCCGGTTCCCGCAGGAGGCGCTGGAGAGCCTGGTCGCCAATGACCTGCATGCGGTGCACGTGCCCGAATCGTACGGGGGTGCGGGGGCGGACGCGCTGGCCACGGTGATCGTGATCGAGGAGGTGGCCCGGGTGTGCGGGTCGTCCTCGCTGATCCCGGCGGTGAACAAGCTGGGCACGGTGCCGGTGCTGCTGGCCGGGTCGGCGGAGCTCAAGGACGCCTATCTGCCGCCGGTGGCGCGGGGGGAGGCGATGTTCTCCTATGCGTTGTCGGAGGCCGATGCGGGGTCGGACGCGGCGGGGATGAAGACCCGTGCGGTGCGTGACGGGGATGCCTGGGTGCTCAACGGCGCCAAGATGTGGATCACCAATGCGGGGGTGTCGCAGTACTACACGGTGATGGCGGTGACCGATCCGGCGGCGGGGGCGCGGGGGATCTCGGCGTTCGTGGTGGAGATGTCGGATCCGGGGGTGTCGTTTGGGGCCAAGGAGCGCAAGCTGGGCATCAAGGGGTCTCCGACCCGGCAGGTGATCTTCGATGACACCCGGATCCCGGCCGATCGGATCATCGGCGTCGAGGGCGGCGGGTTCAAGACCGCGCTGGCCACGCTGGACCATACGCGCATCACGATCGCCGCGCAGGCGCTGGGGATCGCGCAGGGGGCGCTGGACTTCGCGCTGGGGTATGTGAGGCAGCGCCGGCAGTTCGGTAGGCCGGTCGCCGATTTTCAGGGGGTGCAGTTCATGCTGGCCGACATGGCGATGCGGTTGGAGGGGGCGCGGCAGTTGACCTATCACGCCGCGGTCAAGTCCGAGCGGGCGATGCGGGGGGAGAGGGTCGCGGATCTGACGTTGGTGTCGTCGGCGTGCAAGGCGCTGGCCTCGGATGTGGCGATGGACGTCACCACCGACGCGGTTCAGCTTCTGGGGGGTTATGGGTATACGCGGGAGTTCCCGGTGGAGCGGATGATGCGCGACGCCAAGATCACCCAGATCTACGAGGGCACCAACCAGATCCAGCGCATGGTCATCGCCCGCC
>NZ_BCQQ01000305.1 GCF_001552155.1 Actinomadura formosensis NBRC 14204 | reverse complement strand
TAGAGCTGGCACTCTGCCGGGGGTCTCTGGTGTCCGCCGAAGTCCGTAGTGGTCTCTGGCGGTGTGACACTCAGGACGCTAGCGGACTTGGTGTGCCAACGCAAGAGATGGCATACCAAGAGTTGAGGTTTGGCATACCAAGCTGGCTTAGACTGGGGTGGGCAGAGCGAAGAGCACTCATCGCACGAGAGGACTGAGGATGTCCGAGGTCGAGCCAGAGCACATGTACGAGCGCATCGCTACCGTGCTCCGAGACAAGATCCTCATCGGAGAGCTAGGACCGGGCGAACGGCTTCCTACTCAGGCCGCGATTAGTGCCGATTATGGCGTCTCACGGATTGTGGCTCGGAAAGCTCTGGATCTACTGGAGACCGAAGGACTCATCGACAGGATCCAGGGAGGAGGGGCGTTCGTACGGCGGTATCAGCCGTTGGTACGTCGGTCCGCACTCCACTACAAGTCCGACCCGGGGGCACCATTCGCAGAAGAAGCGCTAGCAACTGAGCGGGCGCCCCGCTACAGCTACAGCACCATTCCCGATCGGGCGGGGCCTGAAGTTGCCCAGCGTCTCAAGATTTCGGTCGGGGACGATGTGATGCGGACCCTGTACACGTCGTACGCCGATGATCAGCCGATGATGCTCGTTGACTCCTTCGAGCCACTAGCGATCACGCGCGGGACGCCGATCGAGAGGCCAGAAGAGGGGCCGCTAATGGGCGCTGGCATTGTCGATCGGTTCACCTCGATTGACATGCGGCCGACTGCGGTCGTGGAACGGCTTCGATCGCGAATGCCTCGGCCGTCCGAAGTCGAGAAACTTGAGCTTAGGCCGGGAACACCTGTGACACAAATCGTTCGGATCTCGTACTGTGGGGAAACGCCGATCGAGACCGCAGACATTCTCCTAGCAGCCGATCAGTACGAACTTGAGTACGCCGTGAAGGTCGATCCCAAGGAATAGTCTTTACCCACGCTCCGCGGCGCAGCGGAAGGCCGGATGCCTCTGGGAGGTGTCTGGCCTTCCCCTCTTGAGTGCCGATTGCCGTAGCCGTCACGAACCGTGACGGGCGCGCGGTCCCTTGAGAGGGCACTCAAGAGGGGGGCGCCCGGTCGTCTTGCGTCGAGGGGTAGCCGTACCAG
>NZ_BCQQ01000304.1 GCF_001552155.1 Actinomadura formosensis NBRC 14204 | reverse complement strand
CCGGCCCGCCGAGTCGGTCACCGACGCGGCGTCGCTGGGCCAGGCGGCGGCCGACCACCCAATGCTGGGGGCGGTGGTGCCGCTGCCGCAGTCCGGCGGGCTGGTGTTCACCTCGCGGCTGTCGGTGCGGTCACACCCGTGGCTGGCCGACCACGCGGTCGGCGGAGTTGTGATCGTGCCGGGCAGCGGGCTCGTCGAGTTGGCCGTGCGCGCCGGTGACGAGGCCGGCTGCCCCGTCCTGGACGAGTTGGTGATCGAGGCGCCGCTGGTGCTGCCCGAGCACGGCGGGGTCCGGGTGCAGGTTGCCGTGAGCGGCCCGGACGGCAACGGTGCCCGCACTGTGGACGTGTACTCGCTGCGCGATGGCGGCGCGGGCCCGTGGACACGGCATGCCACCGGCGTGCTGTCGGCCGTGCCGGGCAGTGGCGCCGGATTCGACTTCGTGGCGTGGCCGCCGCCGGGCGCGGTGGAGGTCGACGTCGCGGACTTCTACACCGGCCTTGCCGAGCGCGGCTACGCCTACGGTCCGGCGTTCCAGTGCCTTCGGGCGGTGTGGCGGCGCGGTGACGAGGTGTTCGCCGAGGTCACCCTGCCCGACGGCCTGCGCAAGGACGCCGCGCGGTTCGGCGTGCACCCGGCGCTGCTCGACGCCGCCCTGCAGGCCGCCACGGCCGGTGGTGCGCAGGAGCCGGAAGAACCGGTGCTGGCGTTCGCGTGGAACGGGGTGGTGCTGCACGCGGCCGGCGCCACGGCGTTGCGTGTGCGGCTCGCGCCCTCCGGCTCGGACGCGCTGTCGGTCGAGGCCGCCGACGAGACCGGCGGGCCTGTCGTGACGATGGATTCGCTGGTGTCCCGGCCCGTGTCCGCCGAGCGGCTGGGCGTCGTGGCGGGCGAGAGCCGTGACTCGCTGTTCCGGGTGGAGTGGGCCGGACTACCCCTGACGCACGCAGAGCCGTCACCGTCCTGGGCGCCGGTGGGCGCCGCCCGCGACGTGGCGGCGCTGGCCGAGGGTGCGAGCGTGCCGCCGGTGGCCGTGCTGGACGCCATGAGCGACGGCGGCGACGGTGCTGCGCTGGCGGTAACGTCCCGGGTACTGCGGGTCCTGCAGGCGTGGCTGGCCGCGCCCGCGTTCGAGGAGTCGCGGCTTGTGGTCGTGACCCGCGGCGCGGTCCCCGCCGGC
>NZ_BCQQ01000303.1 GCF_001552155.1 Actinomadura formosensis NBRC 14204 | reverse complement strand
ACGATTCCTGCGTTGTTCGAGGCGCAGGTGGCGGTTCGTCCGGATGCGCCGGCGGTCACGTTCGAGGGTGTGTCGTGGTCGTATGCGCAGGTCAATGCGAGGGCGAATCGTCTGGCGCGGTGGTTGGTGGAACGGGGTGTGGGGCCGGAGCAGTTCGTGGCTTTGGCGTTGCCGCGGTCGGCCGATCTGGTGGTGGCGATCCTGGCGGTGCTGAAGGCGGGTGCGGCGTATGTGCCGATGGATCCCGACTATCCGGCAGACCGGATCGCGTACATGGTGCAGGATGCCAGGCCCGTTCTGACCCTGGGTCCGGACGACCTTGATGCCGAGGGGTACGACGACACCGATCTGGGTGTTGTGATCGACCCTGCTCATCCGGCGTATGTGATTTACACGTCGGGTTCGACGGGGCGTCCCAAGGGTGTGGTGGTTCCGCATCAGAACGTGGTGCGGCTGCTGGGGTGCACCGAGCAGTGGTTCGGGTTCGGCCCGGATGATGTGTGGACGTTGTTCCACTCTTATGCGTTCGATTTCACGGTGTGGGAGTTGTGGGGGTCGCTGCTGTACGGCGGCCGGCTCGTGGTCGTCCCGTACCTGACATCGCGGTCACCGCAGGAGTTCCTGCGGCTGCTCGAAGCCGAGAAGGTCACCGTCCTCAACCAGACCCCATCGGCGTTCTACCAGTTGATGGCGGCCGACGGGGAGCATCCGGGCACCGATCTGGCGTTGCGTTACATCGTCTTCGGTGGTGAGGCCCTGGATCTGGGGCGGTTGGAGGACTGGTACTCCCGGCATCGCGAGGACGCGCCGACGCTGGTCAACATGTACGGGATCACTGAGACCACCGTGCATGTGTCCTACCTTGCGCTGGACCGGGCTTATGCGGCGACCGCGCCCGGCAGCGTCATCGGCGTCGGCATCCCCGATCTGCGCGTGTACGTTCTGGACGACCGTCTCCAGCCCGTCCCGCCCGGCGTCGTGGGCGAGTTGTATGTGGCGGGGGCGGGGTTGGCGCGCGGTTATCTGAACCGTCCGGGGTTGTCGGCCGAGCGGTTTGTCGCTGACCCGCACGGTGGGCCCGGTACCCGTATGTATCGGACGGGCGATGTCGGGCGGTGGCTGGCCGATGGCCGTCTGGAGTATCTGGGCCGTGCCGATCAGCAGGTGCAGTTGCGTGGCTTCCGGATCGAACTCGG
>NZ_BCQQ01000302.1 GCF_001552155.1 Actinomadura formosensis NBRC 14204 | reverse complement strand
TTCCGACCTACGCCTTCGACCACCGGCACTACTGGCTCCAGTCGGCCGGGGCGGCGACGGATGCGGCGTCGTTGGGGCAGGTGCCGGCCGATCATCCGATGCTGGGGGCGGTGGTGCCGCTGCCGTGGTCGGACGGCTCCGTGTACACCTCGCGGTTGTCGCTCGCGTCGCACCCCTGGCTGGCCGATCATGTTGTCGGCGGTGCGGTGCTCGTTCCCGGCAGCGGGTTGGTCGAGCTGGCCGTGCGTGCCGGCGACGAGGCCGGCTGCTCGGTGCTCGACGAGCTGGTGATCGCGTCGCCCCTGGTGGTGCCCGAGCACGGCGGGATCCGTGTGCAGGTGGTGCTGGGCGGCCCGGCCGACGACGGTTCACGCACCGTGGAGGTGTACTCCCTGCGTGACGGCGACGCCTGGACGCGGCACGCCACCGGACTCCTGTCAACGGCGGCGACGACTCCGGGCACGGGATTCGACTTCACCGCCTGGCCGCCGCCGGACGCCGAGCGGATCGAGGTCGAGGGCTGCTACGACGACCTGGCCGATCTCGGGTTCGGTTACGGACAGGTGTTCCAGGGTGTGCGCGCGGTGTGGCGGCGCGGCGAGGAGGTCTTCGCCGAGGTCGCCCTGCCCGAAGACCAGCGGGAGAGCGCGGGGCGGTTCGGTGTTCACCCGGCGTTGCTGGACGCGGCGCTGCACCCGGCCCTGCTGAGCGCCGCCCACGACGAGCCGCGGCAACCGCTGGACTGGCGCGGGCTCGTGCTGCACGCCGCGGGTGCCTCGGTGCTGCGGGTGCGGCTGGTACCCCACGGGCCTGATTCGGTGTCGCTGGAGGCGGCGGACGGCGCCGGCGGCCCGGTGGTGTCGGTGGACTCGCTGGCATTTCGCGCGGTGTCCCCCGAAGGGCCCGGTGCCGTGTCGGTGGGGAACCGCGACTCGTTGTTCCGGGTGGACTGGGCCGAGCTGCCCCCGCCCCAGGGCGAGCCGTCACCGTCGTGGACGGCGGTGGCCACCGCGGACGACGTGGTGGCGCAGGCCGGGGGCGTGCCGTCCGTGGCGGTGCTGGAGGCCGGCGGCGGTGGCGGCGGGGACACGCCCCTGGCCTTGACCTCCCGGGTGCTGGGCGTGCTGCAGGCGTGGCTGACCGCGGCCGGGCCGGAGGAATCCCGGCTCGTGGTCGTGACGCGGGGCGCGGTGCCCGCCGGT
>NZ_BCQQ01000301.1 GCF_001552155.1 Actinomadura formosensis NBRC 14204 | reverse complement strand
CGGTGGTGCTGATCTTCCAGGACGGGCACCTGTCCGGCCCGCTGGGCTTCACCGCGACCGGGTCGATCGCCCCGGCGATGCCGATCCTGATGCTGGCCATGCTGTTCGGCATCTCGATGGACTACGAGGTGTTCCTGCTCTCGCGGGTCCGCGAGCAGTACGACCTGACCGGCTCGAACACCGCGGCCGTCGCCACCGGAGTCCAGCGCACCGGCTCGATCATCACCAGTGCCGCGCTGCTGTTCATCATCGTGATCGGCGCGTTCGCCACCTCCGGCATCACCTTCATCAAGATGACCGGTGTCGGGATGGCCATCGCGATCCTGATGGACGCGACGATCGTCCGGGCGCTGCTCGTGCCGGCGACGATGCGGCTGATGGGACGTGCCAACTGGTGGGCGCCCGGCCCGCTGGCCAGGCTCTACGGCCGGTACGGCATCCACGAGGGCGACTCGCCCGCGGTGCCGCGGGCGCGGCTGGAGTCCGCGGCCTGACCCGGCGTCCGGTGGTCGGCGGCCCGGGGCCGCCGACCACCAAACTAGGTCAAACCACTACAAATCGTAATTTACCCTGCTTATCGGTATCACCGGAGGCCGCGGCGGGGGGACGACGGATGTTCGAGCGATGGGGCCGCTGGGTGCACCGGCGGCGCCGGTGGGTCCTCGCCGCCGCGGGCGCACTGCTGGTCTTCGCCGGCCTCTGGGGAACGGGCGTCTTCGGCGCGCTCAGCTCCTCCGGCGGTTTCGAGACGCCGGGCAGTGAGAGCGGGAAGGCGGCACAGATCGCCGAACGGGACCTCGGCCGGGACGCGACCGACGTCGTGATCCTCTACCAGGGCGAGACAACGGTCGACGACCCGTCCTACCGGGCCTCGGTCGAACGGTCACTGGCCGCGCTGCCGCCCGGCAAGGTCCTCGGCACCGCCACCTACTGGACGACCGAGTCACCGCAGTTCGTCAGCGAGGACCGGAAGGCCACCTACGCCGTCCTCGAACTCGCCGGAGCCGACGAGGCCGCGCGAGACGCCGCCTACCAGGCGGTCAAAGGCGATCTGACCGACGTGGGCGGCGGGCTCACCGCCAAGGCCGGCGGCACGGTCGGCACCTCCGCCGCCATCAACGACCGCGTCGCCGCCGACATCCCGCGCGCCGAGACCATCGCCATGCCGATCCTGCTCGTGCTGCTGGTGCTGATCTTCGGCGGCC
>NZ_BCQQ01000300.1 GCF_001552155.1 Actinomadura formosensis NBRC 14204 | reverse complement strand
GTTCACCGCGCTGCCCCGCAACACCGCCAGCACCCGCTGCCCGCGCTCCCGCGCCACCGACAACCGTTCGAGGACGATCACGCCGACGCCCTCGGCCCAGCCGGTGCCGTCGGCCGCCGCGGCGAACGCCTTGCAGCGCCCGTCGACGGCGAGGCCCCGCTGCCGGGAGAACTCCACGAAGGCGCCCGGGTTAGCCATGATCGTCGCGCCGCCCGCCAGTGCCATCGAGCACTCGCCCGACCGCAGCGCCTGCCCGGCCAGATGCATGGCGACCAGCGAGGACGAGCAGGCGGTGTCGATCGTGACGGCCGGGCCCTCGAATCCGAACACGTAGGACACCCGGCCCGACGCGACGCTCGACGACCCGCCCGTGCCTGCGAAGCCTTCCAGTTCCGGCGTGACAACGCTGGCGCCCGGTGCGACGTACCCCTGGCCGAAGGCACCGGTGAACACGCCGACGTCGGTGCCCTTCAACGCGGTCGCGTCGATGCCCGCGGCCTCCAGTGCCTCCCACGAGGTCTCCAGGAGCAACCGCTGCTGCGGGTCCATCGCCAGCGCCTCACGCGGCGAGATACCGAAGAAACCCGCGTCGAACAGCCCGGCCTCGTGCAGGAAACCGCCCTGGTCGGTGTACGAGGTGCCCGAACGGTCCGGGTCGGGGTCGAACAGGCCCTCCAGGTCCCAGCCCCGGTCGGTGGGGAACCCGGACACCGCGTCCCGGCGGTCGGCCACCAGCCGCCAAAGGTCGTCCGGGCCGGCCACGCCGCCGGGCAGCCGGCACGCCATGCCGACGATGGCGATCGGCTCCTCCGCGTCGGCCACGACGGCCGTCGGCGTCACGGGGGCGGGTGTCACGCCACCGAGCTCGTCGCGCAGGTGGCGGGCGAGGGCCTGCGGGTTGGGGTGGTCGAACACCAGCGTGGCGGGCAGCTTCAGCCCGGTGGCCTCACGCAGCCGGTTGCGCAGCTCCACGGCCGTGAGCGAGTCGAACCCCGCCTCCTTGAACGCCGCGTCCGCCCGGATGGCACCTGCTTCGGCGTGCCCGAGCACGGCCGCGATCTGGCCGCGCACCAGGTCGAGGAGCAGGGTCAGCTGGTCGGCCGGGGCGAGGCCGGCCAGCCGCTCGGACAGCCGGCCGCGTTCGCCGCCGGCCGAGCGCGCCTGCCGCCGGCCGGCCCGGACCAGGCCGCGCAGCAGGTGCGGCACCG
>NZ_BCQQ01000299.1 GCF_001552155.1 Actinomadura formosensis NBRC 14204 | reverse complement strand
ACCTTCAGGATGCCGTGGGCGCCGGCTTCGCCGTGCCGCATGTCGTGGTCCACGAACGGGTAACGGCCCGCCTCCGGCACCACCGTCTCCACGAACCCGCCCTGGCCCGGCGCCAGATCCAGGATCTGCGCGCCACCCGGATCACCCCGGCGCAGCAGATACGCCCCCTCCTTGTAAAGCGTGTCGAACTGGGCGCCCACGACATGGAACGCCGTCCCCGACGAAGGCCCGGCATCCACCACCCACACCCGCACCCGATCCCCCGCACGAGCGGTCAGCGGGGCACGGTCATAACCCGAGGCGGTGCCGTTGAACATCCACCCGTCCGGGCGGCCCCCGGCCATCTTGGCCACCTGCCCCGCCGACCCCGGCACCCCGAGATACAACTCCCCCTGCACCAGCACATACTCACGATCAACCCGAGACAGACCCGGCGGATCAATGATCACCGCGCCGTACATCCCATTGGCGATGTGCTGCAACATCGGCATCGTCGAACAGTGATACAACCACGCCCCCGCCCGCCCCGCCGTGAACCGGTACCTCAACCGCTCCCCCGGCCCGATCGTGCGCATCGGCACATCCGGCGCCAACGTCCCGGCATGAAAATCGATCCCGTGCCCCATCGCGCCGTCATTGACCAGCGTGATGACGAACACATCACCCACCCGGCCGCGCAGCACCGGACCCGGCACCGTCCCACCGAACGTCCACATCGTCTGCCGCACCCCCGGCGCCACCTCCAACCCCCGCTCCGAAGCACGCAACTCCATCCGATGCACCCGACCCCCGGGCGCGGGCTTGAGCGCCGCGTCATAGGGCCTCCACCCCGCCGACATCGACCCCATGAAATCGATCGGACCCGGCCCCACCGCCCGATGACCCATCGACGGCATCGACGGCGCACGCCCCGCATGCCCCTCGTGCCCCGTGTGCCCGCCGACCGTCTTGATCTGCATCGTCATACCGGCGGCACGATGACCGGGCACCGTGCACCAACCCTCGACCGTCCCCCGCACCGACGGCACCGTCAGCGTCGCCGACTCCCCCGGATCCAGCATCGAAGTCGCCTGACCCGACGCCAACCGCAGATCATGACGCATCCCATCCCTGTTCGTCACCCGCAACACCACACGCGCACCAGGCGCCACCTCAACCGTCCCCGGACGAATACGCATCCCGACCAAACTCACCTCCACCACGCGAGTACCCGAGGCC
>NZ_BCQQ01000298.1 GCF_001552155.1 Actinomadura formosensis NBRC 14204 | reverse complement strand
CCGCGCTCTCCAGGCTCGGCCCCTCGATGTACTCGGTGACGACGTACAGCGGGTCCTGGTCGAGTTCGGCGTCGATCACGGGCGCGGTGCAGAACCGGCGGACCTGCCGCGCGGCGGTCACCTCGCGGCGGAACCGCTCCCGGAACGCGCCCTCCCCGGCCAGCTCCCGGTTGATCACCTTCACCGCGACACGGCGCCCGGAGGCGTCCTCACCGAGGTATACCGTTCCCATGCCGCCCCGGCCGAGACGCCCGATCAGCCGGTACGGGCCGAGCTCTGCGGGGTCCTCGGGGCGCAGGGCCTCACCGTTCTGTCCTGCGTGCGTGGTCATCGTGATCCTGGAAGGGAGTCGGGGGGAGTCTTTCGCAGCACCCTAGCGGCCTGCCGTCATTCGGACGCGCCAAGTCGTCAGGAGGTTCGCCGTGCCCGCGCAAGAGTGCGGAACGGCGGCAGTTTCTCGCCGGTGAGCCCGAACGCGTACGCCACGACGCGGCTCGACCAGCGCTGGCAGCCGACGGCCAGCGCGTAGAGGGGGCGCGGGTAGCGGCCGGTGAACGGGATGACCAGCCAGCTGAGCGGCATCACGATCACCAGCGCCGCGTACATCAGCAGCATCGCGACCAGGTGCGGGATGACCAGCAGCCCCCGGAGCGGGGTGAGCCAGCGTCTCGGGCCCCGCCAGGCGGCAGGGAACGGCAGGTCGACCGTGACGGCCCGCCCGTCCGGCGCCGGCTCCCGTGCGGGGGCCGGCTCGGGGACGGGGCCCGGTCGCGGTGCCTCCGCGTGCACCGCGGGAGCGTCCGGGACGGGCTCGGGCACCGATGCCCGGACCGGTTCCGGCCCCCGCCAGGACATCGAGATCGTCTCGGTGGCGCGCTCCAACTCGGCCTTTTCCGGACCGACGAGCCGGGTGAGGAGTTCCCGCGCGGTCGGCCGCCTCCCGGGCTCCTTGCCGAGCGCGGCGGCGACGATCTCGCGCAGCCGCGGGTCGAGGCCGGTGAGGTCGGGTTCCTCGTGGCCGACGCGGTGGAACGTCTCCGCGACCGTCCCGCCCTGGAACGGGGGACGTCCCGTCCCGGCGTAGGCGACGACGCAGCCCCACGCGAACACGTCCGACGCCTGCGCGACCGGCTCGCCCCGCAGCACCTCCGGCGCGATGTAGTTCGGCGTCCCGGTGAACTGCCCGGTGCGGGTCGGGCCGCCGGGCGCGTCGAGTGCGCGGGT
>NZ_BCQQ01000297.1 GCF_001552155.1 Actinomadura formosensis NBRC 14204 | reverse complement strand
GGCGGGCGCCCGCCGTACTGGATCAGCTCACTGTCGAACCGTAGCCGCACGCCGGAGAACGGGCGGCGACAGCGGCGGTCAGCCCTCCAGGAGGGGCTGGCCGACGTAGCCGCCGGGCGTGGCGCCGCCCGGCACGGCGAAGATCGCGCTGGACTCGTGCCGGAGATAGCGGGTGAGGCCGTCGGCGCCGTCGAGCTTGCGCTGCACCTGGATGAAGCCGGCCGTCGGGTCGGCCTGCCAGGCGATGAACAGCAGCCCGGCGTCCGGTGCGCCGTCCGGGCGGTGCCCGTCGTGGTAGGAGAACCCGCGCCGCAGCATGGCCGCGCCGCCGTTGGAGGACGGCGCGGCCACCCGGACGTGGGCGTCGCCGGGGATGGCGAGCGCCCCGTCCGGCCCGGCCGCCGAAAGGTTCAGCGGCGTGGTCTCGGTGCCGCCCGACAGCGGGGCGCCGTCGGACTTGCGGCGGCCGATGACCCGTTCCTGCTGGTGCACGGGCAGTTGGTCCCACGCGTCCAGCAGCATCCGGATGCGCCGGACGACCGCGTACGAGCCACCGTTCATCCACGCGTGCGGGCCGGTGGTGTCCGCGGCGAAGACCTTGGCGTCGAACCCGTCGTCGGCCGGACGCGGGTTGCCGGTGCCGTCGATCTGCCCCATCAGGTTGCGGACGGTCCGCGGCCGGTCGGTCGCGCCCCGGGCCCGGTTGAAGCCGTTCATCGTCCAGCGGACCTTCGCCGTCCCGGCCGCGCCCTTCTCCAGCATCCGCAGCGCGTGCACGGCGACGAGCGGGTCGTCCGCGCCGATCTGCACCCACAGGTCGCCGTCGCTCTTGGCGCGGTCGAGGGCGTCGGCGGAGAACGGCGGCATCTCCACCAGCGCGTCCGGCATGCGGTCCTCCAGCCCGGTCCTGCCGAAGAAGGACCGGCCGAAGCCGAACGTCACGGTGAGCGAGGACGGCCCGGCGTCCAGCGCGACCTGGTCGTCGCCCGCGGGCGGATGCCCGGCCGTCATCGCCTCGGCCGCCGCCGACCAGCGGCGCAGCAGCGCCGCCGCCCCGGCGCGGCCGGCACCGGGGCGCAGATCGAACGCGGCGAGGTGCCCGCACGCCTGGGCCGGGGTGAGGATCCCGGCCTGGTGCCGTCCGCGGAACGGGACGGCGGTGCTTCCGACGGCGGTGAGCGGCGGGGCGTCAGCGGCCCGGGGGCGGGCGGCGAAGCCGCCGGCGGCCAGCCC
>NZ_BCQQ01000296.1 GCF_001552155.1 Actinomadura formosensis NBRC 14204 | reverse complement strand
CCCGCCGCCGCGACCTGGAGGAGCAGCGGCTCGGCCGGTCCTCGCCCACCCTGGCGCGGGCCGGCGGGATGCGCGCCCGCCTCGGCCGCGAGCTGGCGGGGTTCTGCGAGGCGCGCGGCTGGCGGCTGCGGTCGGTCCGGGCCGACCTCGCGATCACCGAGCGGTCGCTGGAGGCGTTCCTCGCGACGAAGTTCCTGCTGCCCGCCGGCGCGCTGCTGTTCATCCCGCTGATCGTCGCCTACTTCACGCTGCTCGGGCTCGGCTCGTCCGTCGCCGTCCCCGCGTGGATCTGCGTGCTGTTCGCCGCGCTGTTCTTCTTCTTTCCCGACATGCAGCTCCGGCAGGAGGCGCAGGCCCGCCGGCAGGACTTCCGGCACGTCGTCGGCGCGTTCCTCGACCTCGTCTCGATGAACCTCGCGGGCGGACGCGGCGTCCCCGAGGCGCTGAAGACCGCGGCGGAGGTCGGCGAGGGCTGGGCCATGCACCGCATCCGGGACGCCCTGTCCAACGCCCGCATCACCGGGCAGACGCCCTGGCAGTCGCTCGGCCGGCTCGGCGAGGAACTCGACATCGCCGAGCTGCGCGACCTCGCCGGGGCGCTCGCGCTCGTCTCCGACGACGGCGCGCAGATCCGCAAGTCGCTCGCCGCCCGCGCCGCGTCCATGCGCAGCCGGGAGCTGTCGGAGCTGGAGGGCAAGGCGGGCGAGCGCTCCCAGTCGATGCTCGTCGCGCAGCTGTTCCTGTGCGCCGGATTCCTGATCTTCCTCGCCTATCCGGCCCTGATGCGGGTGCTCGCGTCATGACTCCCGCATCCAGGGCCCGCCCCCGAACCCCGTGGAGGTTTCGATGAATCCGCTCAACCCGCTGAACGACCCGGCGATCACCTACCTGCGCGCCGTGCTCGGCGCCCGGCTGGCACGGCTCCGGTCGGAGGAGGAACGCAGCCGCGGCGCGTCCGCGATCGAGTGGGCGATCATCACCGCGATCCTCGCGCTGATCGCGATCACGATCGGCGCGGTGATCCAGAAAAAGATCCAGGACAAGGCCAACAGCATCAACACGGGCTGACCGCGATGGCGCCCCGGGAACGAGCGGCGTCCCTCCTGCGGTCCGATGCCGGCGCGTCGTCGATGGAGTGGGCGCTGCTCACGCCGATCCTCATCCTGGTGATGCTCGTCGTCGTGCAGTTCGCCATGGTGTTCCACGCCCGGCATGTCGCGCTCGCGGCGGCGCAGGCGGGC
>NZ_BCQQ01000295.1 GCF_001552155.1 Actinomadura formosensis NBRC 14204 | reverse complement strand
CGAGGGAGACGCCGGCCGGGTTCTGCGCCTGATGGACGGTCAGCAAGTGCTTCACCAAGGTCGTCAGGACCTCCTTCCCGGACGCGCGTTCCCGTACGTCGCAGAGCACCACGGGGGTGTGGTCGCCGAGGTCGAGCGCCTCCCGGATCTCCTCGGGGGTGTAGTCGTAGCCGTCGTCGAAGCAGTTGACGGCGATGACGAACGGCAGCCCGCGGTTCTCGAAGTAGTCGACGGCGGGGAAGCAGTCGGCGAGCCGGCGCGTGTCGGCGAGGACGACGGCGCCGAGCGCGCCGAACGACAGCTCGTCCCACATGAACCAGAAGCGGTCCTGGCCGGGCGTGCCGAACAGGTACAGGACGAGGCCGTCGCGGATCGTGATGCGGCCGAAGTCCATCGCGACCGTGGTGGTGGTCTTCTGCTCGACGCCCTCGGTGTCGTCGACGCCGAGGCTCTGGTCGGTGAGCAGTTCCTCGGTCTGCAGGGGCCGGATCTCGCTGACGGCGCCGACCAGCGTCGTCTTGCCGACCCCGAATCCCCCGGCGATGAGGATCTTCACCGCGACCGGGGTCGCCGGGGCGTGTCCCCCGTTCCCCTCGGCGACCGCGTTCTCAGAGGGCTTGGAGACCATGGAGCACTTCTCTCAGCAGACGTTCCTTGGAGAGCGGGCTCTCCTGTTGGGGGCGGGCGGCGGTGATGAGCCGGTGGTGCAGCAGGTCGCCGAGCAGGACGCGCACGACGACCAGGGGAAGTTTCATCCGCGCCGAGATCTCGGCCACCGGCTGCGGCTGCCCGCACATCTCCAGGATGTCGAGATGCTCGGGGCCGATGCCGGGCGTGCCCGCCCGGGGCCGCGCCGCCGTCGTCACGATCGTGATCATGTCGAAGGGCTCGCCGGTCGCGGGCCGGGCGCGCCCGCGGGTGAGCGCGTAGGACCGGACGATCGGGCCCGCCTCGTCATCGAGCCATTCGCTGCCGGAACCGGTCATGGTCCGTCACGATTCCTCGTTGTCGAGGGCGTCGGCACGACCGCGCCGGGTGCCCTGCTGGATGGACGACATCATCGACCGCAACTCCTCGGGCGACCGGCCGGGACGCGGTTCGGGGGCGGACCTGGGCTCGGCGGCGGGGTCTTCGCGCAGTTGGGACACCATGTTCTCCTGCCGGACGCGTTTCGGCAGCGCCGGCCGCCCGGCCGCCCCGGACGCGCCGGCGGGCCGCCGCCGGACCTCCCGCGGCGACCGCGGGATGCCCGG
>NZ_BCQQ01000294.1 GCF_001552155.1 Actinomadura formosensis NBRC 14204 | reverse complement strand
AACTGTTCGTCCGCGGCGTCCCCCTGGACTGGGCCGGGATTCTGCCGAGTGGTGCGACCTCCCGGCATGTGGACCTGCCGACCTACGCCTTCGACCACCGGCACTACTGGCTCCAGCCGGACGAGCGGGCCGACGTCGCGTCGCTGGGGCAGGCGGCGGCGGGCCACCCGCTGCTCGGTGCGGTCGTGCGGCTGCCGCGGTCCGACGGCCTGGTGTTCACCTCACGTCTCTCGTTGCGGACGCATCCCTGGCTGGCCGACCACGCGATCGGCGGCATGGTGCTCTTCCCCGGCACCGGGCTGGTCGAGCTGGCCCTGCGTGCCGGCGACGAGGCCGGGTGCCCGGTGCTGGACGAGCTCGTGACCGAGGCGCCGCTGGTGGTACCTGAGCACGGCGGGGTTCGGCTGCAGGTCGCGGTGAGCGGGCCTGACGACACCGGGGCGCGCACAGTGGACGTGTACTCGCAGCGTGAGGACGGCGCGGACGTGTGGACCCGGCACGCCACCGGTGTGCTGTCGGCGACCCCGGGTAGCGGCGCCGGGTTCGACTTCACCTCGTGGCCGCCGCCGGGGGCGCGGGAGGTCGAGGCCGGGACCTTCTACGCCGACCTGATTGAGCGCGGCTACGCCTACGGGCCGCTGTTCCAGGGCGTGCGCACGGTGTGGCGGCGCGGCGAGGAGGTCTTCGCCGAGGTCGCCCTGCCCGACGAGCACCGGGAGGGTGCCGCCGGGTTCGGCATCCATCCAGCGTTGCTGGACGCGGCCCTACAGACCGGAACGATCGCAGCCGCGGCCGCGGAGGAGCGATCCGGGCAGTCGGTGATGCCGTTCGCCTGGAACGGGTTGACGCTGCATGCCGTCGGTGCGTCGGCGTTGCGGGTCCGGGTCGCGCGGTGCGGTCCGGACATGATGACCGTCGAGGCATCCGACCAGACCGGCGGCCCGGTCCTGACGATGGACTCTCTGGTGCTGCGGGCCGTGTCCGCCGCGCGGCTGGAGACGGCGGCGGACACGGCGGCCGGCGATGCGCTGTTCCGGGTGGACTGGACCGAACTGCCTCCGGCGCGGGAGGAGCCCGCGCCCGCGTGGGTGGCGGTGGCCACCGCCGACGACGTGGCGGCCCTGGGCGGGGACGTGCCCGCGGTGGCGGTCCTGGAGGCGGTGGGCGGGGGCGACTCGCACGCGGCGCTGGCGCTGACGTGCCGGGTGCTGGACGTCGTGCAGGTGTGGCTCGCCGAGATCGCGGAGGCGCGGCTC
>NZ_BCQQ01000293.1 GCF_001552155.1 Actinomadura formosensis NBRC 14204 | reverse complement strand
TCGGCGGTTTCGGCGATGGGGACGGGGACGATCGCGGCGATGCGGCGGCCCCGGTTGGTGATGTAGGTGATGCGTCCTCGGACGGCGGCGTCGTTGAGGACGTCGGCGAACTGGCGGCGTGCGTCGGCGACGCTCATCTCTTCCGACTCCATGCGCGTCAGTGTACAAGCACGAACTTCTATGTACATGGATGTACGATTCACGAGTGCGGCTCAGGTACAACTTCCGGCTCTACCCGACCCCTGGCCAGCAGCAGGCGCTGGCGAGGGCGTTCGGGTGTGCGCGGGTGGTGTTCAACGACGCTCTCCGCGTCCGCGGGGATGCGCATGCGGCCGGGCTGCCGTACCTGCCGGACGGGGATCTGTCCAAGCTGGTCATCACGCAGGCGAAGAAGACCACCGGGCGGGCGTGGCTGGGCGAGGTGTCGGCCGTGGTGCTCCAGCAGGCCCTGGCGGACCTGAACACCGCCTACCGCAACTTCTTCGCCTCGGTGTCGGGCAAGCGCAAAGGCCGCCGGGTCGCACCACCCCGGTTCCGGTCCCGCAAGGACGGGCGGCAGGCGATCCGGTTCACCCGCAACGCCCGCTTCACGGTCACGCCGGGCGGGAAGCTGCGCCTGCCCAAGATCGGGGACGTGCGGGTGCGCTGGTCCCGTCCGCTGCCGTCGGAGCCGTCGAGCGTGACGGTGATCAAGGACGCGGCCGGACGGTACTTCGCCTCCTTCGTCGTCGAGACGACGGGCGAACCCCTGCCGGAGGTGGCGGCGGAGGTCGGGATCGATCTGGGGTTGACGCATTTCGCGGTGACCTCGGACGGCCGGAAGATCACCGGCCCGAAGTTCCTGCGCCGCGCCGAACGCCGGTTGCGCAAAGCCCAGCAGGCGCTGTCGCGCAAGCAGAAGGGCTCGGCGAACCGGCGGAAGGCCGCCGCGAGGGTCGCGCGGCTGCACGCCCGCGTGGCCGATGTGCGGCGGGACCATCACCACAAGCTCTCCACACAACTGATCCGCGACAACCAAGCGGTCTACGTGGAGAACCTCGCGGTGAACGGTCTGGCCCGCACCCGGCTGGCCAAGTCCGTGCACGACGCGGGCTGGTCCCAGTTCGTGTCGATGCTCGAATACAAGGCGCAACGGTACGGCCGCACCTTCGCGAAGATCGACCGCTGGTTCCCCTCCTCCAAGCTCTGCTCGGCGTGCGGGACGGTCACCGAATCCATGCCGCTGAACATCCGCGAGTGGGCCTGCCAGTGCGGCGCGGTCCACGACCGCGATGTCAACGCCGC
>NZ_BCQQ01000292.1 GCF_001552155.1 Actinomadura formosensis NBRC 14204 | reverse complement strand
GACTTGTTGAATCGACCCGGGCGCGCGGTCTGCAGCCGTAGCGTCCAGGGTGCCGGTCGGCACGGGCCCGCAGTGCTCCTTGCCGCCCCGCGTGGGCTGGCTCACTGATAGCGTGCCGCCGCCGGCCGGCACCCGCGCGGTGTGGCTCGACAGAGGCATGAAGGCAATGCAGTGGCTTCAAGTCAGGATGCCCACCGCACTCCCTTCCCCGTCCTGTCGAGCGCGAGGCCAGCCCGTGATCCTGATCGGTGTCGATCCCCACAAGTCGTCCCACACCGCCGTCGCCGTCGACCCTGCGGGCCGCCAGGTGGCCCAGCGCCGGTTCGCCGTCAACGCCGGCACCTTCGGCCAGTTGATGCGCTGGTGCCGGCAGTGGCCCGAACGCCGCTTCGCCGTCGAAGGTGCCCGCGGGCTGGGCCGAACCCTCGCCCAGCAACTGGCCGCCGCCGACGAGAACGTGGTGGACGTGCCCTCCACCCTGTCGGCCCGGGCGCGGCTGCTGGCCACCGGCGGTGACCGCAAGACCGACGCCAAGGACGCCCTCCACGTCGCCCAAGCCGCCCTGTTCCGGCAGGACCTGCGAGCTGTCGAACCCGAGGACCAGACCACGATCCTGCGGCTGCTGACCGAACGGCACGACGACCTGGTCTGCGAACGCACCCGTGTGCTGAACCGGCTGCACGCCGTTCTGCGCGACCTGATTCCCGGAGGCGCGCCGACCGGCCTGTCCGCCGACAAGACCGCCGCGGCCATGAAGACCGTCCGCCCTGCGACCGCGACCGACGCCTGCCGCCGCGACATCGCCCGCGATCTGCTGGCCGACCTGCGACGTCTGGACCGGCAGGTCAAGGACAACGAAGCCCAGATGCGTGACGCCCTGGCCGCGACCGGCACCACGCTCACCACCCTGCCCGGCCTGGGCACCGTGCTGGCCGCCAAGGTCATCGGCCACGTCGGCGACGTCAACCGGTTCCCCACCGAGCACCACTTCGCCAGTTACACCGGCAGCGCACCCCTGGACGCCTCCAGCGGCAACAACGTCCGGCACCGGCTCAACACCGGCGGCAACCGCGCACTCAACTCCGTCCTGCACATCATCGCCGTCTGCCAGATCCGCGACGGCGGACGCGGCCAGGACTACTACCTGCGCAAAATCGCAGAAGGGAAGACCCCTGCGGAAGCTCGCCGGGCCCTGAAGAGACGGCTGTCCAACGTGGTCTACCGGATCATGAAACGCGACCAACGCAACCACCTCACCCGAGCCGCTTGACACACAGAGGCGCT
>NZ_BCQQ01000291.1 GCF_001552155.1 Actinomadura formosensis NBRC 14204 | reverse complement strand
GGGGCCGTGCCCCCGGCCCGCGCCGCGTAGGCGGTGATGAAGTCGCGGGCGAGCGGGGCCATCGACCAGCCGTCGCCGCCGACATGGTGCATGAGCAGCAGCGCCACATGCTCCTCCGGCCCGACCCGGAACAGGTGGGTGCGCAGCGGCGGCTCGGCGGTGATGTCGAAGGCGTACCCGGCGGCCATGGCGAGCCGCGTCGGCAGCTCCGCCTCGGTCGTCTCGGTGACCTCCAGCTCGGGCCGGGCGGCGGCCGGGTCGAGGACGAGCTGGCGCGGCGCTCCCCCGGCGTCCGGCAGGATCGTGCGGAGCGTCTCGTGCCGTTCCACCAGGTCGCCGACGGCGGCGCGGAGCGCGGCCACGTCCAGGGGGCCGCGGATGCGCAGCGCGGCCGGCATGTTGTAGGTGGCCGACGGTCCCTCGAACCGGCTGAGGAACCAGAGCCGCTGCTGCGCGTGCGACGGCGGGATCACCTCCGGCCGCTCACGTGGCCCCAGCGCCGGGCGTCCGGGCCGGGCGCCGCCGCCGAGCAGCGCGGCGAGACCCGCGACGGTCGGCGCCTCGAACAGCGCCCGGACGGGCAGCTCCACGTTCAGCGCGCGGCGCACGCGGCTGACGACCCGCATCGCGATGAGGGAGTTGCCGCCGAGCGCGAAGAAGTCGTCGTCGGCGCCGACCCGGTCCACGCCGAGCAGTTCGGCGAAGACGGCGGCGACGCTCTCCTCGGTCTCCCCGGCGGGGGCCCGGTACGCGGTCGCCGGGACGATCGTCAGTTCCGGCTTCGGCAGCGCCTTGACATCGACCTTGCCGTTCGGGGTGAGCGGCATCTCGTCCAGGACGACGACGGCGGCGGGCACCATCGACTCGGGCAGGCTCTCCCGGATGTGGGCGCGCAGCTCCACCGGGTCGAGCGTCTGGCCGGGCGCGGCGACGACGTAGGCGACGAGCCGCTTCTCCGCCGGTCCCTCCTCGGGGACGGCGACGCCCGGCAGGTCGAGACCCTCCACGGTGACGGCGCCGCCCGACGCGACCGCGGCGTCGAGCGTCCGCCGGAACCAGCCGGCGAGCCGCTCGGCGGTGTCCCGGTCGAACAGGTCGAGGGCGTATTCGAGGGTCCCCGCGAACGCGCCGGAGCCGTCGCGGGCTTCCTCCAGCAGGAACTCCAGGTCGAACTTGGCGACTCCGGCGTCCACCGGCTCGACGGCGACGTGCAGGCCGGGCAGCTCGACCGACGCCTCCGGGTTGTTCTGCAGCGTCAGCATGACCTGGAACAGCGGGTGCCGGG
>NZ_BCQQ01000290.1 GCF_001552155.1 Actinomadura formosensis NBRC 14204 | reverse complement strand
GGGGTCGCTGCGGCGGGAGGACGGTGGGATGCGGCGGCTGCTGACGTCGATGGCCGAGCTGTTCGTCCGGGGTGTCACGCTCGACTGGAGCGGTGTGCTCCCACGGGTCCCTGGGCCGGTGGATCTGCCGACCTATGCCTTCGACCACCGGCACTACTGGCTCCACCCGGCCGGGGCGGCGACGGACGCGCCGTCGCTCGGGCTGGCCGGCGCCGACCACCCGATGCTGGGCGCGGTGGTGCCGCTGCCGCGGTCCGGCGGGCTGGTGTTCACCTCGCGGCTGTCGGTGCGATCGCATCCGTGGCTCGCGGACCACACCATCGGCGGTGTCGTGGTCGTGCCGAGCGCCGGGCTCGTGGAGCTGGCCGTGCGCGCCGGTGACGAGGCCGGGTGCGCCGTCCTCGGCGAGCTGGTGGTCGAGAACCTGCTCGTGCTGCCCGAGCACGGCGGTGTGCGGGTGCAGGTCGTGCTGAGCGGCCCGGCCGACGACGGCTCGCGCACGGTGGACGTGTACTCCCTGAGCGAGGACGGCGCGGACGTGTGGACCCGGCACGCCACCGGGCAGCTGCTGACCACGCCTGCGAACCGGGAGCCGTTCGACGCGGCCGCATGGCCGCCGCCCGGTGCGCGGGAGCTCGCCATGGATGCCGACGACCTCTACGGCGACCTGGCCCGGCGAGGGTTCGCCTACGGGCGGGCACTGCGGTGCGTGCGGGCGGTGTGGCGGCGCGGCGAGGAGCTGTTCGCCGAGATCGCCCTGCCCGAGGAACTGGTCGCGGACGCCGGCCGTTTCGGTCTCCATCCGGCGCTGCTGGACGCGGCGCTGCACCCGGCCCTGCTGAGTGCCGCCGACGGTGAGCCGCGGCAACCGCTGGACTGGCGCGGGTTCGTGCTGCACGCCGCGGGTGCGTCGGTGCTGCGGGTGCGGCTGGCGCCCAACGGGCCCGACGCCGTGTCGCTGGCGGCGGCGGACGAGGCCGGCGGCCCGGTCGTGACCGTGGACTCGGTGGTGTCGCGGCCGGTGTCCGCCGGGCGGCCGGGCACCGTGGTGGCGAGCACCGTGCGCGCCACCTCGCTGTTCCAGGTGGACTGGACGGAGCTGGCCGCGGCGGAGGAGCCCGCGCCCGCGTGGGTGGCGGTGGCCACCGCCGACGACGTGGCGGCCCTGGGCGGGGACGTGCCCGCGGCGGCGGTGCTCCAGGCGACCGCCGGGGGTGCGGACGCGGCCCTGCCCCTGACTTCGCGGGTGCTGGCCGCCGTCCAGGCGTGGCTGGCGGGTGCCGGGCTGGAGGAATCCCGTCT
>NZ_BCQQ01000289.1 GCF_001552155.1 Actinomadura formosensis NBRC 14204 | reverse complement strand
CCGTGTCTCGCTGCGCGGGCGCCACGGTGGTGTCGACAGCGTGGTCCAGGCACGCAGCAGCCACTCCAGTGGGCCGTAGGCGTGGTGTCGCAGCCACCATCGACTGGCCACTGCCTGCGCCGCGAACAAGGTCAGGGCGATCGCCGCGACGCCGATGGGCGGGACGCGGCCGACCAGCGCGGCCCCGAAGCCGGTGAACAGAAGGGCGCAGACCAGGGACTGCCCGAGATAGTTGGTCAGCGACATACGGCCCGCCGGCGCGAGCGCGGTGACCACGGCCTGGCCGCAGCGGCCGCGGACCATGCGGAGCACGGTCGCCGCGTAGGCGGCGGCCAGCAGGGGAGCGGTGATCACATCGAGGCCCAAGGCGAAAAGCTGGTACGCCGACTCGGGGTGGTCCAGGTTCGCGTTCGCGTACACGATGCCGCCCAGCAGCCCGGCCGTGAAGCCGACCCACTGGAGCCGCCGCAGGAGCCGCCGGTGCCGGTCGGTGTCCGCGAGGGCGCGTCGGCGTCCGGCCGCCAGGCCCAGCAGGAAAGCGGCGAGCGCGGACGGCGCCTGGAAGAAGATCAACAGGGCTGCCACGTCCGGCAGTTCCTGGAGGTGGGCGCCGATGACCGATGCCGGCCCGCCGCGCAGGGCCTCGGTCGCCTGTGCCGCGGCGGATGCCGTGGACGCGGGGATCGAGCCGGCCCCGCCCGCATGGGCGACGGCGAGCGCGAGGAGCGCGTATCCGAGGGCGGTCACCGCCGGCAGCGCCAGGGCGATCCGTATCGCGGTGCGGGGCTGGATGCGGCGCAGCGCGAGCAGGACCAGGCCGAGGACGGCGTACAGGGTGAGGATATCGCCGGGGAAGAGGACGACGGCGTGGATGACGCCGATCACGAACAGCCCGGTCAGGCGCCGCAGGAAGCGTGGCGCGAACCGGGCGCCGTGTCGCTCGGCCGAGTCGATCTGCAGCGTGAAGCTGTAGCCGAACAGGAACGAGAACAGCAGGAAGAACTTCGTCTCGAAGAGCACCGCCACCAGCCGGCGGACACCCTCGCTCAGCGGGCCGCCCAGGCCCGGGTCCTCCAGGCCGGTGCCGTGATAGGCGGAGGCCATGTAGGTGATGTTGACCGTCAGGATGCCGAGCAGTGCGAAGCCGCGCAGCGCGTCCACCTGCGCCAGCCGGGCGCCGCGACCTTGCCGCTGCTCCCATGTCGTGGGCAGGGGGCGCGGAGTGATCTTCGTGCGTCGTCGGGCGCTCACGGCACTCCTTAGAACTATCGAACTCTAAACGTTCGTTCTCTATACGATCGTACTAT
>NZ_BCQQ01000288.1 GCF_001552155.1 Actinomadura formosensis NBRC 14204 | reverse complement strand
CATCTCCGCACGATCATCACCTCTAGGTAGTCGATCGGCTACAGACTTCGGAGATACGGAGATGGTTCTCCGCAGCGAGACTCTATCTCCGCACCGCGTCACCGCAGGTCAGCAGTTCATTCTGCGGAGATGCGGAGATGCGGAGATGTTTCAGCCCTCTCCGGCTTTCGCTGCACGGCGATCGAGACCGAAACGGCGCTTGGTGTCTGGCCGTGCTCCCCTCTGTACCGGTTCATTAACTGCCGCAGGGGTGACCATGCCGAAGATGGGTCGCTGAAACGCTACGAGAGCGCCGAACACACCTCGGCAGGACTAAAGGAGTAAGAGTAGGGCTCTCATGCGTTCACAGCGGCTCTGAGAGCCGTCGTATCGCGCCGGTCCTATGCAACGCGTCACGGGCGGCCGGGTTCGACGCCTAACGGTGCTGCGGAGAGCCCGGAACCATCTCGGCATCTCGGCATCTCTGCAAAACCGCCGGTTGACCTGGGCTAACAGGTTGCCGAGATAGACCCCACTGAGGGCACCCCATCTCGGCATCTCGGCATCGGTTGCAGAGATAGAGCCCGTTTGCCGAGATAGCCCGCACCTCGTCTCTTCTATCTCGGCACCCATCACCGCAGCTCACGGCCACATCTGCCGAGATGCCGAGATGCCGAGATGGTTTCGCCCTCCTACGTAGGAACGTTCGGAGAACCGCCCATCGCGGCGGCCGGCAAGGGGGCGTGTGCGTCGAGCCCACCAGGTGAACCCGACGCGTCGTGTTGCGCCGTGGTGGGGCGCGGCGGGTTGGCAGGTTCCTGCCCCTTGGGCGTGGAGATCCGGGCAAGGGCCGCCGGGAACCGCGACCGCGACCGCGCAGCTCAAGACAGGGCCGCAGGTCGCGGAAGGTCGCGGCCACCGGCGTTTACGCAGGTCGGGGGAGGTCGCGGCGGCGCGACCTGAGTCGCGGCCTTCCATGTCGGTCCTAGCCGTTCCTGACCGTGCCGTTACTGGCTGGAGAGCCCTCCAAGAAGGGGGCGTCGGTAGTCGTCCCTCCCCGGACGTCTCCTAGCGGTGAGGGGCAGGGGGCTCACAAGTGGCCGTCAGGGCGGTTTTCGGGAGTGGGCAGGTAGGGGCCGCTAGTCGCTAGTTCGCCGGTCACCGGACGGATAGTCCGCTAGCGAGATCGCTAGGTCTAGCGATGGTGATCGCTAGACCTAGCGGGCAGCGTGACCCGTCGCTTGGGGCCATCTTCGACGCGTCGAGCGAACCGCGGTCCGTGGTCGTGCGGGTAGCGGTAGCACGCAGAGGGGGCGAACACACCCTTTGGGGGCGGCCTTCCCGT
>NZ_BCQQ01000287.1 GCF_001552155.1 Actinomadura formosensis NBRC 14204 | reverse complement strand
GGCGGCGGGGGTGCCCGCGACGCCGGCGGGGCCGAGCGCGGCGGCGAGGACGTCCGGGCGCAGCAGCCGCTCCATCCCGGCGGCCGGCAGCGTGCCCTGTTCGGGCACCAGGGGATAGCTCAGCTCAAGGTCGACGGGCGCACCGGCCGGCTCCGCCAGCGCCGGGACGGCGGGGCGCTCGGCCGCGCGGACGAACGTGCCGCGCCCGACCTCGCCGACCACGAGGCCGCGCCCGGCCAGCTCCCGGTACACGCGGCTCGCCGTGGAGGCGGCGATGCCCCGCTGGCGGGCGAACGCGCGCTGCGGCGGCAGCCGGTCACCGGGGCGCAGCCGGCCCGCCGCGATGTCGGCCGCCACCTGATCGGCGACCCGGCGAAAGTCCTCCACCCGTCCTCCATTTATATTGCACCGAGATCAATTTAGATTATTGCACCGAGAAAGGAGGAGTTCTAGCATCGGATCATTCGACTTCATCGGGAGTGCAATGATCTCGCTCAGCGCCGCCGCGGCGATCGCCGTCGTCGCCCTCGGCCTCGTCCTCACGCCCGGACCCAACATGATCTACCTCGTATCGCGGTCGGTGGCGCAGGGCCGCCGCGCCGGGCTGATCTCCCTGTGCGGCGTCGCCGCGGGATTCCTCGTCTACCTCGCCGCCGCCACCGCGGGCATCACCGCGGTCTTCACGCTCGTCCCGGCGCTCTACACGGCGGTCAAGCTGGCCGGCGCGGGCTACCTGCTCTGGCTCGCCTGGCAGGCGCTGCGGCCGGGCGGGACGACCGCGTTCGCGCCGAAGGACCTGCCCGCCGACCCGCCCCGCCGCCTGTTCACCATGGGCCTGGTCACCAACCTGCTCAACCCGAAGATCGCGATCCTGTACGTGTCGCTGCTGCCGCAGTTCCTCGACCCGGAGCGCGGCCACCTCGCCGCGCAGAGCCTGCTCCTCGGCCTCGTCCAGAGCGTCATCGCGCTCATCGTCAACGGCCTCATCGTCCTCGGCGCCGGCGGCATCGCCGTCTTCCTGGCACGCCGGCCCGGCTGGCAGCGCGTCCAGCGGTACCTGATGGGCTCCGTCCTCGCCGGACTGGCCCTGCACATCGGTCTCCGCCCCGCCACCACCTGACCCGTGTCCGGTTCGCCGGTCCTTGCCATCATGGGGCGGTGCATGATGAGGCGGTGAACGCACGACGGGACGACCCCGGTGACCCCCGTCCGGACGGACCGGCACGCCCGCCCGCCCGGCGGCGGCCCGACGCCTCCATGTCGCTCCTGGCCGACCTGTTCGCCGGGAAGCTGCTCGACCACGGCTACGCGGAGGCCGCCGCCCGCCG
>NZ_BCQQ01000286.1 GCF_001552155.1 Actinomadura formosensis NBRC 14204 | reverse complement strand
CTTGTAAACAGAAGGTTAGGGGTTCAAGTCCCCTCGCCGGCTCCCAGCTCAAAGCCCCCTTCCGGGTGTTGGAAGGGGGCTTTTGCTAACGGGTTTGCTAACAGCCGACTACGCCGCGCCGTCGATCCTGTCCGCGAAGATCGTGGCCGCTTCGGCGAGCTGCTCGTTGACGACGTGCGCGTAGACCCGCAGCGTGATCGCCGGGTCAGCGTGCCCAAGCCGGGCCGCGACGACGTGTACGGGAACGCCCGCCAGGAGCAGAGTCGTCGCGTGGACGTGGCGGAGGTCGTGCAGTCTTGCGTGGGGGAGAGGCGTTACGCCGTCCGCTGCGTTGTGCTCTTTGATCAGCGTGGCCATAAGGGACGAGACCGTGTCCGGGTGCACCGGCTCACCCCATCCCGTGGCGAACACGTGGCCGTCTTCGGCGCCCTTCCAGAACTCACCGGCCTTGAGCTTGTCGGCGAGCTGGCGCTTCCGATGGGCCTTGAGGACGTCGACCGTGCCGAGGTCGAGGCTCACGACGCGAGACCGGCCGCTCTTGGTCGTCCCCTCGATGCGCTCGCCGGCGACGAACCCCACCGACCCCTTGATCTGGATCGAGGCCCCGTCGAGGTCGACGTCCGGCCACCGCAGGTTGAGCAGCTCACCGCGGCGAGCACCGGTGTAGGCGGCCAGGTGGAAGAAGGCCGACAGCCGATGGCCCTCAGCGGAGACGAGGAAGGCCCGGAGCTGTGCAGGCGTCCAGACCTTTCCCGGCTCACCGTGATGGAGCCGAGGCCGCTTCGCGCGTTCCGTGGGGTTGGACGCGATCAGCTCATCAACCCGGACAGCGTCGCCGAACGCCTTCCGAAGCACCGAGTGCACGTGCGCGACCGTCCGAGGCGAGAGGCCCTCACCCTTTCGACCTCCCACGGTGACGAGGTCGCGGTAGAGCTTGGTGATCTGGCCGGGCCGAACGCTGGAGGGGAGTGTCTGAAAGTCTGTGGGTGAGGTGGTGATCAGCTTTCAGTTCAGGGTGATGCGGTCACCGTAGTGCAGCGCCAGGGCGTTCAGGGCGGCCTTCCAGCCGGGGGTTTTGCCGGTGACGTTCGGCCGGTTCTTCAGCGGCTGGCGGATGACCAGGTAGAGCACTTTGAGTGCGGCCTGCTCGGAGGGGAAGTGCCCCCGTCGGCGGGTGGCCTGGCGGAACCGGGCGTTCAGGCTCTCAATCGCGTTGGTGGTGTAGATGACCTTGCGGATCTCGGCGGGAACGCCAGGAACGGGGTGAACGTGGGCCAGGCGTCCCGCCACAACCGGATCACCGCCGGGTAGCGGTCGCCCCACTCGGCCTCGAACTCGGTGAACCGCTGCTGGG
>NZ_BCQQ01000285.1 GCF_001552155.1 Actinomadura formosensis NBRC 14204 | reverse complement strand
GGGCGGTCGAGTGATCCCGCCTTGATGCGCTGAAGCAGACGGACGAACTGGTCACCAGTCACGGTCAACCGCCCACCATCCGGGTCCTTGGAGTCCCTGATGCCAACGCCGCTGACAAGCTCGCCGACCTCGACGCACATCACCCGAGCGCCCCCGGCCGTCTCGTCCGGCTCGGAGGCGCTCGGGGTGATGTACGTGGCCTGCGCCGACCTGCCAGAGGGGAACAAGTGCTCCTGCGCGGCCGGGGACGACAACCCGTTCTAGCTCCTGGCCGCCCCTGATCAGGCCCCGGACCGTTTCGGTGATCCGGGGCTCGCCATGTGGGGCGCTCGCTAACCTTCGGGACATGGGATTCCGCCGTGACTGGCTTGAGCCCGTGATACGCGTCCCTTATGTTCCGACGCTCGGCCCGATGCCCCCTGAGACCGTCGGCGCCGACCTGTTCGACGCCGTTCTCGACGTTGCGCACACCGGCCGGTTCCTTCCCTTCGACAAGGACCGCCGGTGGACGGCCACCAAGGACGAACGGGTCCTCGTCGGCGACATCGTCCACACGGCCGCGGAGACGATCGTCCCCGCGCTGAGCACGCGCGGCGGCGGCCTGGCGAAGGTCTACTACTACAGCGCCGAGGAGCCCGACCTCCCCGCGCTGGTGCGCTTGGGCGAGCGGTTGGCGGAGTCCCACGGCGCCGAGGCCGGCAGCAGGGTGATCTGGTTCTCCTACCGTCCGGACGGGGCACGCGGCAGGGTGATGGTCAAACGCTTCTCCGCCGACGACGAGCGACCGGCGCGCAGCGTCCAGCCCCTCACGGACTGCCCGGCCGCCGACACCTTCGGCGCATTCGCCGACGAGATCGGGCCGGAGGGCTTCCAGTTCCTCTACCAGCGGATGAAGGCCGGGCGCGAAGACGGCCCGACCCTCGTCACGGTCTCCGACGATCGGATCGTCGGAGCGGTCGATCCACTCACGACCGTCGCGGGGCCGGACGGCCGCACGATCCAGCAGCCCGCCTACTTCGCCGTCCACCCCGAGTACCGGGGCCGCGGTCACGGCCGGAGCCTCTGGCGGGCGTCGATGGCCTGGGGGCATGCCCGTGGCGCCGAGGTCAAGGTGCTCCAAGCGTCTCGGGGCAGCGCCGCCGAAGGACTCTACGTCTCCGAGGGGCTGGAGACGCACGGATACGTCTGCCAGACGTAGCGCTCGAACAGCCGCGCCGCCGCCCCCGTCCCCGGACACGTTGACTTGCGGCGTGTTGTTGTTATCCGCCCTGCCGTAACAACAACACGCCGCAAGTCAACGAAGCAGCCGGGGGTGAGTGCTCCGAGACGAGCCGTTGGAGTCCCGCCTCGGAGTCGGTGCGACTCGCTAC
>NZ_BCQQ01000284.1 GCF_001552155.1 Actinomadura formosensis NBRC 14204 | reverse complement strand
GCGGAGGAGAAGAGTACGAACGCGTCCAGGTCGAGGTTCTTGGTCTGTTCGTGCAGGTTCCACGCGGCGTCGACCTTGGGCCGGAGCACTGCCGCGAGGCGTTCGGGTGTCTGGTTCTCCAGGGGCGCGTCGTCCAGGATCCCGGCGGCGTGGATGACGGTCTTCAGTGGACGGTCGTCAGGAATGGCGGCGAGGAGTTCGGCCAGCGCGTCGGGGGCGGCGGCGTCGCAGGCCGCGATGGTGACCTGGGCGCCCAAGCCTTCGAGGTGTTCCTTGAGTTGTTGGGCGCCGGGGGCATCGGGTCCTTGCCTGCTGGTGAGGAGCAGGCGTGCGGCGTCGTGTTGGGCGATGAGGTGTTGGGCGACCAACGCGCCGAGGGTTCCGGTGCCGCCGGTGATGAGAGTCGTGGTCTTGGTGGTGGCAGGTGGCGTGGGGAGGGTGAGGGTGATCTTTCCGATGTGGCGTGCATGGGAGAGGGTGCGGATGGCTTGGTGCGTGTGGGTGATCGGGTGATCGGTGGCGGGGAGGGGGTGCAGGGTGTTGTTGGTGAAGTGCTGCTGGAGGGTGGTGATGAGTTGTTGGAGGTGGGGTGTTCCGTTGTCGAGGAGGTCGAAGGCTTGGTAGTGGATGTCGGGGTGGTGGGTGAGTTGATCGGGGGTTCGTATGTCGGTCTTTCCCATTTCTATGAAATGGCCGTGGGGGTTGAGGAGGCGAAGTGAGGCGTCGGTGTGGTCGTGGGCGAGGCTGTTGAGGACGATGTCGATGCCGTCGGGCGCGGTGGCGCGGAAGTGGTGCTCGTAGTCGGTGGTGCGGCTGTTGGCGATGTGGTCGTCGTCCAGGCCCTGCTGGTGGAGGGTGGGCCATTTGTGGGGGCTGGCGGTGGCGTAGATTTCGGCGCCGTGCAGGCGGGCGATTTGCAGGGCGGCCAGGCCGACGCCGCCGGTGGCGGTGTGGATGAGGACTTTCTGTCCGGGTTGCAGGTTCGCCAGGGTGATCAGGCCGTGGTACGCGGTGAGGAAGGCGACCGGGATGGTCGCGGCCTGCGGCCAGGTCCAGTGGTCGGGGATCCGCATGACCAGCCGGTGATCGGTGGTCGCGGTCGGGCTGATACCGCCGTGGGTGAACAGACCGGTCACCCGGTCGCCTGGCTTGAACGACCGGACGTTCTCGCCCACTTCGATGACCACACCCGCTTCCTCGCCGCCAATGGGCGCGCGGTGATTGACCATTCCGAGTGACACGAGCACGTCACGGAAATTGAGCCCGGCGGCATGGGTCCGAATGCGCACGTGATCCGGATGAAGCGGATCACCGTGATGGCTCGTCGGGGCGAGGACGATGTCCTCCAGAGTCCCCGTCCGCGCCGTCGTCTCCAGTTGCCAGCCGACATCACTCGGCGGGACCAGCAACTTCTCG
>NZ_BCQQ01000283.1 GCF_001552155.1 Actinomadura formosensis NBRC 14204 | reverse complement strand
GCCGCCGCCGTCGACGTACCGGCCGCCCGCTCCGGCGCCCGCCGCGGGCGCGAGCGGCCGGCCCCGCCGTCGTGGCTCGCCATGACGTTTCTGCTGCCGGCGCTGCTGCTGCTCGGCTTCCTCGTGGTCTACCCGATCGTGTACTCGGTGATCCGCAGCTTCTTCGACGCCTCGGGCGGCTCGTTCGTCGGCGTCGACAACTACACGGGGGTCTTCAAGGGGCACGACAACCTCGTCGCGGTGCGCAACACCGCGATCTGGGTGGTGGTGGCCCCGACCGTGGTCACCGTCATCGGGCTGGTGTTCGCCGTCCTGACCGAGCGGATCCGGTGGGCGACGGTGTTCAAGCTCGTGGTGTTCATGCCGATGGCGATCTCGTTCCTCGCCTCCGGCGTGATCTTCCGGCTGGTGTACCAGCAGGACCCCGACAAGGGCGTCGCGAACGCGGCGCTGGTCGCGCTGCACGACACGTTCGCGCAGGACACGACCTACCCGGGCGCCGGGCCCCGCACCGGCGGGGACGCGCTCGTCCGCGCGGACGGCGGCGCCGTGGTCACCTCCGGGTCCTTCCGGGCCGGGCAGAGCGCGTTCGTCCCGCTGCTGAAGATCCAGCAGCAGTACCTGCCGAAGGACGCCGCGCCGGCCGCGCAGCCGCCGGCCGCCGAGCCGGGGCAACTGGCCGGGACGGTCTGGTTCGACTTCACCAGGGGCGGCGGCGGGCAGCGGAACGTCCCGAACGCGGGAGAGACCGGGCTGCCCGGCGTCAGGGTCGAGGCGGTGAAGGACGGCAAGGTGGTCGCCAAGGCCACCACCGGGGCCGACGGCACGTTCACGATGAGGAAGGTCCCGGACGGGACGTACACGATCCGGCTGCCCGAGGACAACTTCACCGCCGCCTACCGGGGCGCGGAGTGGCTCGGCGGCACGCTGATCACGCCCGCGATCATCGGGTCGTACCTGTGGGTGTGGTCCGGGTTCGCGATGGTGCTGATCGCCGCCGGCCTCGCCGCCATCCCGCGCGACGCGCTGGAGGCGGCCCGGGTGGACGGCGCCACCGAGTGGCAGGTGTTCCGCCGGGTGACGATCCCGCTGCTCGCGCCCGTCCTCATGGTGGTGCTGGTGACGCTGGTCATCAACGTCCTGAAGGTCTTCGACCTCGTCTACATCATCGGCGGCGGTGACCCGAACGCCAACGTGCTGGCGCTGCAGATGTGGACGGTGTCGTTCGGCGGCGGCAACGACCAGGGCGCGGGCAGCGCCATCGCCGTGCTGCTGTTCGTGCTCGTGCTGCCCGCCATGCTGTTCAACATCCGGCGAATCCGGCAGGAGCGCAAATGAGCATCGCGGAGAAGACCGCCCCGGCTCCCTCCGGTGCCGAGGGCGCGGGCGGCGCGGCGGGCGCGCCGCGCCGCGGCCTGGCCGCCCGG
>NZ_BCQQ01000282.1 GCF_001552155.1 Actinomadura formosensis NBRC 14204 | reverse complement strand
GATCTCGCGGGTGAAGGCCAGGACGGAGGGGTTGGAGGCGGACAGTTCGACGTAGGAGCCGACGCCGAAGACGGGGTGGCGTTGCCGGATCTCGATCATTTTGCGGGTCCAGTGCAGCAGGGATCCGGGGTTGTTGGCCTGGGCTTCGACGTTGACGGCCTGGTAGCCGTAGATGGGGTCCATGATGACCGGCAGGTACAGGCGGGCGGGGTCGCAGGCGGAGAATCCGGCGTTGCGGTCGGGGGTCCATTGCATGGGGGTGCGGACGGCGTCGCGGTCGCCGAGCCAGATGTTGTCGCCCATGCCGATTTCGTCGCCGTAGTACAGGACGGGGGAGCCGGGCAGGGACAGCAGCAGGGCGGTGAACAGTTCGAGTTGGTTGCGGTCGTTGTCCAGGAGGGGGGCCAGGCGGCGGCGGATGCCGATGTTGGCTTTCATGCGGGGGTCTTTGGCGTATTCGGTGTACATGTAGTCGCGTTCTTCGTCGGTGACCATCTCCAGGGTGAGTTCGTCGTGGTTGCGGAGGAAGATGCCCCATTGGCAGGATTCGGGGATTTTGGGGGTTTGGGCCATGATTTCGGAGATGGGGTAGCGTTGTTCGCGGCGGACGGCCATGAAGATGCGGGGCATGACGGGGAAGTGGAAGGCCATGTGGCATTCGTCGCCGCCGGCGGCGGGGTCGCCGAAGTATTCCACGACGTCGTCGGGCCATTGGTTGGCTTCGGCGAGCAGGACGCGGTCGGGGTAGAGGCGGTCGACTTCGGCGCGGACGCGTTTGAGGTAGGTGTGGGTTTCGGGGAGGTTTTCGCAGTTGGTGCCTTCGCGGGCGTACAGGTAGGGGACGGCGTCCAGGCGGAAGCCGTCGATGCCCAGGTCCAGCCAGAAGCGCAGGTTTTCCAGCATGGCGTCTTGGACGGCGGGGTTGTCGTAGTTGAGGTCGGGTTGGTGGGAGAAGAAGCGGTGCCAGTAGTACTGGCCGCGCATGGGGTCGTAGGTCCAGTTGGAGGATTCGGTGTCGATGAAGATGACGCGGGCGTCGGGGTAGCCGGTGTCGTCGTCGGCCCAGACGTAGAAGTCGCCGAAGGGGCCGGTGGGGTCGGTGCGGGAGGCCTGGAACCAGGGGTGCTGGTCGGAGGTGTGGTTCATGACCAGGTCGGCGATCACGCGGATGCCGCGGGCGTGGGCTTGTTCGATGAGTTCCACGAAGTCGCCGAGTTCTCCGAATTCGGGGAGGATCTGGGTGTATTCGGAGATGTCGTAGCCGCCGTCTTTGAGGGGGGATTGGTAGATGGGCAGCAGCCACAGGCATTGGATGCCCAGCCATTGCAGGTGGTCCAGGCGGGAGATCAGCCCGCGCAGGTCGCCGTAGCCGTCGTTGTTGGAATCGGCGAACCCGCGCACCGACACCTCGTAGAACACCGCCGTCTTGAACCAGTGCGG
>NZ_BCQQ01000281.1 GCF_001552155.1 Actinomadura formosensis NBRC 14204 | reverse complement strand
CCCCGTTACCGTTTTCACGTCCCCGCCACGGTGGGGAGCCAGGTCACCCGGCCCGGCATGACTCAAGCCCCCTGTCGCAGGCATGATCCGGGGGGTGTTGTCACCGGGCCCGGGTGGCGTCGGTGGACCGCTCATAGGGACAAGGCACCTTCTGTGACGAAGTGATCGTCTCGCCGTAACGTGGATGCCGGCAGCCGTCGCCAGGACTTGTGACCAGGCCAAACACCCCGGATCGAGGTAGACGTGAGCGTCGAGTACGCGGTGTTTTTGGGGTTGGACGTCGGCAAGGGCGAACACCACGCCTGCGCCCTGGACCCCTCCGGCAAGAAGCTGCACGACAAGCCCCTGCCCAACGACGAACAGCGGCTACGCACCCTGTTCACCCAGCTCGGCCGCCGCGGCCGGGTACTGGTGGTGGTCGATCAGCCCGCCTCGATCGGTGCGCTGCCCGTCGCCGTCGCCCGGGACCAGGGCTGCCAGGTCGCCTACCTGCCCGGCCTGACCATGCGGCGCCTGGCCGACCTGCACCCCGGCAACGCCAAGACCGACGCCCGCGACGCCTACATCATCGCCGACGCCGCCCGCACCCTCCCGCACTCCCTGCGCCGCGTCGACACCGGCCAGGAAACCCTGGCCGAGCTGGAGGTCCTGGTCGGGTTCGACGACGACCTGGCAGGCGAATCAACCCGGCTGGTCAACCGGATCCGCGGGCTGCTGGTCACCATCCACCCCGCCCTGGAGAGGGCCCTGGGACCACGGCTGCACCACCCCGCCGCGCTGGAGCTGCTGATCACCTACGGCGGCCCGGACGGGCTGCGCGCCGCCACCGCCGACCAGCTGCTGGCCACCACCCGGCCGCTGGCACCGCGCATGGCCGGACGCCTGATCGAGGCGGTCACCACGGCCCTGGACGCCCAGACCGTCGTGGTTCCCGGCACCGCCGCGGCCGCGACCGTCCTGCCCCACCTGGCCCGATCCCTGCGATCAGTCCACGACCAACGCGACCAGGTCGCGGCCCAGGTGGAGGAGATCCTCGATGCCCACCCTCTCGCCGGGGTCCTGATCTCGATGCCCGGCATCGGGATCAGGACCAGCGCACGAATCCTGCTGGAGATCGGCGACATCACAGCGTTCGCGACCCCCGGACACCTGGCCGCCTACGCCGGACTGGCGCCCGTCACCCGCCGCTCCGGATCCTCCATCAAGGGCGAACACCCACCCAAGGGCGGCAACAAGGCCCTCAAACGCGCCATGTTCCTGTCGGCGTTCGCCTCCCTCTCCGACCCGCTGAGCAGGGCCTACTACGACCGCAAGCGAGCCGAGGGCAAGAAACACAACGCCGCCCTCATCTGCCTGGCCCGCCGCCGCAGCGATGTCATCTACGCCATGCTCCGCGACAAACAGCCCTACCAGCCCTCACGCAAACCCGCCGCCCGAGCAGCTTGACGAATCCCATAGGGACACCCCCC
>NZ_BCQQ01000280.1 GCF_001552155.1 Actinomadura formosensis NBRC 14204 | reverse complement strand
CGGGCACCGATACGGTGCGCGTTGTTGGGACTCGGCGGGAGCCGGGGAGACGGTCTGGTGCGGTCGCCCTTCGAGGGCCTGCATGACACCACCGCCCCCGGCTCTCCCGAGGCCGCGGACCGGCAACAGGGAGACGCGCCGCAGAGCGCCGGTTAGTGACCGCCCGGGAGCCGGCCTCGTCGCCGCCGGGTCGTCGCTGCCACCGCAAGGAGTCGTGTTGTCTGTTGCGCTGCCCCCCGCGCAGTTCTTCGCCGGGCTGGACTGGGCCGCCGAGGTCCACGCCGTCTGCGTGATGGACCATGCCGGGAAGATCGTCGACCGGTTCACCATCGCCCACACCGCCGACGGGATCGCGATGCTGATCCGCCGCCTGGCCAAGCTCGCCGACGCCGCTGACGTGCAGATCGGGATCGAACGCCCCGGCGGGCGGCTGGTCGACCTGCTGCTGGAGGCCGGGCATCCGGTCGTCCCCGTCAGCCCGAACGCCATCAAGACCTGGCGGGACGGCGAAGTGCTGTCGGGCGCCAAATCCGACGCCGGCGATGCCGCCGTCATCGCCGAATACCTGCGGCTGCGCCGGCACCGGCTGCGCGTCGCCGTCCCCTACAGCGACGACACCCGCGCGCTGCGGACCTCGGTGCGGACCCGCACCGACCTGGTCGACATGCGGGTCGCGGCCACCAACCAGCTCGCCGCACTGCTGGAGGACCACTGGCCCGGCGCCAAGGCCGTGTTCGCCGACATCGAGTCGCCGATCAGCCTGGAGTTCCTGACCCGCTACCCCACCCCGGCCTCGGCCGCGCACGTCGGCGAGAAGCGGATGGCGGCGTTCCTGGTCAAGCACGGCTACTCCGGCCGCCGCCCCGCCGCCGTGCTGCTGGAACGGCTGCGAGCCGCCCCCGCCGGAGCGACCGGGACGGCCCTCACCGAGGCCCTGCGCGACGCGGTCCTGGGCCTGGTCGGCGTCCTGAAATCGCTCAACACCGCCGTCAAGGACCTCGACCGGTCGACCGCCGCCCACCTCGGAGAGCATCCGGACGGCGAGATCTTCACGTCGCTGCCAAGGTCGGGTCAGATCAACGCCGCCCAGATACTCGCCGAGTGGGGCGACTGCCGCCAAGCCTACGAGACCCCCGACTCCGTCGCGGCCCTGGCGGGCTGCACCCCGGTCACCAAGGAGTCCGGAAAACACCGGGCCGTGCACTTCCGCTGGGCCTGCAACAAACGCTTCCGCGTCGCGCTGACCACCTTCGCCGACAACAGCCGGCACGCCAGCCCCTGGGCCGCCAATATCTACAACCAGGCCCGCGCGGCGGGCAAAGACCACCCGCACGCCGTCCGCATCCTGGCCCGCGCCTGGATCCGTGTGATCTGGCGCTGCTGGCACGACGGCGTCCCCTACGACCCCACCAAACACGGCGCCGCAGCCGCCCTCAACCAACCCGCTGCTGCCTGAGGTTGACACAGGGAGTGTCATG
>NZ_BCQQ01000279.1 GCF_001552155.1 Actinomadura formosensis NBRC 14204 | reverse complement strand
CCACCTTGGCCACCCGCAGCAACCTGGCGTCCTGGCGGGGCCACGCGGGGGACCCGGCCGGTGCGGCCACCGCGACCGAGGAGTTGCTGACCGACCAGATGCGGGTACTGGGCCCCGACCACCCCCACACCCTGACCACCCGCAACAACCTGGCGTACTGGCGAGAGCGGGCAAGCCTTGGGCTGGCGCCGGACCCAGGTGCTGGTGTCTCGGAAACGCTCGATTCTGAGAACGATCCAGCGGCTGGCCCCGAGACCCCCGAATCCGGCCCTCAGTGACCCGGATCCTTCTCAGAACTAGTTCTCATGCAAGTCTGCCGGTTTCGGGATTCTGAGAAATGTTTGCGAGAGCATCCGGGACACGGCCGTCGTCCCAGAAGCGTGCGAGCACACCGGCTCCGTCCCGGCCTCCGATTCGTCCGCGCAAGCCGCCCGCGATGCCGATGAGGTCGAGCGTCACCTGTGCCTGCGGTGCGGTGTCCAGCCGGGATCGCCGTGCCGGTCACGATCGGGCGCGGTGGCCGGCACCTACCGCACCGGCCGGTTCACCAAGGTCCCCCGGCTTGCGAAGCTGCTGCGCATCGCCACCCGGCCGACCGCGCGCCCGGAACCCCGTGGCGGCCCGGCACTGCGCCGCCGGCACCGCTCACCGGCGACCGGCCATCGGCCGACATCCGGATCGGGTACGCCCGCTGCTCCTGGCTCACGCAGGAACTCCAGTCACAGCTGGACGTCCTGGAGGCCCGCGGGATCCCCCGCGAGAAGATCTCCACCTGGGTGCGGGTCCGGCCTGAGTTCGAGAAGGCGCTGGCGGCCGCCCGGCAGATCAAGGCGCACGCCCCGCACTGCCGCGTCATCGTGACGGTGTACGAGATGAAACGCCTGAGCCGCGACGCCTCCGAGCTGACCGCCCTGGCCGACCATCTGACCGCGCACGGCCTGGTGCTGGAATTGCTCGCCGGGCCGCCGGCCGGGATCTACGATCCGGCCGGGCCGGATGCCGTTCGCGTTCTTCGCCGCGATGGCCGAGACCGAACGCGAAGCGATCCGCGAGGCCACCCTGGAGGGCCTGGACGCCGCCGCCCGCAAAGGCAACCACGGCGGCCGCTGTCCCGTCATCACCGACGACCCCACTGGCCGACCAGCAGAGTACGGACGAAGACCGACCGCAGCGCACAGGAGCACGGGAAACAGGCATTTCCGAAGTCCTCTGCAACCAGCTCCAGACCGTGAGGTCACCCGCGCACACAACTTCGGAAATCGACATCTAGCCGAACCTGACGCCCCCCGCCCGCAGGATCTATGCCCACTGGGGCTGGAAACAGGTCGCCAAGGTCCAATCCCACCCAGGCGAGGACATTGATGACGCCCTTGCTCTCTCACTCCAGCCACCCCGGCATGAGGGCGTCCAGCTCTGATCGGCTTCGTAGAGCCGTATGGCTTTGCGGGAGTGAGACCGCGAACGCTTGGCTCGACGCTCGCCAGCCCGTATTGGACGG
>NZ_BCQQ01000278.1 GCF_001552155.1 Actinomadura formosensis NBRC 14204 | reverse complement strand
CCGCCGGCACTCCGCCAGCGTGTGGCGGGCGAGCGCGGCCCGCACCAGCGGCAGGGACGGCGCGCTCATCGACAGCGACGTCACCCCGAGGCCGACCAGCACGCACGCGAGCGCCGGGTCGGCCGCCGCCTCACCGCAGACGCCGCAGGGGACGCCCGCGCCGGCCGCGGGGGCGACCAGATCGAGGACGGCGGGCTGCCACGGGTCCTGGAGTGACGCGAGCGCGCCGACCTGCCGGTCCGCCGCGCACGTGTACTGGGTGAGGTCGTTGGTGCCGATGCTGAAGAACTCCACCTCGGCGGCGAGGTCGCGGGCGCGGAGCGCGGCGGCGGGCACCTCGACCATGACGCCGGGATGCTCGATGCCGGCCTCCCGACACGCCCGCGCGAACCAGGCGGCCTCGACGGCGTCCGTCACCATCGGCGCCATCACCCGCAACTTCACGGTCAGGCCGGAGGCGGCGCGGGCCAGTGCGGTGAGCTGGGCCGCGAGGACGTCCGGATGCCGGCGCAGCATCCGCAGCCCGCGCTCCCCGAGCGCCGGGTTCGGCTCCTCGCCGGGGGCGGGCAGGAACGCCAGCGGCTTGTCGGCGCCGGCGTCCAGCACCCGGACGACCACGCGGCCCGCCGGGAACGCCTCCAGCACCTTCCGGTACGCCTCCTCCTGCTCCTCGCCGGACGGCGGCGCCGCGCGGTCCAGGAACAGGAACTCGGTCCGGTACAGGCCGACGCCCTCGGCGCCGTGCACGAGCGCGGCCTCGACGTCCTGCGGGCCGCCGACGTTCGCCAGCAGCGGCACGGCGTGACCGTCCCTGGTCGCGCCCGGACCGGTGGTCTCCTCCAGCGCGGACGCGCGGGCGGCGGCAGCGGCCCGCGCCACCGTCACCTCCTCCTCGGACGGTTCGGAACGGACGGTCCCGGCGGTGCCGTCGACGAGCACGCGCGTCCCGTCCGGGATGGCGGTCGCGCCCGGCACCGCCACGACCGCGGGCACGCCCATCGTCCGGGCGATGATCGCGGTGTGACTGGTCGGCCCGCCCTCCTCGGTGACGAACGCGACGACGCGCGCCGGGTCGAGGACGGCCGTGTCCGCCGGCGCGAGATCACGGGCGACCAGCACGAACGGCTCGTCCGACTCCGGCACGCCCGGCATCGGCAGGCCGAGCAGCCGGGCGATCGCCCGGTCCCGGACGTCGTCCAGGTCGCTGACCCGGGCCGCCATGTACTCGCCCGCCCCGGCGAGCATCTCCCGGTAGACGCCGAACGCCTCGAACACGGCGCGGGCCGCCGGCACGCCCTCCTCCACCCGCGCGCGGACCCCGCCGGCGAGGCCCGGGTCGCGGGCCATCAGGGCCTGCGCGTTCAGCACGTCCCGGCCGTCGCGGTTGCCGGCCAGGGCGGCGCGTTCCCCGCGCTCCTCCAGGTCGGCGGCGACGGCCTCCAGCGCGGCCAGCGCCGTGCCGTGCTCGGCGGCGGCGTCGCCGCCGTGCCGGTCGCCGGCGGGC
>NZ_BCQQ01000277.1 GCF_001552155.1 Actinomadura formosensis NBRC 14204 | reverse complement strand
TACTCCAGCCGCACTTGGAGATCTCGGTCTGATCGAGGTCGGGACGTGAGACGGCCACCGCTGTGATCGTGTGGGTGTGTTGAGACCAGACGATCGGCGGTGGCCGTGCCGCCTACTGTAGAAGATGTCGATCCGGCGGGGTGGGCTGATGGGTTCGATGAGTTGTTCGCGCAGGTGGTGGCGCCGTTCTTCGGGCGCCGGGAGCCCCGGGTGCGGGCCCGGTGGTATCTGCTGGGGCTGTTGAGCGGGCTGGAGCGCAAGAACGGCTGGTCGCTGGCGGAGTTCGCCGGGGACATCACTCCCGATGGGATGCAGCGGCTACTGAATCACGCCCGCTGGGACGCCGATCAGGTGCGGGACGCGCTGCGATGGCAGGTGGCCGAGCGGCTCGGCTCGGCCGACGCGGTGCTGGCGGTCGATGACACCGGGTTTGAGAAGAAGGGCCGCCGCAGCGCGGGGGTGCAGCGGCAGTACACCGGCACCGCAGGCAAGATCACCAACTGTCAGATCGGGGTGTTCTGCTCGTATGTGAACCCCGATAAGCAGCGGGTTCTGATCGACCGGGAGCTGTATCTGCCCGAGTCCTGGTTCGCCGATCCGGGCCGGCTCGTCGACGCCGGGGTCGACGAGCGCACGCGGTTTGCGACCAAGCCGGAGCTGGCCTGGCGGATGATCGAACGCGCCGCTGATGATCCGCTGCTGGTGTTCGGGTGGGTGACCGGCGACGAGGCCTACGGCGACAACACCGTGCTGCGCCGCCGCTGCACCGGCCGCGGCATCAACTTTGTGTTCGCGGTCTCCTGCGACCACCCGCTCGTGCTCGGCGGCACCCGCACCAGGGCCGATGCCGCGTTCGCCGGCCTGGGGGAGACGGCGTGGCAGCGGCACTCGTGCGGAAACGGCGCCAAAGGCCGCCGCTGGTACGACTGGGCATGGATCAGCCTGGGCGAACACGAATGGATGCTGGCCCGCCGGTCGATCAGCGACCCCACCGACCTGGCGTTCTACCGGTGCCGGGCGAACCGGCCGGTCGGATTGCCCGAGCTGGTGCGGGTGGCAGGCTCCCGCTGGAGCGTCGAGGAATGCTTCCAAGCGTCCAAGAACGAGGTCGGCCTGGACCACTACCAGGTCCGCAAGCACACCGCCTGGTACCGGCACGTCACCCTGGCCATGGTCGCCCACGCGCACCTGGTCTTCCTGGCCGCCGCCCCACCCCCAGGCCGAAGCGGCACCGACGACGGCGAGGCCGACGACCTCGCCACACAGGGGGCCGTCCCGGCAGGGACGTTCACCCTGCCGGCGGTATGAAGGTGACGATCCGGACGCGTTGGCCCCGCTCACGGTCAACGAGATCCGCCGCCTCCACGCCCTCCTGCACCCGACCCGGCACCCACCCGCACACCATCTGCACTGGTCACACTGGCGACGCCGCCACCAAGCCCGTGCTCGAAGATGCCACTACCAGCGACAACGAGAACTCACCCATCTCTAAATGCGGCTGGAGTA
>NZ_BCQQ01000276.1 GCF_001552155.1 Actinomadura formosensis NBRC 14204 | reverse complement strand
AGGGAGCCGTCCGAGGGGCCGCACACTGTCGCCTTGAGCACGCCGTTCAGCTTCTCCGTTTCCCCTCAGGCCCCCCGGGCGGCCCCGCCCGCACGATCGGCAAAGGGGAGGAAGACCATGCAGGAAACCGGAGAGGATCACGACGACGGAACGGTAGCCCGGGTCGCGGCGATCGATATCGCCAAGGCATCGGGCATGGTCTGTCTGCGAGTCCCGCACGACACCATCGAGGGCCGGCGGGTCCAGCAGGTCTGGAATGTCTCCTCGACCACGAACTCGATCCTGGAACTGGGTGACCGGCTGGTCTGCCAGGGCGTCCAACGCGTGGTGATGGAGGCGACGGGCAGCTACTGGCGGCCCTTCTTCTACCTTCTGGAGAACCGGGGGCTGGAGTGCTGGCTGGTCAACGCGCGTGATGTCAAGAACGTCCCCGGGCGGCCCAAGACCGACAAGCTGGACGCGGTCTGGCTGGCCAAACTCGCCGAACGCGGCATGGTGCGGGCCTCGTTCGTGCCCCCGAAACCGGTCCGTCAACTGCGGGACCTCACCCGCACCCGCACCGTCTTCGTCCAGGAACGCACCCGTCACAAGCACCGGGTGGACAAGGCCCTCCAAGACGCGCAGATCAAGTTGTCCGATGTCGTCTCGGACCTCTTCGGTGTTTCGGGCCGGTCCATGCTGGACGCACTGGTCGCCGGCGAACGCAACCCCCGGACTCTGGCGGACCTGGCCAAGGGCAGCCTGGTCAAAAAGACACAGCCCCTCACCGAGGCCCTCACCGGACAGTTCGAGGACCATCACGCCCACCTGCTGCGGATCCTGCTGGGCACCGTCGACCACCTCACCGCACAACTCGGCGAACTCGATCGGCTGATCACCCAGACCCTGGGAGAGATCACCGGCCCGCACGATGACGCCCCGGCCGCTATCACGTCCGGAACCGACACCACCCCTGGCCACACCGCAGCCGACGTGGCCGAACGCCTAGACAACATCCCAGGCGTCGGAGCGACCACCGCCCACATCATCCTCGCGGAGATCGGCCTGGACATGAGCCGCTTCCCCACTCCCGAGCACCTGGTCTCGTGGGCGAAGCTATGCCCCAGAACCATTCAGTCCGGAGCCAAGAACACCGCCGGTCCCGCCGGACAAGGAAACCCCTGGCTCAAAGGAGCCCTCGGCGAAGCCGCCACCGCCGCCGCACGCACCGACACCTTCCTCGGCGCCCGCTACCGGCGCATCGTCAAACGCCGCGGCCACGCCAAGGCCATCGTCGCCGTCGCCCGCTCCATCCTCGTCATCACCTGGCACCTGATCAACGACCCCGACACCCACTACCAAGAACTCGGCCCCGACTGGCACCAACGCCATCTCAACCCCACCCGCAAAACCCGCGACCTCGTCCGCCAACTCCAAGCCCTCGGCCACCAGGTCACCCTCGAACCAGCAGCCTGACCGCAGTTGAGCAACCGTTCCGCTCCCGCAGAACGGACGCTGACGCCTGCCCGGCTGGGGTTCCATTTTCCGTTCAG
>NZ_BCQQ01000275.1 GCF_001552155.1 Actinomadura formosensis NBRC 14204 | reverse complement strand
TCTGCGATTTGTTTTGATCGTTTCGTGTGTTCAAGTTTTTAAGGGCATACGGTGGATGCCTTGGCATCAGGAGCCGATGAAGGACGTGGGAGCCTGCGATATGCCTCGGGGAGTCGGCAACCAGACTTTGATCCGGGGATTTCCGAATGGGGAAACCTGGCACCCGTCATGGGGTGTCGCCGCCTGCTGAATGTATAGGCAGGTTGGTGGGAACGCGGGGAAGTGAAACATCTCAGTACCCGCAGGAAGAGAAAACAATAGTGATTCCGTGAGTAGTGGTGAGCGAAAGCGGAGGAGCCTAAACCGTGCGCGTGTGATACCTGGTAGGGGTTGCGTGTGCGGGGTTGTGGGATCATCCGGTTGGATCTACCAGTCCAGCGAAGAGTTACAAAATGTTGTGATAGCCGAACGGTATGGGATGGCCGGCCGTAGACGGTGAGAGCCCGGTAGGTGAAATCATGACGTCTCTTGGGTGTGTTCCCGAGTAGCACGGGGCCCGTGAAATCCCGTGTGAATCTGCCACGACCACGTGGTAAGGCTGAATACTTCCTGATGACCGATAGCGGACCAGTACCGTGAGGGAAAGGTGAAAAGTGCCCCGGTGAGGGGTCGTGAAATAGTACCTGAAACCGTGTGCCTACAAGCCGTCAGAGCGTCCTCACTGCCTTCGGGTGGTGTTCGTGATGGCGTGCCTTTTGAAGAATGAGCCTGCGAGTTATGGTGTGTGGCGAGGTTAACCGGTGGCGGGTAGCCGTAGCGAAAGCGAGTCTGAATAGGGCGTTTTCAGTCGCATGCTGTAGACCCGAAGCGGGGTGATCTAGCCATGGGCAGGGTGAAGCGCCGGTAAGACGGTGTGGAGGCCCGAACCCACCAGGGTTGAAAACCTGGGGGATGACCTGTGGTTAGGGGTGAAAGGCCAATCAAACTCCGTGATAGCTGGTTCTCCCCGAAATGCATTTAGGTGCAGCGTCGCGTGTTTCTTGCCGGAGGTAGAGCTACTGGATGGCTGATGGGCCCTACAAGGTTACTGACGTCAGCCAAACTCCGAATGCCGGTAAGTGAGAGCGTGGCAGTGAGACTGCGGGGGATAAGCTTCGTAGTCGAGAGGGAAACAGCCCAGATCATCGGCTAAGGCCCCTAAGCGTGTGCTAAGTGGGAAAGGATGTGGAGTTGCCGTGACAACCAGGAGGTTGGCTTAGAAGCAGCCATCCTTGAAAGAGTGCGTAATAGCTCACTGGTCAAGTGATTCCGCGCCGACAATGTAGCGGGGCTCAAGCACACCGCCGAAGCCGTGGCATTGACATGTGATGTGTTGATGGGTAGGGGAGCGTCCTGCAGCCGGTGAAGCCGCCGAGTGATCGAGTGGTGGAGGCTGTGGGAGTGAGAATGCAGGCATGAGTAGCGAGTCACACGTGAGAAACGTGTGCGCCGAATGACCAAGGGTTCCTGGGGCAGGCTAATCCGCCCAGGGTAAGTCGGGACCTAAGGCGAGGCCGACAGGCGTAGTCGATGGACAACGGGTTGATATTCCCGTACCCGCTGGTATGCGCCAACGCTGAACCCTCTGATGCTAA
>NZ_BCQQ01000274.1 GCF_001552155.1 Actinomadura formosensis NBRC 14204 | reverse complement strand
CGGCGGGCGGGCGCGCTCGCGCGCGGACGGCTCGGTGAACCTGGCGCTCCTGACGAATTCTTCGTCGAACACGGGCTCGTCGAAATCTGCGGCCATGGGGCTCTCCGGCGCGGGGGCAGTCGAGTGCCCAGGCTAGTCCACGTGCCGGGCGATCCTTCCCGACCATTTTTAGAACATGTCCTATCTAAACCCTCTTCAGCGGGTGAGGAAGTTCACCGGCCGCCCCCTTGATGTCAACCAACCGATGTGGCATCAGAGACCGCCGGTCACGTTTTCCCCGATGACGTCAAACATGACCACGGGGTCATCAATCAATCGATTGCTGGAGACAGCGGATCAGACTTGAGTCTCATTTGCTCTTGAACTCTTCATGAAACGGGTTCTACGGTGGGCGCCAAGCGCCGTGCACATCGGGAGGAACCGCGCATGACCGCCCCCACTTCGCAGACCACCGCCGTCCCCCCGGGGTTCGACTTCGCCAGCCCGGACCTGCTGGCCGAGCGCATCCCCCTCGCCGAGTTCGCGCTGCTGCGCCGGACGGGCGCGCCCTGGTGGAACGAGCAGCCGCGCGGCCGCACCGGATTCGACGACGACGGCTTCTGGGTGATCAGCAAGCACGCGCACATCAAGGACATCTCCCGCGACCACGAGCAGTGGTCGTCCAACGCCAACGGCGCGGTGATCCGCTTCAACGAGCGGTTCGGCCCCGAGGAGCTGGACGTCCAGCGCGAGAACCTGCTGCTGCACATGGACCCGCCGCAGCACGCCAAGCTGCGCAACATCGTGTCCCGCGGCTTCACGCCCCGGGTGATCAGGAGCCTGCACAGCGCGCTGCAGGAGCGCGCGGAGCGGATCGTCGCCGAGGCCCGCCGCCGCGGCGGCGAGGGCGACTTCGTCGCCGAGATCGCGGCCGAGCTGCCGCTGCAGGCGATCGCCGAGCTGATGGGCGTCCCGCAGGAGGACCGGCGCCGGCTGTTCGACTGGTCCAACAAGATGCTCGGCTACGACGACCCCGAGTACAACGACGACCCGGCCTACGCGGCCGCCGAGATCATCGGCTACTCGATGGGCCTGGCCGAGCAGCGCCGCGGCTGCCCCGCCCACGACATCGTCACCAAGCTCGTCCAGGCCGACGTGGACGGACGCGGCCTGACCGACGACGAGTTCGGCTACTTCATGATCCTGCTCGCCGTCGCCGGCAACGAGACGACCCGCAACGCGATCACCCACGGCATGATCGCGTTCATGGACAGCCCCGAGCAGTGGGAGCTGTTCAAGGCCGAGCGCCCCGAGACCACGCCGGACGAGATCGTCCGGTGGGCCACCCCCGTCACCGCGTTCCAGCGCACCGCCGTGCACGACGCCGAGGTGGGCGGCGTCGAGATCAAGGCCGGCGACCGGGTGGCGATGTACTACAGCTCCGCCAACTTCGACGAGGACGTCTTCACCGACCCGATGACGTTCGACATCACCCGCTCGCCCAACCCGCACCTCGGGTTCGGCGGCACGGGCGCGCACTACTGCATCGGCGCGAACCTGGCCCGCCTGGAGATCGGGCTCATGTTCGACGCGATCGCCGAC
>NZ_BCQQ01000273.1 GCF_001552155.1 Actinomadura formosensis NBRC 14204 | reverse complement strand
GCCGGTGCCGGTCACGGCCAGTACCGGGACGGGGAACGCGGCCAGCAGCGCCAGCAAGACCAGCAGCGCCACGCGTGCGAGCGTGTTCACGGCGATACCTCCAACAGAAGTTCGTCGGCGATGGCTGCCGCGCACCGCCAGCAGTAGGCGGCACGGACCGGCGGGCGGGCGATGAGCCACCGGGCGGGCTGGACGGCGAGCCGGTCACGGTGGCAGGTCTGGCCGCACCGTCCGCACTCGATGACCTCGGGCGCGGCGGGGACGAAACGAGGTGCGACGTGCCGGGCGGCGGGGACGGTCCGGCGGCGGTCCTTGCGCGGGGTCGCGGGACGGTCCGGCAGCGGGAGCGACAGCAGAGACGACACGGTCCACGACATGGACCAAGACGCGGTATCGGCCAGGGACCGGACCGTCCAACGGATGGTCCGGCGGACGGTCCACTTCGTGGCGGGGACCGGACCGAGCTGGGACGGACGCCGGGTCATCGCGCACCGCCCGTTGCCCCGGCCAGTGCCGCGCCACCGTCGGTGGAACGGCACCGCACCGCGGCAGAGCGCGGACCGCCTGCCCGTCGTCCGGGCACCGGCCGGTGCCCCTCGGCGGGCGCGGCAGGGTCGCCGTTGCGGGCGGCGGCCAGCAGCCCGGCCCGGGACCCGAAGTAGTGCGCGGGAAGCGCATTGCTCACCCCGGCCACCTCGGCGACCGCGCGCAGGCTGAACCCGTCCTCGCCGCGGTCGGCCAGCACCCGCCGGGCGGCGGACAGGATCCGGGCGACCTTGTCGCCCCGGTCGTAGGCGACCCGCTTGGGAGCGCGCAGCGCATCCAGCGCGGCAGGGTCGCCGTTGCCGGCGGCGGCCAGCAGCGCGGCACGGGATCCGAAGTAGTGCTGTGCGAGTGCGGGACTGACCCCGGCCACCTCGGCGACCGCGCGGACGGTGAACCCGTCCTCGCCGCGGTCGGCCAGCACCCGGCGGGCGGCGGCAACGATTCGGTTGACCTTGTCCGTGCGGTCGTGCTTGACCTGCTTGGGAGCGCGGAGTTCATCCAGCGCGGCGGCGGCCAGGTTGTTGACCGAACTGGGCGTGCGGCCCATCACCTCGGCCGTCTGATCGATCGACAGCCCCTCGACGTAGCGCAGTTCCAGCACCCGCCGGTAGTGCGGGCGCAGCGTGCCCAGCTTGCCGCGCAGTGCCTCACCCAGCCCCGCGGCGACCGGACCGGACGGGGCCGCCGCCTGGCCGGGGTTGTCGCGCAGCTCCCGGCGGAACTCGTCCTCGCTGCGGAAGTACGCCTGACGGCGCACCCAGTACTTCCGGCCGTCCTTGTACAGCGTGAAGTGCGCCACCCGCCCGAACAGCCAGCGGCGGAACGAGTCCGCGCGCCCGTCGTCGCGCCAGTCGCCCAGCTCGGCCAGCGCATCGGCGAACACCTCTTGCACCAGGTCTTCGCAGTCGGCGGCCGATACCCGCGTACGGCGCTTGCGCACGTACCCGGCGACCTGATCGACGTACCGCAGGTACAGCGCGGCGAACGCCTCACGGTCACCAGCCTGGAACGCCTTGGCCAATGTCTCGTCCGGTAGCCCTCCATCGAGGGCCGAGGTACCTTTGAGCTGCATCGTTGAGTCTCCAAACACTCGATGCTCCGGCCCTGG
>NZ_BCQQ01000272.1 GCF_001552155.1 Actinomadura formosensis NBRC 14204 | reverse complement strand
GCACGCGGCCCGGTCGGCGCCGCCCCCGGCGGCCCCGCGCGGTGTCGCGGCGCTGGTGTGGCGGTCGGGGCCGGCCTGGCACGTGACGGTGTTCATGGGGTTGCAGTCGCTGCTGGCCTACGTCGTCCTCGGCTGGCTGCCGACGATCTGCCAGGCCCGCGGGATGGCCGAGGCGCCCGCCGGCTATGTGCTGTCCCTGACGGCGGCAATGCAGGCGGCCGGGGCGCTGGCCGTCCCGGTGATCGCCCGGCGGACCCGCGACCAGCGCCCCCTGGTGATCGCCACGGTCGCGCTGACCATGGCGGGGTTCGCCGGGGTCACCTGGGCGCCGATCGGGACGGTGTGGGCCTGGGCCGCCGTCCTCGGCTTCGGTCAGGGCCTCGGCTTCGCCGGCGCGTTGTCGTTCATCGGGCTCCGCGCCCACGACGCGCACGTCGCGGCGCAACTGTCCGGGATGGCGCAGGGCATCGGCTACGTCATCGCGGCGCTGGGCCCGCTCGCCCTCGGCGCGCTGCACGACGCCACCGGCGGGTGGAACGTTCCGATGACCGGGGTGCTGCTCGTCTGCGCCGCCATGCTGATCCCCGGGACGGCGGCGGGACGCCTCCGCACGGTGGGCGCACCCGCTACCCCGTCCCTTAAAGGGATTAACTCGGAAATCAGCGGACACACCCCTCATTGACCCCTGTGCGGGGTCGAGTCCTCATCGGGAGGTGGACCGACAATGCTCGCCATGATCTCGGCGAACACCGCTCCCACCGGAGCGCTCGTCTACGCGTGGATCATCCCCGTCCTGGCGACCGTCGGGCTGCTCGCCTGGCTGTACGCGACCCGCGCGGCCTCGTCCCGGAAGGTGCACCCGGACCGCCGCAACGACCAGGACAACCACCGGGGCATGGAACAGGGCGGCCTGTACACCTACCGGCCGGGAATGTTCTCCCACAGCTATCCCCCGGCCAGGGAGAGCCAGTGGAGGGAGTTCCGCAAGGACAATCCCCAGCCGGGTCGTGAGCCGAAGAAGCCGTGGCCGGACGGCATCCTGTACGAGCAGACGGTCTTCAAGGAGGAGTTCGAGAACCTCAAGAAGGGGAACCTCAAGGAGACCGGGAAGCGCTAGGCGCGAACACGCCGGGTGCGGGACGGACGGCACCGACGACGCCGTCACCACCCCGCACCTGGACGACCGACAGTGCGTCCAGCTCCGCGCCGTCGTGGACGCCGAGCGCCCGCAGCAGCGCCACGGTCACGGGCGTCCGCGCCCGCATCGCCCCATCATCGATCTTGACGGCCCCGGCGCGGCCGTCGGCGAACGCGAACGCGTCCACGCCCTCGGCGCCGCACTTGACGAGCAGGCCGGGCACCGCGTCCATGAGCCGCCGCTCCTCGCGCCGGGTGCCCGACGTCCACTGCGGATGCGTGCGCATCGCGTCCGCGACACGCCGCTCCGGCGTACCGGGAGCGGCCAGGACGAGCGCCCGGAACGCGCGGGCGACCCCGGCCGTGGACACCGCGAACAGCGGCGCCCCGCACCCGTCCACCCCGACCGCCGTGACCGCCTCACCGGCCAGTTCCTCGACGGCGCTCCGGATGGCGAGCTGCAAGGGATGCCCAGGGTCCAGGTAGGTGTCCGTCGGCCATCCGGCCGCCACGCACGTGGCGAGCATCGCCGCGTGC
>NZ_BCQQ01000271.1 GCF_001552155.1 Actinomadura formosensis NBRC 14204 | reverse complement strand
TCGATGTCGCCTGCAAGGATCTCCTGACCCGCTCCAGCGACATGGTGCTCTGCGGCGGCGCCGATCTGCGGCCGGGGCCGGGCGGGCACCGCCCCGGCGGCACCGTGCCCGGCGAGGGCGTGGCGTGCGTCGTCCTCAGGCGACTCGCGGACGCCGAACGCGACGGCGACCGGATCTACGCGATCGTCACCTCGGTCGCCGGAGGGCGGCGGCTCACAATGGAGCGCGCCCACGAGCGCGCGGGGATCCGGGCGCCGTCGATCGGCCTTGTGGAGGCGGACCGGCCCGAGCCGGCGGCCCCGGACGGTGCCGCGCCCGGATCGGTCACCTCGCAGATCGGGCACACCGGATGCGCCGCCGGGATCGCCGGGCTCATCAAGACCGCGTACGCGCTGCACACGGGCGTGCTTCCGGGGCCGCCGCACCCCTCCCGCCCGTGGGTCGTCCGTCCGGGCGAGCGGCTCGCCGGGGTGAGCGAGTACGGATCCGGTGACGCGCACTTCCACGCCGTCCTCTCCGGCTACGGGGGCGGTCCTGAACCGGTGTCCGGGCTCGCCGCGTGGCCCGCCGAGCTGTTCCTGATCCGGGGGGACGGCCGGGCCGCCGCGCACGCCGAGATCGGCCGGCTGTCGCGCCTGCTCAAGGGCGATCCCCGGCTACGCGACCTCGCCCGGACCGCGGCCTCGTCCGAAGGGCCGGTCCAGGTGGCGTTCGTGGCCGCGGGACTGGACGATCTCCGCGCGAAGCTCGCCCTCGCCGCGCAGGCCCGTCCGGCGCCGGGGGTGTTCGCCGCGTCCGGCGGGCCGGGCAAGGTCGCGTTCCTCTTCCCGGGTGAGGACGGGAGCCCCGGCATGTTCACCGACCTCTTCGTCGCCTTCCCGCGCCTCCAGCGCCTGCTGCGGCTGGCCGGCGGGCGATACCCCGAGGGGACGCTCCCGCCGCCCGCCGCCGGGCTCGCCGTCCACCGCCTGCTCACCGCCGTCGGCGTCCACCCGGACCTCGCCGCCGGACACGGCCCCGGCGAACTCGCCGCGCTCTGCGCCGCCGGCGTCATCGACGACACCGCCATGATCGAGATCAGCGCCGGCCGCGCCGGGCTGCGCTCCGGCGACCTGCGGTCGCCCGCCTTCCCCGTCTGGGCGAACACGGCGGCCGGCCCGTACGAGACCGAGCCGTCCGACCTCGCCGGGCAGCCCGGCGCGCCCGTCCGGTTCGCGGAGCAGATCGAGGCGATGTACGCGGCGGGCGCCCGGACCTTCGTGGAGACGGGCCCGGGAGGCGTCCTGACCGGCCTGGTCGGGACGGTCCTCGGTGACCGCCCGCACACCGCCGTGAGCTGCGCCGCCCCCGGTGAGAACACGCTGGTGACGCTCCTGCACGCGCTCGCCGCGCTGGCCGCCGCCGGTGCCGGTGTGGACCCGCTGCCCCTCTTCGGGGGGCGCGGCGCCCAGCCGCTCTCCGACGTCCCGGCCCGGCCCCGCCTGCTCGTCAGCGGCCGTTCCGTCCGGAGCGCCGCCGGCGGACGCCCGGCCGCCGCGTCCGGCACGCCGGCGACGGGCCGTCCGGCGGAGGCCGCCGTGCTGGAGTACCTGCGGACGAGCCGGGAGTTGATCGCCGCGCAGCGCGATGCCGTCCTGCGGCACCTGGCCGCGCCGGCCGCGGCGCGGGCCGGCGCGCACGTGCGGACCGCGGCCCTGTCCGGGAGCCCCGCGTCCCCGGCCCCCCGGGACCGAAC
>NZ_BCQQ01000270.1 GCF_001552155.1 Actinomadura formosensis NBRC 14204 | reverse complement strand
TCCCGCCACCGGAACCGGTGCGGAAACCGTGCCGGGCTCGGTACTCGGGACCGCGCTGGCCAGCGGTGAACCACAGCTCGCCCTGCGCGGCACGACCTTCTCGGTGCCTCGGCTCGCCCGCGCCACCGGCCGGCTCTCGGACGCGTCCGCCGTGTTCGGTCCGGACGGGACGGTGCTGGTCTCGGGCGCGGGCGCCCTGGGCGGTCTGGTGGCCCGGCACCTGGTGTCCCGGCACGGGGTGCGGCGCCTGGTGCTGGCCAGCCGCCGGGGCCGCGGCGCCGACGGCATGGCGGATCTGGTCGCCGACCTCACCGAGCAGGGCGCGGAGGTGTCCGCAGTGGCCTGCGACGTCTCCGACCGCGAGCAGGTGGCGGCGCTGCTGGCGTCCATCCGGGACGAGCACCGCCTGACCGGTGTCGTGCACACGGCCGGCGTCTTCGACGACGGTGTGATCGGGACGCTGACCCCGGACCGGCTCGCCGCCGTGTTCGCGCCGAAGGTCGACGCGGTGCGGCACCTGGACGAGCTGACCCGGGACATGGACCTCGACGCATTCGTCGTGTTCTCCTCCGTCGCGGGCGTGGTCGGCGGCGGCGGTCAGGGCAACTACGCGGCGGCGAACGCCTTCCTGGACGCGGCGATGGCCCACCGCCGGGCCGCGGGCCTGCCGGGACTGTCGCTGGCCTGGGGCCTGTGGGAGCGCGGCATCGGCATGGCCGCCCACCTCAGCGTCGTCGACCACGCACGCGCCGGCCGCGGCGGCGTCCTGGAGCTGACGCGGGCCGAGGGCCTGGACATGTTCGACGTCGCGCTGCGCATGGACGCGTCGCTGCTGGTGCCGATCAAGCTGGACCTGGCGGCGTTGCGGGCGGACGTCGCGGCCGGCGGGTCGGTGCCGCACGTGCTGCACGGCCTGGTCCGGGCCGGGCGGCGGCAGGCGCGGGCGGCCACCGCGACGGACAGCGCGCTGCCGCGCCGGCTGGCCGGACTCGCCGCGGACGAGCAGGAGGCCCTGCTCCTGGACCTTGTGCGCGGTCAGGTCGCCGCCGTGCTCGGGCACGCCGGCCCGGAGGCGGTGCGGGCGGACACGGCGTTCCAGGACACCGGGTTCGACTCGCTGACCTCGGTCGAGCTGCGCAACCGGCTCCGTGAGCAGACCGGACTGAAACTGCCGGCCACGCTGGTGTTCGACTATCCGACCCCGCTGGTGCTCGCCCGCCACCTGCGGGCGGAACTGCTCCCGGACGGCGGCGCGGACGGCGGCGTGGCCGGTGCGGACGAGGAACGGTTGCGGCACGCGCTCGCGTCGGTCCCGCTGTCCCGCCTGCGCGAGGCGGGGCTGATCGACGTCCTGACCAGTCTGGCCGCGCTGGGCGAGCCGGATCTCGCCGGTGCGGGTGATGCGCCCGGCGTGGTCGAGGAGGACGCCGGGGAGCGGTCGATCGCCGAGCTGGACGTCGACGACCTCGTGCAACTGGCGTTCGGCGAAGAGTAGTCCCGCGAGACCCGGCATCTGGTACCCGAGTGATTGGGGCGGTTGTGAGTGCGTCGTACGAGAAGGTCGTCGAGGCCCTGCGGAAGTCGCTGGAAGAAGTCGGCACGCTGAAGAAGCGCAACCGCCGGCTCCTCGGCGCATCCCGCGAGCCGATCGCCGTCGTCGGCATGGCGTGCCGGCTGCCAGGCGGTGTCACCGGCCCGGATGACCTGTGGCGGCTGGTGTCCGAGGGCCGGGACGCGGTGTCGGGGTTCCCCCAGGACCGGGGCTGGGACC
>NZ_BCQQ01000269.1 GCF_001552155.1 Actinomadura formosensis NBRC 14204 | reverse complement strand
GGGAGCGCTACTGGCTCAACTCCGTCTCGACGGGCGATGCGACGGGCTTCGGTCTGAACAAGGCCGAGCACCCGCTGCTGGCGACCACCACTTCCCTCCCGGGCGGCCGGTGGCAGGCCACCGCTCACCTGTCCCTCGACACCCTTCCTTGGCTCGTCGACCACGCCGTCCACGACACCCCGCTCCTACCGGGCACCGCGTTCCTGGATCTCGCGCTCCACGCCGCCCACGCCCTCAACACACCCACCCTCGAAGAACTCACCCTCCACACACCCCTCACGCTCGCCACCGACAGCGCCCGCGATCTCCACATCAACGTCACCGCGCCGGATGACGAAGGCCGTCGCCAGGTGACGTTCCATTCGCGGGTCAGCACCGACGACACGCCCGAGTGGGTCATGCACGCGACGGGCGTCCTCATCTCCGCCGAGCCGACGACAACCGCACCGGCCTTCCCCGGCCGACCCACCGCGGACCCGGTCGACGTCTCCGACCTGTACGACCTCCTGGCCGAGCGCGGTTACCACTACGGCCCGTCGTTCCAGAACCTCCGCGAGCTGCACCGGGACGGCACGACCCTGCACGCCCTCGTCCAGCTCGACCCCGACACCCCCGTCACCGGCTACGACATCCACCCCGCACTGCTGGACGCCGCGCTGCATCCGCTCGCGGTCCAGGGGATGGACGCCGGCGAGACCCCGCTTCCCTTCTCCTGGCGGGACGTCCATCTGTCGGCGACGTCCGCGACTCAGCTCCAGATCCGGATCACCGAGACCGGAGAGCGGATGGTCCGGATCGACGCATGGGACGATTCCGGCTTCCCGGTCGCGTCGATAGGCACGCTCACGCTACGCTCGGTGAGCAGCGACGAGTTCCTGAAGGCGTTCGCGGCGGGAACCGACCGCTCCCTGTTCACAGTGGAATGGTCACCTGCCAGGACGACCGGCGAACCCGCCTCCGAAACGACGACGGTCCTTCTGGACGACGCGACGACGCTCGACTGCCTCTCCGAGGCGATCAGCGCAGGCACGGACACACCGCAGCACGTGCTGCTCGACGTCCGAAGCACCGAGGACGATCCGGCCGAGATCGAGTCGCTGACGGCCGATGTCCTCGACCGTCTCCGCCACTGGGTGCCGGACGAGCGATTCACCGAGTCCCGGCTCGTGGTCCTCACTCACGGAGCGGTGGCCGTGGAGCCGGGGGACGTCTCACTGAGTCACTCGCCCATCTGGGGGCTCTGCCGTTCGGCCCAGACCGAACACCCCGAACAGATCGTCCTCGTGGACACCGACGACCACCCGGACTCAGCGGAGAACCTCGGAAACGCATTGGCGACCGGCGAGGCCCAGCTGGCTCTTCGGGCGGGCCGCGTTCTGATACCGCGCCTGGTGTCGGCCGACCGCCAGACGCCGGCTCCGCTCGTCCAGGCCGGGGACGGCACCGTACTGATCACCGGCGGCACCGGAACCCTCGGTGCCCTGGTCGCCGAACACTTCATCACCCAGCACGGCGCCGCACACCTGCTCCTCACCAGCAGACGAGGACTCGACGCCCCGGGCGCAGCCGAACTCCAAGAACGTCTCGAAAGCCTGGGAGCGCAGGTCACGATCGCGGCCTGCGACGCCGCCGACCCGGACGCGCTGGCCGAACTCCTCGCCGCCATTCCTGACGACCGTCCGCTGAAGACCGTCGTCCACGCGGCCGGAGTCTTGGACGACGCGCCCCTGGAAAGCCAGACGCCCGAACGCCTGGCCGCCGTGTTCCGGCCCAAGGTGGATGCCGCGTGGAACCTGCACCAGCAGACCCGCGACCTGGAGCTGGACGCGTTCGTGCTGTTCTCCTCCGC
>NZ_BCQQ01000268.1 GCF_001552155.1 Actinomadura formosensis NBRC 14204 | reverse complement strand
CCCCGCCCGTCGGCTCGCCGCCGGGCCGGCCGCCGAAGGGCACCTCCGGCGGCGCGGGCGGCGGGAGCAGGCGCCGGCCGCTGCTCATCGGCGGCGGCGCGGCGGTCGTCCTCGCGACGGCGATCGCGCTGTTCACCGTGGGCGGGACGGATTCGAGCGGCGACGGCCAGCACCGCGGCGCGGCCGAGCCGTCCGCGGCGCCGAGCACGTCGGCCCCGGCGACGCCGGTCCCCTCGCCGAAGCCCGTGAACATCGGCGACGAGAAGACCGACCCCCAGGACCTCACGTTCCGCGACGTGTTCCCCGAGGAGACGATCCAGCTCGGTGGACGGACCTACGCCCGCGACCGCTGGTCCCTCAACCGCGACGTCTCCTACGCGGCCCGGGGCTCGATGCTGAAGGTGCTGAAGCGGGAGAGCTGCCGCAAGATCATCCGGGCCACGTTCATCGACCAGAAGAACGAGCTCGCCGTCACCTCCGGGATCGCCGTGATGCCGACGAAGGCCGCCGCGATGACGGTGAGCAAGGCCGGCGACCCGGCCGCGTACGAGTGGTTCCGCGGCATGGCGGGCAAGCGCTCCCCCGACATCGACCGCGCCGGCGGCTATGCGGCGGTCACCGTCCGCGGACGGTACGTCGCCTACGCCTACGTGCAGCGGGCGGACGGCAAGAAGGCCAAGCCCGGCGACCCGCTGATCAAGCAGGCGGCACAGCGGTTCCTCGACTACGAACTCCGCCCGATCATCGCCCGCACCCGCGGCTGACGTGAGACGTACGACCGGCGGCCCCCGCTCGGGGCAGCCGGTCGTACCGTGTCCGGCCCCTAGGACATCCCCGGCCGGGACGAGGCGGGCTGATCGACGGCCGCCGCCGTGACGCCGAGCGTCCGCACCCGCCGGGTCTCCCGGGCACGCCGCGCCAGCCCGTCGTCATCGGGGTAGCGGACCTCCTCCAGCGACAGGCCGTGCGCGGGCGCCACGTTCACGCCGGAGTCGCGGACGCGGGCGGCGAGCACCGTCGCGGGCCAGTCCATCTCGCGCCGCCCGTCCCCCACCATCAGCAGCGCACCGACGAGCGCGCGGACCATCGAATGGCAGAACGCGTCCGCCTGCACGGTCGCGGACATCAGATGCGGGTCGCGGTCGTCGCGCGCCCACTCGTAGCGCAGCAGCTCGCGGATCGTCGTCGCGCCCTCCCGCCTGCGGCAGTACGCGGCGAAGTCGTTCTCGCCCACGAGGCGCCGCGCGGCGTCGTTCATCCGGTCCAGGTCCAGCGGACGCGGATGCCACAGCACGTCGTGGCGGCGCAGCGGCTCCACCCCGGCGGGGTTGTCGCACACCCGGTACACGTAGCGGCGCGACAGCGCGGAGAACCGGGCGTCGAACCCCTCCGGCGCGACCGACACGCGCCACACCCGCACGTCCGGCGGCAGCAGCCCGGCGAGCCGGCGCGGCATCGTCCCCTCGATCGCCGAGTACGCCGCCACCGGCACCTCCAGGTGCGCGACCTGCCCGCGCGCGTGGACGCCGGCGTCCGTGCGGCCGGCGACGGTGAGCATGGGCGGCGGATCCATGCGCAGCATGCGGCCCAGCGCGTCCTCAATGACGCCCTGGACGGTCCGCTGGTCCGGCTGCCGCGCCCAGCCCGCGAAGCCCGACCCGTCATAGCCGATGTCGAGCCGAAGCCGCACCAGAGCGGTCATATCAGCCAACTGTCCTTCCGCAACGTCCGTTCCTCGTTGTTCCGCGTTCACCGGGCACTCCCCTGACCCGCTCCCGGCGAACCGTCACCCGCCCACCCTGCCCCCGGGACCAAGCCCGGAAAAAATCGGGCCCGCCGTTCCGTAGTGGAACGGCGGGCCC
>NZ_BCQQ01000267.1 GCF_001552155.1 Actinomadura formosensis NBRC 14204 | reverse complement strand
ATCGAACTGGCCCGCACCACGCAGGAAACCGCCCTGGTCGGTGTACGAGGTGCCCGAACGGTCCGGATCCGGATCGAACAGGCCGTCCAGGTCCCAGCCCCGGTCGTCGGGGAAGCCCGCAACGGCGTCGCCCTCTTCGGCCACCAGCCGCCACAGGTCGTCGGGCGAGGACACGCCGCCCGGGTAGCGGCATGCCATGGCGACTACGGCGATCGGCTCCCGCGCCCGCTCCTCGACCTCGCGCAGCCGGTTGCGGGCATCGCGGGCATCGGCGATGGCCCTCTTGAGGTAGTCGCGAAGTTGTACCTCGTCAGCCACTGAACTCAGCTCCCATGAGATGTCCGTGGGGGATTGCGGTGGTGGTGGTGCGGTGTCATCCGAACCGGTCGACGAGCGCGAACAGCTCCTCGTCGGTGGCGGTGTCGAGGTCGTCGTCGGTGGTGTCCGTGGCGTCCGGATCCCGGCCGGCCGCCTCGGCGGCGGCCAGCAGTTCCCTCAGGCGCACGGTGATCCGGTCGCGGGCGGCCTCATCGGACGCGGCCGTCGCGATGGCCGTCTCCAGCCCGGCGAGCCCGGTCAGCACCGGGTCGGCGGGCGATCCCTCGTCGGCGGCGAGTTCGTCGCGCAGGTGGCGGGCGAGAGCCTGCGGGTTGGGGTGGTCGAACACCAGCGTGGCGGGCAGCTTCAGGCCGGTGGCCTCACGCAGCCGGTTGCGCAGCTCCACGGAGGTGAGCGAGTCGAACCCCGCCTCCTTGAACGCCGTGTCCGCCCGGACACCGCCGGGGCCGGCATGGCCGAGCACGACCGCGACCTGCGTGCGCACCAGCTCAAGCAGCAGCGCCTCCTGTTCGGCCGCGGGCAGTCCGGTCAGCCGGCGGACCAGCCCGCCGGCGTCACCGGCGGCCGCTCGCGCCGACTGCCGGCCCGCGCGGACCAGCCCGCGCAGCAGGGGTGGCACCCCGCCGCCGGGCGCCGCATCGGCACGCACCTCGCGCAGGTCCAGCTCGACCGGCACCAGCAGCGCGTGCCCGGATCCCACGGCGGCGTCGAACAGCGCCATGCCCTCGGCGGACCCGAGCGCGCCGACTCCGCCACGTCCTTCACGGCGGGACATCCGGGTCCTGGTGAGGTCGTCGATGGTGTCCCCCATGCCGGTGGCCTGCCGCCACGGGCCCCAGGCGATCGACAGTCCCGGCAGGCCCGCCGCGCGCCGGTGGGCCATCAGCCCGTCCAGGTACGCGTTCGCGGCCGCGTAGCCGCCGCTGCCCGCGCCCATGAACACCGACGACGCGGACGAGTAGACGACGAACGCGTTGAGGTCCATGTCGCGGGTCAGCTCGTCCAGGTGCCGGACCGCGTCGACCTTCGGCGCGAACACGGCGGCCAGCCCGTCGTGGGTCAGCGTCCCGACCACGCCTGCGTTGAACACGCCCGCCGTGTGGACCACACCGGTCAGGGCGTGCTCACCGGGGATGGATGCCAGCAGGGCCGCCGTCTGCTCGCGGTCGGAGAGGTCGCAGGCGGCCACGGACACCTCGGCGCCCTGCTCGGTCAGCTCGGTGACCAGGTCATCGACGCCGTCGGCGGCCGGGCCCCGGCGGCTGGCCAGCACCAGACGCCGCACCCCGTGCCGGGCGACCAGGTGGCGGGCCACGAGGCCGCCCAGCGTCCCCCCGCCCGAGACCAGCACCGTCCCGTCCGGGCCGAACGCCGCGGGAGCGTCGGTGGCGCGATCGGTGACACGCGCGAGCCGGGGCACCGAGAGGACCGTGCCGCGCACTGCGACCTGCGGCTCACCGGTCGCCAGCACCGCACCCAGCACGGAACCGACCTCACCATCGGACACCGGGTCAAGGTCCAGCAGGACGATCC
>NZ_BCQQ01000266.1 GCF_001552155.1 Actinomadura formosensis NBRC 14204 | reverse complement strand
ATCAGGCAGGCTCGCCGGGCCTGATCCGCTGTCACCGGAGGCGGTTCCGCGCATCGACACCAGCGGAGCCGCCTCCGCGCGTCCGTGTCCGCCGGGACACCCCCTGGACTCGCCTCCGTCGTGGCGCACAACGCCGCGGAGACGCAGATCAGGACGGCGGACCCGACGCGGCCAGGCGGGCACGAACCCCGGCCATGATCAGCTCCAGCCCGAATCCGAAGTGCTCCTCCGGATGGGGCGCCGCCAGGTCGCCGGACGCGGCGGCCATGTTCGGGTGACGACTCGGGTCCAGCGCCGCCGAAAGCCGCGCGACCGCCTCGTCCCCGCCGGCGGGCCCCGCCGCGAGCTGCTCCTCTCCCGCGTGGCCGACGACATAGTAGGTGAGGGTGTCCACCGCCCAGACCGCGTCCCGCAGGCCGAGACCCGCCTCCCGCAGAATTCCGATCATGGTCTCGCCATAGGCCAGGGCGTTGGGCAGGGGGAAGAACACCCCGGCGAACAAGCGGGCACCGTCGCGTCTGGACAGCAGGGCGCGGCGCAGACGGTGCGCCGCCATGACGATCCGCTCGTCCCAAGGCAGGGCCGGGTCCACACCGGCCGTCACCCTGGCGAGCATGGCGTCGGCCATGGCCTCCAACAGCTCCCCCTTGCTGGAGAAGTGCCAGTATGTGGCGCCGTTCTGGACGCCGAGTGCCTTCGCGAGCCCCCGCATCGTCAGCTTGTCCAGCCCCACCTCATCGAGCAGGCCGAGACCACCGTCGATCACGCGTTCACGGGTCAGGCGCATCGCCGCTCCTCTTTATCCGGTTGACGCGGACACCAGTATGGCGCAGACTTCAACAGCGTTGAACTTCAACGACGTTGAGGTCCGGAAGGGGGACCATGCTGATCCGGAACACACCGTGACGCCCTGATCCGGGTCGCGCATGTGCGAGGGGCCCGGCCATCGTCACCGTCATCGACAAGAAAGGCAGTCAGTGTGCGCACGGTGCGGTTTCACCAGTACGGGGGTCCCGAGGTGCTGCGGGTCGAGCGGGTACCCCGCCCCGAGCCGGGAGCGGGCGAACTGCTCATCGAGGTCGACGTCATCGGAGTGACCCTGCCGGTCATCCGGCTCACGCGCGACGTCCCCGGGGACGGTGGCGCGCCGCTCCCCCGCACACCTGGCGGTGAGATCGCGGGACGGGTCGCGGCGATCGGCCCGGGCGTCACCGGATGGCGGATCGGGCAGCGCGCCGCCGGCCCCGCGTTGGCCGGGGCGTACGCAGAGTTCGCGGCGGTCCCGGCACCGTTCATGGCGCCCGTGCCCGATGAGGTCGACGACCTGGCGGCCTTGCTCCTGACACGCAGCGGACAGGTGGCCCTTGGAGCGCTGCGTGCGGGCGGGTTCGGCAAGGGCGACAGCGTGCTGGTCACCTCCGCCGCCGGAGGCGTCGGCCACCTGGCGGTCCAATTGTCCGTGGCCCTCGGCGCGGGACGTGTGACCGCCGCGGTGGGCAGCGCCGACAAGGCCGAATTCGTGCGTTCGCTGGGGGCCGATCACGTCGTCACCTACGACCGGGAGGACTGGGGCGACCCCGTGGACGTCGTTCTGGACGGGGTGGGCGACGATGTACAGGCGGCGAGCCTGCGCGCCCTGGCGCCCTTCGGGCGGCTGGTCTGCTTCAACGCCGTCGGCGGCCAGGTGGACACCAACGAACTGCGGATGCACAGCAGGGCGGTCATCGGTTTCGCAATGGCGCATCTCGCCGGCCGCCGCCGCGACGTCTACGACCGGCATCAACGTGAACTTTGGGAGCTGCACATCGCAGGTCGCCTGCGACCGGCAATTCACGCCGTGCTCCCTCTGGAAGAGGCGGCCAATGCCCACCTCATCCTCGAAGCACGCGCCAACCGCGGCAAGGTCGTCCTGAGCCCGCGGAAATCTCCGGCCGGGAAATGAGAAGGGCCCCGCCGGTAACGGCGGGGGCCC
>NZ_BCQQ01000265.1 GCF_001552155.1 Actinomadura formosensis NBRC 14204 | reverse complement strand
CCCCCTTTCCGGTGACGGTGTCGGCCGCGTGCTCGGTGCGGTGCTGGCCGCCGGTGAGCCGCAGGTCGCGGTGCGCGGCACGGCGTTGTCCGTCCCGCGCCTCGCCCGCGCCGGTGACCGGACCGCGGACGGTCCCGCGGTGTTCGGTCCGGGCGGGACGGTGCTCGTCTCGGGCGCGGGCACGCTGGGCGGCCTCGTGGCGCGGCATCTCGTCGCCCGCCACGGCGTGCGGCGTCTCGTCCTGGCCAGCAGGCGGGGCCCCGACGCCGACGGCATGGCGGACCTGGTCGCCGACCTCACCGGGCAGGGCGCGGAGGTGTCGGCCGTCGCCTGCGACATGTCCGACCGGGACCGGGTGGCCGCCCTGCTGGCATCCGTGCCCGCCGAGCACCCCCTGACCGCCGTGGTGCACACGGCGGGTGTCCTGGACGACGGCGTGATCGGGACGCTCACCCCGGAACACCTGGCCAGGGTGTTCGCGCCCAAGGTCGACGCGGTACGGCATCTCGACGAGCTGACCCGCGGGCTCGGCCTCGGCGCGTTCGTCGTGTTCTCGTCCGGGTCCGGCGTCTTCGGGGCGGCGGGCCAGGGCAACTACGCGGCGGCCAACGCGTTCCTGGACGCGACGATGTCGAACCGCCGGGCGGCCGGCCTGCCGGGCCTGTCGCTGGCGTGGGGCTTGTGGGAGCAGGCCACCGGCCTGACCGCGCACCTCGGCGGGGCCGACCGGGCACGCATGGGCCGCGGCGGTGCGGTGGCGATGACGGCGGCCGAGGGCATGGCGCTGTTCGACGCCGCCGTGGGATCCGAGCGGGCGCTGCTGGTGCCGGTCAAGCTGGACCTGCGGGAGGTGCGCGCGGGTGATGCGGTGCCGCACCTGCTGCGCGGTCTGGTCCGCGCCGGACGGCGGCAGGCGCGGGCCGCGTCCCCCGGCGGCGGCCTGGTCGGCAGGCTGGCGGGCCTTGCCGAGGTCGAGCAGGAGGCACTCCTGCTCGACCTGGTCCGCGGCCAGACCGCCGTCGTGCTCGGGCACGACGGGTCCGGCGCGGTGCGGGCGGACACGGCGTTCAAGGACGCCGGGTTCGATTCGCTGACGTCGGTGGAGCTGCGCAACCGGCTCCGTGAGCAGACCGGGCTGAAGCTGCCCGCCACGCTGGTCTTCGACCACCCCACGCCGCTGGCCCTCGCCCGCCACCTGCGTGCCGAGCTCGGCATAAGCGACGACGCGCTGTCCCGTGTGCACGCGAAGATCGAGGACGTCGAGGCGCTGATCAGCGGGCTGCGCCTCGACGAGTCCATGAGGTCCGGTATCACGCTCCGCCTTCAGGGGCTGATGGCCCGGTGCAACGGGGTCCCCGGGCAGGGGGACGCCGCCACGGTGGCGGACCAGCTTGAGTCCGCGTCCGCCGAGGAGGTCCTCGGCTTCATCGACGACGAGCTCGGTCTCGTCTGACACCGGTCTGAGACGCCACGTTCCAGCGAACTTCGTGAGGACAGGAAAATGGCCACGGACGAGAAACTCCTCAAGTACCTCAAGCGCGTCACGGCCGAGCTGCACACCCTGCGCAAGCAGGGCGCTCGGCACGCTGACGAGCCGCTCGCCATCGTGGGAGCGGCGTGCCGCCTGCCGGGAGGCGTGTCCTCACCAGAAGACCTGTGGCGGCTGGTGGCCGCCGGGGGCGACGCCCTTTCCGCCTTCCCCGACGACCGGGGCTGGGACCTGGAGGGCCTGTTCGACCCCGATCCCGATCGCTCGGGCACCTCGTACACCGACCAGGGCGGTTTCCTGCGTGGCGCGGGGCTGTTCGATGCGGGGTTCTTCGGGATCTCGCCGCGTGAGGCGCTGGCGATGGACCCGCAGCAGCGGTTGCTGCTGGAAACGTCGTGGGAGGCACTGGAGGACGCCGGTGTCGATCCGGTGTCGTTGAAGGGCACCGATGTCGGCGTGTTCTCCGGGGTGTTCACCCAGGGGTACGGCGCCGATGCGATCACGCCGGAGCTGGAGGGGTTCGCGGGCATAGGGTC
>NZ_BCQQ01000264.1 GCF_001552155.1 Actinomadura formosensis NBRC 14204 | reverse complement strand
CTTGTAAACAGAAGGCTCGGGGTTCAAGTCCCCGCGTCGGCTCCCAGTTCAGAGGCCCCTTGCAATCACTGCAAGGGGCCTCTTGGCAACGCGTACAGCAGCGAAGTACAGCTACGCCCCCGTTGGAGAGCCCTCTCCGTCCTGGTCATCGGGGCGCCGAAGGTGGTCCCCGAGCCGCTTGAGCGCGGCCCTGGTGTCCTCGGAGGGCACCTCCGTATAGATCTCCATCGTGATGCTGATCCGGCTGTGCCGGAGAATCTGCATCGCCACACGCGGGTGAACGTCGAGCGCGGCCAGCAGCTTGCCGCAGGTGTGCCGGGTGTCGTGAACCCGGATCCCCCGGACGCCGGCGGCGGCACAACGCGACTCAAACGCGCGATTGACGTTGCGCGGTTCGACCGGGCGGCCGGTCCTGGTGGTGAAGACCAGCCCGCTTGCCTGCCAGTCGTCACCTGCGGCACGTCGGGCCGCTGCGAGCTGGCGTTCCCGCATGCGCAGCGCTGAGACGCATGGGGACGGAAGCGGAAGCACGTCGGTAGAGCCGTCCGTCTTCGTGCGCTCCTTGTGGATCAGGCGGGTACCGACGCGCTGTAGCTGCCATCCGATGGACAGTTCCTCGGCCGTGAAGTCGATATCCGCCCAGCGCAGGCCGAACACCTCCCCCTTCCGCATCCCCATCACGAGAATGAGGACCCACGCGGCATACAGCGGATCATCGGTTTCCCTGGTGTGTTCGAGGAACCGGCGCGCTTCCTCCACGGTCCACGTGGACGCCTTACGCGTGCGCTTTCGCGCGGTCGGCACCTTGACCAGAGCCGCGACGTTGCGAGAAAGAATCTCCTCTGTGCGCGCGTGATTGAGCGCGGCCCGAAGCGTGTTCCGTGCGGCGGTGATAGTGCGCCGACTCGGGTAGTCCTGGCAGCATTTCCCGACCGCGCAGCAACGTTGCCGGTTACGCGGGCGCCGTGCGTCCTTGCCCTGTGCGCAGCACTGGCACGCGCTTGGAACGGCGTTCATCCACTTCTGAACGTCCCGCACGGTAAGCCGGTCGAGACGCTTCCTCCCCAGACCAGGGATGACGTGGAGCCGAGACATCAGCTCATAGTGTGAATAGGTGTTCGGTTCCCTGTTCGGTTCGATCACGTCTTTGAGCCAGTACGTGAGGTACTGCTCTACGGTCGGCATCGTGGTAGCGATCGGGTGTTGCTTCGCTTCGTTGAGAAGCTTGATGTACTTCTCATGCACGATTTCTCGGGTCTTGCCGTAGACCCACTTCTTACGGCGTTCGCCGCTGGGCGTGGTGACCCACACGTATGCGGCGTAGCCGTTGCGGTAGGGGAAGATTGACCCTTCCCCGTTCGCGCGTCTGGCCATTAACGCCCCTCCCGCTCGTCGGGGTCGATGACGTCGAAAAGGTCAACGGTGGGACGAAGGCTCATCCAGGTTTCCAGATCGACACGGCGTACCCTGGCGGTTCCGTCTGTGATGACGTGGCGGGGGGTGTGTCCCTGGGCACGCCAGTCCCGCCAGTCCTCGGGGGCGATGTTCAACTCGGCGCAGATCTGCGGGACGGTGAGCCATTCACCGGGCGATCCTGGGGCGGGGGCGGGTGGGGCCTGGCCGGTTTCCAGGGCTTGCAGGTAGGCGCGAGCCTCAGCGGGGGTGAGCCACTCGCCGGCGGTGGCGTGCTGGTGGTCCAGCCACGCGGCCAGGTCGGCGCGGTGCACGCGGGCGATGCCGTCGCGGCCGGTGGTGTGGGCGGGCGCGGTTCCGTTGCTCCGCCAGTCCTCCCACAGGGCGGGGGCGATGCTCAGTAGCTCGCACAGTTGCGACAGGGTGAGCCACCACTCGGGCGGGAAGTCCTGGTTTTCGGTGTCCATAGGATTGCCTTTCTGGCGGGTGTGGGCCGGGGGCTCCTACCTCCTACCGCGCAGGTGAGAGCGGCCATAGCGGTAGGGGCAGGTAGGAGCCGGGGGCGTTTTGGCTGGTGGGCGAAGGTAGGGCGACCCCTACCGAGGTAGGGGCGC
>NZ_BCQQ01000263.1 GCF_001552155.1 Actinomadura formosensis NBRC 14204 | reverse complement strand
CGTCCCCGCGGGCCGGGACGAAGGTCCGTTCCGGGGGTCAGCCGCCGTCCGCCGCCGTTCCGCCCCGGGCGGGCAGGACGGGCTCGATCCGGTAGAGGGACGGCATGCCGCCGGCGCGTTCGGGGATCTCGCGGCGGACGCCGGCGAGGGCGGCGATCAGGTCGCGCGCGGTGATCAGGCCGAGGAGGACGCCGCGCTCGTCGGTGACCGGCGCGTGGTCCCGGTCCGCTTCCAGCATGGCCCGCGCCGCCTCCGCGACGGTGGCCGTGGGACGGACCGTCACCGGCGGCCGGGACGGCAGGAGCGTCGTCACGGGCCTGCGGGCGTCGCAGGGAGTGGCGGCATGCCACTCCGCGGTGAGGGTCTGGGCGTCGACGACGCCGAGGAAGGCGCCTTCGTCGTCGGTGACGGGCAGGTGGTGGACTCCCGCCCGGCACATCAGCTCCCAGGCCATGAGCACCGATTCCTCCGCGGCGATGGTGAGCAGGTCCCGGGTCATCAGCTCGTCGACGGTGCGCTGCTCCAGTGGTGCGTTCGTGGTCATCGCTACCCCTCGCGGGCTTCGCTTCTCATCTCCCGATTCCAGGTTCGGCGGTGGCGCCGCGCGGGGGCCGAGACGAACGTCCCGTCCTGCCGGACGAGCCGTGCGTCAGGGCCGGAGGTCCCGCGGATCGGTGGCCGACGGCTCTGCATACCCGGTCCGCGAGCGGCAAGGCTCGAAGGTCAGGAGGTGGGCGAGAATGGACGGACGAGAGATCCTGGCCGGCTTCGACGGTTCACCGGCCGGGGAACGGGCGCTGCGCTGGGCGGCCGCCGAGGCGTCGCTGCGCCGCGTGCCGCTGCGCGTCTGCCACGCCTGGAACTGGCCGTATCCGCTGCGTCCGCAGGACGGCGACGCGCTGGCGATCGCCCGGGGGATGGGCGCGATGGCGCTCGGCGACGGTGTCCGGCTCGCCCGCGAGGCCGTCCCCGGCCTGGACGTGCGGCCACTGCTGGTGAAGGGCACACCGCCCGGTGCGCTGCTGGCCGCGGCGGCCGACGCGGCGCTGATCGTGATCGGCGCGCGGGGATCGGGCGGGTTCGACGGGCTGCCGCTCGGGTCCACGGCCCTGCACGTCCCGGCGCACGCCGATCGTCCCGTGGTCGTCGTCCCGGCCCACGAGCGCGCGGACGGCGCGCGGCGGCGGATCGTCGTCGGCGTCGACGGCTCACCGGCCAGCGAGGCGGCGCTGCGTTTCGCGCTGCACGAGGCGAGGCTGCGCGAGGCCGTGGTGACGACGGTGTGCGCGTGGTGGGACCCCGCCGCGGTGCCCGGCCCCGACCACCTTCCGTTCACCGATCCCGGAACCGTCAAAGAGCGGGCCAAGGCGCGGTTCGCCGACGCCGTCGAACCGTGCCTGGCGGATTTCCCGGAGGTCGAGGTCGAGCAAAGATTCGTCATGGAGCGGGCCCAGAACGTCCTCGCCGATCTCGCCCGGGACGCGATACTGCTCGTGGTCGGTGACCGCGGGATCGGCGTGTCCCCCAGCACCCTGCTGGGCGCGGTGACCAGGGCGGTGCTGCACGATGCGCGGGGGCCGGTCGCGGTCGTCCACGAACGTGATCCGGAGGTGAAGGAGCCGTGACGCACCGGTTCCGGCGCGTCGGTGATCACAGATTCGGCCCCTGCCTTTCCGGCGCGGCCTCAGTGATACTGGAAACGTGGTTGATGATTCGTACGCCGGTGCGGACAGAGCGAAGCTGATCCTGCCGCAGCTTCAGTTGGACGACCTGTTGTCGGAGTTGCAGGCGCGGCTGGAGACGGCGCGGTCGACGCGTGACCGCGTGCACGCGCTGCTGGAGGCCGTGGTCTCGATCGGCAGCGAACTGGACCTGGAGTCGGTGCTGCGGCGGATCACCGAGGCCGCCACGACGCTGGTCGACGCCCGTTACGGTGCGCTGGGTGTGATCGGCGAGGAGGGAGAGCGGCTGGTCCAGTTCGTCACCGTCGGGGTCGAGGACCAGGACATCGAGGCCATCGGGCACTGGCCGCAGGGCCACGGGATTCTCGGGCTGCTGATCCGGGAACCGCATTCCCTGCGGCTGGCGGATCTGAGCGATCATCCGGCCTCCAGCGGG
>NZ_BCQQ01000262.1 GCF_001552155.1 Actinomadura formosensis NBRC 14204 | reverse complement strand
GCCGCCCGCCCTTCCGGCCGCCCGCCCCTCCGACGCCCGCCCGCGTACCGGCAGCCATGCTGCCGCCGCGAGCGGGCGTCGCGGCGTTCGAGGGGCGCCACCGACGCGCTGGTCCACGGGAATGATCGCGGTGCATCGTCCCTGGTGGACCAGGGGATCGCCCTCGTGTGTGACACATCACGGCGGGCGGGCGCTGTGCATGGTGAGGACCGGACGACGGCGGATGCCGGCGGGCGTCGACGAGGGGGGCCCGCGCGTCAGCCGCCCGCGCCGGTCATCTGCCGGCGGGCTGGACGGTTCCGCGGTGCCGGGGCGGACGCCGCGGAACCGTCCAGCCCGCCGGCCTTTTTCCTTTTCGGTCCGAGTCGGGAGCGTTGACGGCTCCGACCACCGAAAATATGCTTGACCGACCGGTCGGTATGTACCGGATTCCGTGCCGGCCGGCCCTTCCCCTCGCTCGCGTGCGCTCATCGGAGAAATGCCATGATCCCCAGCACGATGCAGGACTTTCCGCTGTCCGTCGCCGCCATCCTGCGGCACGGGGCGCGCGTCTACGGCCGCAGCGAATGCGTGACGTGGACGGGCGGAACGCCCCGGCGGGCCACCTTCGCGGAGATCGCGCGGAACGCCGAGCGGCTCGCCGCCGCGCTGACCCGGCTCGGTGTCCGGACCGGCGACCGGGTGGCGACCTTCTGCTGGAACACCCAGGAACATCTGGAGGCGTACTTCGCGGTGCCGGCCATGGGCGCGGTGCTGCACACGCTGAACATCCGGCTGTTCCCCGAGCAGCTCGCGCACATCGTCGACCACGCCGACGACCAGATCGTCATCGTGGACGACAGCCTCGTCCCGCTGCTGGCGCGGGTCGTCCGCGAACTACCGGCCGTGAAGGCGTTCGTGGTGGTCGGTGGGGGTGACGCGTCGGCGCTGGAGGGCGGCGCCCCCGTCCTGCGGTACGACGACCTGCTCGCCGCGGAGGAGCCCGGCTTCGCGTGGCCGGAGGTGGACGAGCGCTCCGCCGCGTCCATGTGCTACACCAGCGGCACCACGGGCGACCCCAAGGGCGTCGTGTACTCGCACCGCTCCACGTTCCTGCACGCGATGGCCGTGCAGTCGGCGTCCTTGATCGGCATCACCGAGGCCGACCGCGTCCTGACCATCGTCCCGATGTTCCACGTCAACGCCTGGGGCCTGCCTTACGGTGCCTTCCTGTCAGGGGCGACGCTGCACATGCCGGGCCCGTTCATGCAACCGGAGCACCTCACGGAGTTCATCGCCGCCGAACGCAGCACGCTGGCGTCCGCCGTCCCCACGATCTGGAACGGGATCCTCGCCCACGGGGAGCGGCACGAGATCGACCTGTCCTCCCTGCGTGCGGGGACGTCCGGCGGCGCGGCCGCGCCCCGCACCCTGCTGGAGCGCTTCGAGCAGCGGTACGGGCTGCGCATCATCCAGGGCTGGGGCATGACCGAGACCAGTCCGCTCGGCGGCATGGCGTTCCCGCCGCCCGGTGTCGAGCCGGGCACCGAGGAGGACGTGAACTGGCGGATGAAGTCGGGCCGCGTCGCCGCCGGCGTCGAGATGCGGATCGTGGACGATTCGGGCACCGAGCTGCCGTGGGACGGCGAGTCCGTCGGCGAGATCGAGGTCCGCGGGCCGTGGATCACCGGCGCCTACCATCGCGACCCCGCGCCGGAGAAGTTCGACGGCGGCTGGCTGCGCACCGGCGACATCGGCACCATCGACGACCGCGGCTTCTTCCAGATCACCGACCGGGCGAAGGACGTCATCAAGTCGGGCGGCGAGTGGATCTCCTCCGTCGAGCTGGAGAACCACCTGATGGGCCACCCCGCCGTGGCCGAGGCCGCCGTCATCGGCGTCCCGGACCCGCGCTGGGACGAGCGCCCCCTCGCCTGCGTCGTCCTGCGCCCCGGAACCACCGCGACCGCCGACGACCTGGCCGCCTTCCTCACCGGCAGGGTCGCCCGCTGGCAGGTCCCCGAATACTGGACGTTCCTCGACGAGATCCCGAAGACCACCGTCGGCAAGTTCGACAAGAAGCCCCTCCGGGCCGGCCACAGGAACGCGGCCCTGAAGATCGAGCACATCACCCACTGAAACACCGTCAGGGGCACCCGCGTGGCCGCCGGCCACGCGGGCCGTTCCCGTCCCCCGGGTCAGCTCTTGAGCCCGTTGAGGAACAGGTCCACGTAGTGGTCGCTGATGGCCTCGGTCTTCAGGGTGCCGCCGGGGCGGTACCAGACGCCGATCTGGTGGACGGTGCCGAAAAAGAAGTGGAC
>NZ_BCQQ01000261.1 GCF_001552155.1 Actinomadura formosensis NBRC 14204 | reverse complement strand
GGGCCGGGCGGCGCGCGGCCTGTGCCACGGCGGGGCGGGCAGCGCCAGGACGAGCTGCCGCAGTCCCGCCAGGCCGCACATTCCGCTCACGTACACCAGGACGAACTGTCCGAACGACACCTGTTCCCTTCCGTTCCCCGGCGGTCAGCCGGCTGCCAGCGGGCAGGCCCAGGACATGCCCTCCGGGACGCGGATCGCCAGGTCGCCCTGGGCGACCGAGGCGGAGATGCTGATGAACAGGGTGTCGATGAGCGCGGTCAGCACCGCGCTGACGTCCACCGCGCGGTCGGCGATGAAGGCGAGCCGCCGCCCGCCCTGCTCGGACGCCACCCTGCACAGCACCTTCGGCCGCGCCTGCCCGAACCCGAAGGCCACGACCTGCGGGCGGTAGATGAAGTCCGGTGCGAGGAGCCGGTTGCGGGCCGGGAACCATATGCTCTGCGGCTGCTCGTGGTCGCCGACGTACGGGATGCCGTCGGTGAGGAAGAACACCGCCGGCTGCTTGAGCGCGTAGGTCGCCGACAGCCGCCGGCAGTCCTCGTCGATGCGCCGCCGCAGCAGTTCGAAGATCACCGCGTAGTCGGTCTGGTCGCCCTTGGTGAACGGCCGGATGTCCCGGGTGTCGGCCGGCCGGGTGAGCGGCAGGATCACCTCCGCCCGGCTGGAGAATTCGATCACGCTGATGAACGCGGCGTCATTGATCGTGGGGTCCAGTTCCGCGCGGTATATCAGTTCGGGAACGGCGTCCTGGAGAACGTCCAGGGGGATCCTTTCGGACGTGTTGAAATCAGGGTCCCACATCGTCTGCGAGACGTCGCAGACGATGTAGAACGGGAAGGCCTGCTCGTGCCCGCCGTAGTCCAGCACCGTTTTCCTCTCAAGGCATCGGGTCGCGCATCACCGGTGTGCGTCAGCACATGTGAACGGTCTTCTCGCCGGTGATGACCGGGGGCCGGTCGGGCCGGAGCAGATGTGCGATCACCAGATCGCGGAGAAGCCGGTATGCGAAACCGTCGGTACATGAAGCGGGAGCCTGTTCCACATTCGCGAGTTCACGCGCCGCCGGACCCCAGGATTGGACGGCCCCCTGGGTGACCGCCAGGCAGGCTTGGCCGAGCCCCCGGTAGACAGCCCGCACCCCCTCGCCTCCGAGGCCCGGGAGAGCCGCGCAGTCGCGGCTGTTCATCGCGTCGAACCACCCCTGGCCGGGCCGTCCGTCGATCCCTGGCCCGCCCCCCGGCACGACGCGCTGCCAGACCACGCCTGCCGCGGCGACGTCCGGCTTTTCGTCGGATTTTTCCGGTTTCTTCGGTTCCGTGGCCGGTGACGCGAATGGTGCCGGTCCTCCGGAGCCCTCCTTGAGCGCCGCGGCGAGCCCGCTCAGCAGGGAAACCCCGAGCAGGATCGAAGCCATCGTTGCGCGCGGCGATCCGATGGCACGCCCCATTGATCCCTCCGTCCGGCACCGTGCCCACCCCCGTGGCGATGCGCGTGCCGAAGATTATGGGTCCGCCGCCGACCCGTGGGAAGTGCTCATTCCGCAACGGAAAGCAGTAATTGTGCACACTCGAACGACCGCCGCCCCAGTCGTTCACGACCTCCGATGAGTTGGCTCGCTGACCACATTAGGCCGCACTTTTATTCCGGTGCCCGGAAATTTGCGAATTTTGCCCTGCCGACAACCGGTACACCCCTCCGCCGTCACCCGCGAACGCCCGGCCGGCACCCGTGCGATCGCCCGCGGGCCGGGGCGGGCGCCCCCTCATGATCCGGACTTGTGGAGGTCACCGGCCATGCCGTTGACCTCCAGATGCAGGGACGCGGCGGAGGCGGGCGTATACGTCTGGGGCGCCGTCTCGGCGATGCAGCCGAGACCCGAGATGCTGCTGGTCTGGAGGACGAGCCGGTCAGGGGCGGCGGACTGGAGTGCGGCGGTGCCGTTGCAATAACCGGTGGCGCTGATCTGGTTGCGAATGGAGGCGACGACGGCGCCGATACGACCGGGACGGATGGAGATCCTGAAATAGAGCCTGACACCGGGAAGCTGCGGTGAGGCCAGGTGACCCGTCCACGCGCCCAGGAACCTGCCGGGCACGTCGCTCGCCGCGGGTGCCGCCGGTGTGGACGAGGGGGCGCCGGTGGCCGGCGCGGTGGTGCCGACCGTCTGGGAGGGGGACGGGGGGGACGTATCGGGGTGCCGCGACAACCACAGGCCGGTCCCGGCGAGGGCCAGGGCGCCGAACGCGACGAACGCGCCCAGCGCGGGCAGCGGCCACGGGGTGCGCCGCGGCGGCGACGCCGGGGGCGGGACGGGCGCCGCGG
>NZ_BCQQ01000260.1 GCF_001552155.1 Actinomadura formosensis NBRC 14204 | reverse complement strand
CGCCGGGGGCCGCCGCCCGGAGGCGGCCCCCGGCGCCGCCCGGGATCCCGGCTCGGCTCGCGCCCCGGGCGGCCGAAGCGGTTGACGGGCCGTCCCGGCGGTTTCCGGCCCGGACGGTCATACCAACCGGTTGGTATGTTCCTTCGGGCGGCCGGCCGCCGCCCGTGCCCCGCGCGGAGGTTCGTTCTGTGAGCACAGCACCGCCCGACGACGATGAGCTGGACCGGCGAGTCGGCGAGTTCCTCGCCGCCCACGACCCCGCGGCCATGGATCCCCTGGAGTTCCTGCGCGCCCGGTTCGACGCGGGCCTCGCCTGGGTCCACTACCCCGAGGGGCTCGGCGGGCTCGGCGCCCCGCGCGCCCTGCAGCCCGCCGTCGACCGCCGGTTCGCCGAGGCGGGCGCGCCGGCCAACCATCCCGAGCGCAACGGCATCGGGCTCGGCATGGCCGCGCCGACGATCCTCGCGTTCGGCACCGGCGAGCAGAAGCGCCGCTTCCTGCGTCCGCTGTGGACGGGCGAGGAACCATGGTGCCAGCTGTTCAGCGAGCCGGGCGCCGGCTCCGACCTGGCCGCGCTCGCCACCCGCGCCGTCCGCGACGGCGACGCCTGGGTGATCAACGGCCAGAAGGTCTGGACGTCCATGGCCCACGAGGCGCGCTGGGCGATCCTCGTCACCCGCACCGACCCGGACGTCCCCAAGCACCGCGGCATGACGTACTTCGTGTGCGACATGACCGCGCCGGGCGTCGAGGTCCGGCCGCTGCGGCAGCTCACCGGCGAGGCCGAGTTCAACGAGGTGTTCCTCACCGACGTCCGCATCCCCGACGCGCACCGGCTCGGCGAGGTCGGGCAGGGCTGGCAGGTCGCCACCACGACGCTGATGAACGAGCGGGTCGCGATCGGCGGTGCCGGCGCGCCCCGCGAGAGCGGCATGATCGGCGTCGTCGCCGCGCTGTGGCGGGACCGTCCCGAACTGCGCACCCCCGGCCTCCACGACGCGCTACTGCGGGCGTGGGTCGAGACGGAGGCGGCCCGGCTCACCGGGGAGCGGCTGCGCCAGCAGCTCACCGCCGGGCGGCCCGGGCCGGAGGGCTCGGGCGCCAAGCTCGCCTTCGCCGAGCTCAACCAGCGGGTCTCCGGCCTGGAGCTGGAACTGCTCGGCGAGGACGGCCTGCGCTACGACGACTGGACGATGCGCCGCCCCACCGAGGTCGACTTCACCCGCCGCTCGCCCGGCTACCGCTACCTGCGCGCCAAGGGGAACTCCATCGAGGGCGGCACCTCGGAGATCCTGCGCAACATCATCGCCGAGCGCGTCCTCGGCCTGCCCGGTGAGATCCGCGTCGACAAGGACGCGGCGTGGAAGGACCTGCCCCGATGAGCGACCTGCTGTACAGCGAGATCGAGACCGATCTTCGCGGGAGCCTCCGCGAACTCCTGGCGGACAAGGCGCCCTGGACGTCGGTCCTCGCCGGCACCGAGAAGGACGAGCCGTACGACGCGGCGCTGTGGCACGCCGTCGCCGGCCGGCTCGGCTGCGCGGGCCTGCCCGTCCCCGAGGACCTCGGCGGCGCGGGCGCGACCTGGCGCGAGACGGCCGTCGTGCTGGAGGAGCTGGGGCGCTTCGCCGCGCCCGTCCCGTTCCTGACCAGCTCGGTGATCGCGACGGCCGCGCTGCTGGCCGCCGGGGAGCGGGAACTGCTCGCCGAGGTGGCCGCGGGGGAGAAGATCGCCGTCCTGGCCGTCCCGTTCAGCACCGGGCCCGGCCCGGTGACGCCCACCGTCCGGGCGCCGGACGGGACGCTGACCGGCGAGGTCACCAGCGTCGCCGACGGCATGGCCGCCGACGTGTTCCTCGTCCCGGCGCCCGGTGGGCTCTACGCGGTGGACGCCGCCGGCGCCCGCCGCACCGCCGTGACCTCGCTCGACATGACCCGGCGGCTCGCCGACGTCGTTTTCTCCGGCGCATCCGCCCGGCGCGTCGCGGACGGGACGGAGGCGGTCCGCGCGGCCCTGCTGACCGGTGCGGCGATGCTGGCGTCCGAGCAGCTCGGCCTCGCCGAACGCTGCCTGGACGACACGGTCGCCCACCTGAAGACCCGGTACCAGTTCGGCCGCCCGGTCGGCTCCTACCAGGGACTCAAGCACCGCCTCGCCGACCTGTGGACGTCCATCACCCAGGCCCGCGCCGTGGCCCGCCACGCCGCTTCCTGCGCGGCCGCCGCCGACGGGGACCTGCCGATCGCGGCGGCCGTCGCGCAGGCGCACTGCTCGGCCGTCGCGCTCAAGGCGGCCGAGGAGTGCGTGCAGATGCACGGCGGCATCGGCTTCACCTGGGAGCACCCCGCGCACCTCTACCTGAAACGCGCGAAGGCCGACTCCATCGCCCTCGGTACCGCCGGCCACCACCGCGCCGTGCTCGCGGCCCTGGTCGACCTGCCCCCGGCCTGACGCCC
>NZ_BCQQ01000259.1 GCF_001552155.1 Actinomadura formosensis NBRC 14204 | reverse complement strand
CACCGGCTGACGCACCCATGACCGCCATCCGAAACACCGTGCTCGCCGCCCCCCGAAGTGCTGATCAACAGGGGGATGGGGCGAGCCGATCGACATGGGACACCCCGAGTTCGTCCTCAAGCCCCTGACCGTCCACCCCGGGATGCTGCCCGCCATCACCGACCCCGAGCAGGCCCGCCGGCTCTCCGAGCTGGCGGTGCTCAGCGCCCCCGCCCACGCCGACGGACCGGACGCCAAATCCGTCCTGACCAGCGTGTCCGTCGCCCTGGACGACCTCCCCGGCGACAGCGGACGGCAGTACCATGATTACCTGATGACGCGGTTCTCTGCCGCCGCCCGCACGCTTCTGGCGAAGATCATGCCGATCGCGAACTACGAGTGGCAGTCGGACTTCGCCAAGGCCCACATCGCCGAGGGCCGTGCGGAGGGCGAGGCGAAGGCGGTTCTGCTGGTGCTGGACTCTCGTGGGATCGCTGTTCCGAATGACATCCGTGAGCGGGTCACGGGTTGCACTGACACCGATCAGCTTGAGCGCTGGCTTCAGCGTGCCGCTGTCATCGACAAGGTCGAAGACCTTCTGGACTGACGCTCCTGGAGGAGGATCACGCCGATCGCCGGATCTGAACCCGGATCTCGGCCGCTGGGCCGGGACAGGGGAAAGGGCCCCTCCGGCTTCGGAAAAGGGCGGTAGATCTTCACTTTTCGCTGGTCAGCGCCTTTTGTGGTCGTTTCGTGTCGGTTTATGGGGCTATGCCAGTAGCGGGGGGAAGCCGTTCGGGACGGCAGGGTCGCGTCCCAACGGCTCCTCCCAGCCGGACCATCATCGACCGAGCGAAGTGATGACCATGACGGAAACGGGTGGCGGAACCCCTGGCCAGGGCCAGGTACAGGACCTCCCCATCGACCAGCTCAAGGAAGCCGGACGGGAACTCCTCCAGGCGCTCATGGTGCGAACCCTCGCGGGGGCCAGCGGCAAGATCCAGGGGGTGACCCAGCGGCTGAACGACGCCACGGACGCCGCCGGCGCGGGAGCCGGCACGAAGATGGCGGCCGCCGGTGTGAAGAAGCTCGCCGAGGGCGAATCCCCGCTCAAGGCGGGCCTCAGCGCGGGCATGACCGGCGCCAAGGAGAAGGTGAAGGAGACCATCGGCGCAGGCGGCGGCAAGAAGGAGGGAGGCCGCGGCGGCCCCAAGGTCACCAACATCCTTGAGGAGTTCGACGTCGGACTGCCGCGCCGCGTCGCCTACGACCAGTGGACGCAGTTCGCCGACTACCCGAAATTCACCAAGAAGGTGGAGAGCGTCGAACAGGAGTCCGACGAGAAGCTCAACTGGCGGGCGAAGATCTTCCTGTCCCACCGCAGTTGGGAGTCCACGATCATCGAGCAGGTGCCCGACGAGCGGATCATCTGGAAGTCCAAGGGCGCCAAGGGCTATGTGGACGGTGCCGTGACGTTCCACGAGCTGTCGCCCAACATGACGCGGATCCTGCTGGTCGCCGAGTACCACCCGGACGGTTTCTTCGAGAAGACCGCGAACCTGTGGCGCGCCCAGGGACGCCGCCTCCGCCTGGACTTCAAGCACATCAAGCGGCACATGATGACGCAGGCGATCCTGAGGCAGGACGAGATCGAGGGCTGGCGCGGCGAGATCCGCGACGGCGAGGTGGTCAAGACCCACGAGGACGCCCTCAAGGAGGAGCAGGAGGCGTCGAAGGCCGAGGAACAGAAGTCCGAGGAGGCCGAGAAGGGCGAAGAGAAGCCTGAAGAGGAGGCCGAGAAGCCCGAAGAGAAGCCCGAAGAGAAGCCCGAAGAGAAGCCCGAAGAGGAGGCCGAGAAGGGCGAAGAGAAGCCCGAAGAGGAGGCCGAGAAGGGCGAAGAGAAGCCCGAGGAGGAGGCCGAGAGCGGCGAGGAGCAGGAAGCCGAGGAGGGCGGCGAGAAGACCGAATCCGAGGAGCGGCCCAAGGAGAAGGCCAAGAGCACCTGATTCCCGCACCAGGCCCGACCACGACGTTTTCGCTGATCGGCGACGGGTAGCGAGGGCATGTACGCCTGCGAGCCTCGGGGGGAACGATGGGCGACACCGCGTCTGGCAAGCCGAAGAAGCCTGACCGTGAGCAGAACAACCCGGAGGAAGAGGGCCTGACCGGCAGGACCCTGACTCCGGACGATCGGCCGAGGCCGAGCGAGGAACCCGACGTCTATCTCGACGTCCCCCTGCTCAAGGTCGACGAGATCTCCTTCGAGCTGGAGAACCTTGAGGCGCACGTGTCCCTCGTCGCCCAGGTCCTCGATCTGCTCAAGCTGAACGTCGGCGCCGACGTCTTCCTCGGCAGGGTCAACCTGGAGATCAAGGGGGTCGAGGCGCAGGCGCAGCTCAAGGTCCGGCTCGACAACGTGGCCGTGATCCTCGACCGTGTCCTGACCACCCTCGACCGCAACCCGGAGATACTCCGGCACCTCGCACGCGGCGTGGAGGCGGCGGCACGCGACATCGGCGCCGGAACCGGCACCGCGGTGGGTGAGGTCGGCAAGGGCGCCAAGGGTGCCGTCGAGGAGGTCGGCCGGGGCGCCGGGGGCGCGGTCGAGAGCGTCGGCGAGGGCGCCGGAGGTGCCGTCAAGGACGTGGGCAAGGGCGCCGGGGGCGCGGTCGAGAGCGTCGGTGAAGGTGCCGGGGGCGCCGTCGAGGACGTGGGCAAGGGCGCCGGGGGTGCGGTCGAGGATGTGGGCAAGGGCGCCGGTGAGGGCGTCCGCGACGTCGGTAAGGGCACGGGCGGTGCGGTCGAAGACGTCGGCAAGGGCGCAGGCCAGGCCGCGGAGGCCACCGG
>NZ_BCQQ01000258.1 GCF_001552155.1 Actinomadura formosensis NBRC 14204 | reverse complement strand
CGGACGCGGCTTAACCACAGACGGCTTCACAGGCACACACGGCCCCTCGTCACTCTTCGGCTCGCCCGCCTTGCACTGCGTTCCAGGCGGCGACCCCACATCAGAGTGGCCACCATCTGGCGTCGGCTCTGGGCCGGACGGTTGCGCGGACGAGCATCGCTTAGCGCCAGCGCTCGCCTTACCGGACGTGCACGGTGTGTCCGTCGGCGTTTCCGTGTCAGGGTGCCCCCCGCTCGGCGTTGGGTCCGGGTCGGGCGGCCGTGTCATCGAGCGGCGGGGAGCGTTGGTGGCGTCCGCCACGACCAGGACGCTTACGGGGGGCGAGGACGGTTCCGAGGTCGAGGTGACCGGGATTCGGATGGTGCCCGCCCGTTCGCGCGGCGCCTCGCCCAGGTCGCCCAGGTCGCAGCGCAATGTGCGGCCTGAATCGGACTCGATGCAGTCCGGGGAGTGCCGCGTCCAGGAGAGGGGGCGGTCGGCGGTGAGGCGCAAGGTCGTGTTCCGCGCGATGTCGCCTTTCGCGCGGATACGGACCGTGTACGTCAGGGTCCGGTCCGGTCCGGTGGTGCTCTCCGAGATCGCCATGTCCATGACCAACCGGACCGCCGGTGTCCCCGCGTCCCGTGCGGCCTCGGCGGACGGGCTCATCAGCGGCAGCGGCACGGTCATTGCGGCGCCGGCCGCGATCGCACCCCAGCGTGTCCTTCGGCGCACCGGTCCCCCCAGCGGTCTCCTCTATGGCTGCCAGGGGGGCGGCGACGCGGCGCCGGGCACAGAAGGTTATTGCCACGTCGCCAAGGCGAGTAACGTGCATCCCTCTGGCAACTCCCTTCTTTCGCACAGTGAAATCAATTCTCCGTAGAATCGGCTGGGTTGCGAGGGAGAGGAGTTCGGGGTGGCGGAGGCCGTTAGGTCGCTGGAGCGCGCGTTCGACCTGCTGGAGCATCTGGCGGACGCCGGGGGCGAGATGGCGCTGTCGGAGCTGACGGAGGTCTCCGGGCTGCCGATGCCGACGATCTACCGGCTGATGCGGACGCTGGTGAACCAGGGGTACGTCAGGCAGGAGCCGTCCAAGCGGTACGCCCTGGGCCCGCGGCTCATCCGGCTGGGCGAGGGCGCCAGCCGCCTGCTGGGCACGTGGGCGCGTCCGGTGCTGGCCCGCCTGGTGGACGAGATCGGCGAAACGGCCAACATGGCGGTGCTCGAAGGCGACGAGGCCGTGTACGTCGCGCAGGTGCCGTCCAAGCACTCGATGCGGATGTTCACCGAGGTGGGGCGGCGCGTCCAGCCGCACTGCACGGGCGTGGGGAAGGCTCTGCTGTCCCAGTTGTCCGACCAGCGCGTCCGGGAGATCCTGGCCCGGACGGGCATGGACGCGCACACGCCGAACACGTTGACCGATCCGGACGCGCTGGTGGCGGAGCTGGCGCGGATCCGCAAGCGGGGTTACGCGCTGGACGACGAGGAGCAGGAGATCGGCGTGCGTTGCGTCGCCGTGCCGCTGCCCGGGGCGCCGGCGCTGACGGCGATCTCGGTGTCGGGCCCGTCCGGGCGCATGACGCGCGAGGCCGTCCCGGGCGTCGTGCCCGTCATGCGGGACGCCGCCGAACGCTTCGCCAAGGAGCTCGGCCCGACCGCGTGAGGCGGCCGGGCCCCGGGTGGGATCGGGTCAGTCGACGGGTTCGCCGACGATGACGGTGGGGCGTCCGCCGCGCTCCCAGGTGACGAAGTCGCCCGCGGACCTGACGAGGACGGTGGCCAGCCACAGGGCCAGGCCGGTGTCGTCCGCGATGCCCGCGAAGGGGATCACGTCGGGAATGGCGTCGATCGGGGAGATGATGTAGACCAGGCCCAGGGCGAGCAGCCCGAGCGTCCCGAAGGACATGCCCTTGTACTGCCCGCGCAGGACCGACTTGATCATCCGGGGTACGGCGCGGGTCCGCTCCCACAGGCCGGGTGCGTCGGGCCGCAGGGTCTCGCTGTAGATCTGCCAGGCCTGCCCGGCGGCGGCCGCACTGCGCTTCCTGTCCACGAGCACTCCCTCGGAGGAACGTTCTGGGGGCGCGCCCCCGCTGCGCCCACGCATATCTAGGACGCGACGAGTGCCGGAAATGTTCCCGCGACCCGATCATGAGGCGCGGGTCACAGGCGTCCCGCCCGTACCGGCGGCGGAATGATCGCCGGAACCGTCCCGTCATCGCTCACCGGGACGTGTGATGCGGGTGACCTCTGGTGAGGTCTTCGTCACTCTCGTGCGCCTGGCGCGGCGGTTCACGGCGTGTCCCCCGGTGCCCGCTGCCAGCATGGGCCGCAAGGACGCGTGTCATCGCGTGAGCGTGCGCGGCAGCCCGGCGCCGGACCGGAGGTCTCGATGAGCGGCGATCACACGGCCCGTCCCGTCCACGGCACCGTGGCGGGCGTGGCCTATGTCGCGCTGCCCCCGACCGCGGTCGACGCGACCGCCTCCGGCCCGACCCGGCTGATCGTGGCCTGGCCCGGGTTCGATCCGCCCCGCACGGGGGCCGCGCTCGCGGCGGCGCTCCCGATGACCGGCGTGCCGGTGTGGCGGGTCTACCTCGACCTGCCGGGACGCTCGCCCGGCGGGCTCGGCTCGGGCGCGATCCTGGAGAACGAGGCCGTCGAGGCGTACTGCGCGGCGGTCGAGAGCGCCGCGCAAGGGCTGCCCGGCGTCCTGGCGGCGGTCCGCCGCGACCTCGCGATTCCGGACGGCCCCGTCGGCCTGGCCGGTTTCAGCGCGGGCGCCGCCGCCGCGCTGCTCGCCGTGGCGCGCGGCGTGGTGCCGGTGAGCACCGCGGCGCTCGTGGCGCCGGTCGTCGCCCCGGCGCGGGCCGCGCGGGCGGTGGAGACGCGGTCCGGCCGCGACCGG
>NZ_BCQQ01000257.1 GCF_001552155.1 Actinomadura formosensis NBRC 14204 | reverse complement strand
CACGGTGGCCTGCGGCCAGATCTGCTCGATGGCCTCGGGCAGGCCCTTGAGCCCGTCGCAGCAGGCGATGCACACATCCTGCACGCCGCGGTTCTTCAGTTCGGCCAGCACGGTCATCCAGTGCTTGGCGCCCTCGCCGCCGGTCCCCACCCACAGACCCAGCACATCGCGCTCACCGTGGCAGTTGATCCCGACGGCCACGTAGATCGGGCGGTTGGCCACGTTGCCCTCGCGGATCTTGACGTACAGCACGTCGATCAGCACGACCGGGTAGACGCTGTCGAGCGGCCTGGCCCGCCAAGCCTCCATCTCGTCGATGACCTTGTCAGTCACCCGCGAGATCAGGTCACGGGAGACCTCGACCTGGTAGATCTCGGCCAGATGGGCGCGGATCTCGCCGGTGGTCAGGCCCTTGGCATACAGCGAGATGATCGACTCATCGAACCCCGCCACCCGGCGGGCGTGCTTGGGCACGATCTGCGGCTCGAACTCACCCGCCCGGTCCCGCGGCACATCGATCCGCACCGGCCCGACCTCGGTCGACACCGTCTTGGACGAGCTGCCGTTGCGATGGTTGCCGGTCGGCTCGGCCGGGCGTTCGCCCCGCCCATAGCCCAGATGCTCGGCCATCTCGGCCTCCAGCGCGGCCTGCAGCACCGTCTTGGTGATCCCAGCCAGCAACCCGTCCGGGCCGACCAGCGACACCCCCTCCGCCTTGGCCTTCTCGACCAGTTCGGCAGCAAGCCGCACATCCAGCCCGCCCGCGGTTTCGTCCTTGTCGTCGATCACAGGTAATCCTTCCCGGCCGGGGCACAGGCCCCAGCCTTCCGGATCACCACCCCACCCACACGATCTTTAGGGCTCTGTCGCTCTTTCGGTGGTAGCAGAGGGTGAGGCTCATCCGAGGAGGATGCGGTGGCGCAGGAGGTGGAAGCCTGCCCGGCCGTACATCTGTCTCTTGATCAGCTTGGTCTTGGTATTGACGCCTTCGGTTCCGCCGTTGTGATAGTCGCTGGTCAGAGCGGCACGGACGGCGTCGAGGTCGAGTCGCAGGCCGCGGATGAACGAGTGGACGTTCGGTAGGTTCACCTTTTCAGCGGTGCTGATCCACTCTTGCAGCCGGTCTGCGTTGTCGGTGGCGGGAACCAGGAGCCGGGCGAAGGCGCGGACCAGGGCGGCGAGCGCGCTCATCTCCGGGCAGGCTCCGGTGGTCTTGGCGAGGAGTTCGTGCTGGTCGGGCTTGAGATTGTCGGGGCGGGCGAGTAGGAGCCGTGCGAGGCGGCGGGGGGACAGGCCAGGACGATCGTCCTCGACACGGCCCTGGGTGATGTAGCGGTAGAGCAGGTTCTGGCTGCCGGTGTAGCCGCGTTCGCGGATCTCGCACAGTAACTGCAGGACCGGGACCGCGGGTTCCTCAGCCCGGCGTTTGCGCAGGTACTCCCGGTAGGGATCGACAAGCGTGGGACGGTATTGGGGTGCCCGCCGCATCTGCTCGGGCTTGTCGACCCGCGCATACCGTTTGACGGTGTTCAGGGCCAGGTTCAGCCGTCGAGCACATTCCAGCAGGCCAACGCCCGCATCGAGCAGATCGTGGACCTGCTGCCACCGAGCCAGGGTGGTGGTCTTTCCGCCATCGAGTCTGCGCACTCGGGAGGCACTGGCCCAGCAGCCACTATGCACGGCGGCCTCCTTACCGACGGCTTGGGCGAAGTTGACGCTCCTATGTGTCCGCAACCCCGTCAATGGGGCTCATGGCTTGGATGACGACCTGGTAGATCTCGCGCGCTATGTAGCGCTTGAGGCAGCGGATGATCTCCTTCTTGGTCTTGCCCTCCGCGGTCCGGCGTTGGGCGTAGGCCTTGGTGCGTTCGTCGGTCCGGAGCCGGACCAGGGTGATTGTCCAGAGGGCGTTGTTGGCCTGGCGGTTCCCGCCGCGGTTGAGGCGGTGTCGGCCGCTGGTCAGGCCGCTGCCGGTGGGCAGGGGGGCGGCGCCGGCCATATGGGCGAAGCCGGCCTCGCTGCGCAGGCGGTGCGGGTTGTCGCCGGCGGCGACCAGGAGCGTCGCGGCGACGCCGATGCCGACGCCGTTCAGCTTCAGGAGCTGCGGCGCACGGCGGCGGACGAGGCGGTCGATCTCCTCGTCGACTTCGACGATCTCTTCGGTGAGCGACTTGCAGCGGCGGGCGAGCTGGCGGAGGGCGCGCTTGATGGAGGAGTCCAGGCCGTCGTCTCCCGGGCGAAGCCGGGAGCACCGTTCGATCAGGACGTCCTTGGTCACCCCTCTGAACTGATCCCGGAGCCGGTCGGGGGCGGTGACGAGGACGGCGCGCATGGCGTTGATCGCGGAGGTCCGGGCCTTGACCGCGCTGCGCCTGACGACCTGGAGGGTGCGGAGCGCCTCGACGTCTCCGTCACGCTGCTTGGGCGCGACGGCGAGTTCTTCGGCGAGCAGGGCCTTGGCGGCGCGAAGCGCGTCCAAGGTGTCGCTCTTGCCGTCGTTGCGGTGCGCCATGCGGTCGCGTCGCGGCCGGGTCGCCTCGATGACGAACTGGCCGGCGCCCTGGAGGTGCCGGGTGAGGCTCGCGCCGTAGCCGCCGGTTCCCTCGATGGCGAACCCGCGCATCTCCTTGCCGAGGGACCGGGCCCAGGCCAAGAGTTCGGCATTGCCTTTGCTGGTGGTCGGTACCGTGGCGTCACCGAGCCGACGGCCCCGTTCGTCCAGGGCGACCGCGACGTTGATATCGCGGTGGGTGTCGACGCCGATCCAGACCTCGTTCGCCTTGAGGTCCGTCTCCCGCTCGATGGTGGTCACATCGCCTCTTCTCCTCTGACGCTGTCGCGGGTGGCGGTGCGGACCTGCTGGACATCACTGGTATGGGCCGTGCTCGGCGAGCGCGGTCATGCTCCT
>NZ_BCQQ01000256.1 GCF_001552155.1 Actinomadura formosensis NBRC 14204 | reverse complement strand
GGGGTCGCTGCGACGGGAGGACGGTGGGATGCGGCGGCTGCTGACCTCGATGGCCGAACTGTTCGTCTGCGGCGTCCCTCTGGACTGGGCCGGGATTCTGCCGAGTGGTGCGACGTCCCGGCATGTGGACCTGCCGACCTACGCCTTCGACCACCGGCACTACTGGCTCCGGCTCGGCGAATCGGCGACCGACGCGGCGTCACTGGGGTTGACCGGAGCCGACCATCCGCTGCTGGGTGCCGTGGTGCCGCTGCCACGGTCCGACGGCCTGGTGTTCACCTCACGCCTGTCGCTGCGGACGCATCCCTGGCTGGCCGACCACGCCATCGGCGGTGCCGTGATCGTTCCCGGCACGGTGTACGTCGACCTCGCGATGCGGGCCGGCGACGAGTTCGGTTACGGCGTCCTGGACGAGTTGGTGATCGAGGCGCCGCTGATGCTGCCCGAGCAGGGCGGAGTACGGCTCCAGGTCGCGGTCGGCGGACCGGCGGAGACAGGCACGCGCACGGTGGACGTGTACTCCCTGCGTGAGGACGCCGGCGAGAACGCGTGGACGCGGCACGCCACCGGCCTCCTGTCGGCCACGCCATCCGCCCAGGACACGGCGTTCGACTTCACGGCCTGGCCACCGCCGGGCGCGCAGCCGGTCGAGATCACCGACTTCTATCCCGACCTGGTGGAGCGTGGTTACGCCTACGGTCCGGCGTTCCAGGGCCTTCGGGCGGTGTGGCGGCGCGGTGACGAGGTCTTCGCCGAGGTCGCCCTGCCCGACGAGCACCGGGAGGACGTCGGCAGGTTCGGCATCCACCCCGCCCTCCTGGACGCCGCCCTTCACACCAACGCCTTCGCCAACCCGGACGACGACCGCAGGGTGCTGCCGTTCGCGTGGAACGGGCTGCTGCTGCACGCCGTCGGAGCCTCCGCGCTGCGGGTGCGGGTCGTGCCGTGCGGGCCGGACGCGCTGTCGTTCCAGGCCGCCGACGAGACCGGCGGCCTGGTGGTGACCATGGACTCGCTGGTGTCGCTGCCGGTGTCCACCGAGCGGCTGGAGACGGGCGCGGAGGAGAGCCGTGACGCGCTGTTCCGCGTGGAGTGGACCGAGCTGCCCCCGGCCCGGCAGGCGGACGCACCGTCGTGGGTGGCGGTCGACACGGCGGACGACGTGGCCGCCCTGACGCGGGACGCGCCCCCGGTGGCGGTTCTGCGTGCCGTGGGCGGTGAGGACACGCCCCTGGCGCTGACCTCGCGGGTGCTCGGCGTCCTGCAGAGCTGGCTGGGCGCCGCCGCGCCGGCGGACATGCGGCTCGTGGTGCTGACCCGCGGCGCGACGCCCGCCGGTGACGGTGCGGTCTCCGACCCCGCCGGTGCGGCGGTGTGGGGTCTGGTTCGCGCCGCACAGGCCGAGAACCCCGACCGGATCGTCCTGCTGGACCTCGACCCCGCCGAGGACGGTGACGTGGCGTCGGGGCTGGGCGCGGCGCTGGCCGGCGGCGAGCCGCAGCTCGCGGTGCGCGGCACGACCTTGTTCGTACCCCGCCTGGCCCGTGCCGGAGGGCAGGCTCCGCACGCGCCCGCCGTGTTCCGTCCGGAAGGGACGGTCCTCGTCACCGGCGGCACCGGCTCGTTGGGCGGTGCGGTCGCTCGGCACCTGGTGTCCCGGCACGGTGTGCGGCACCTGGTGCTGGCCGGCCGGCGGGGTCCGGCCGCCGCCGGTGTCGCGGATCTGGTCGCGGACCTCACCGGGCAGGGCGCGGAGGTGTCCGTGGTGGCCTGCGACGTCGCCGACCGGGAGCAGGTGGCCGCCCTGCTGGCGTCGGTGCCCGCCGAGCACCCTTTGACCGGTGTCGTGCACCTGGCGGGTGTCCTGGACGACGGTGTGATCGGGGCGCTGACCCCGGACCGGCTCGCCGCCGTGTTCGCGCCGAAGGTCGACGCGGTACGGCACCTGGACGAGCTGACCCGGACCATGGACCTCGACGCGTTCGTCGTCTTCTCGTCGGCCGCCGCGCTCATGGGGTCCGCCGGCCAGGGCAACTACGCGGCGGCGAACGCGTACCTGGACGGCCTGATGACCAACCGTCGTGCGGCGGGTCTGCCGGGACTCTCACTGGCGTGGGGTCTCTGGGAGCAGAACACCGGTCTGACCGCCCACCTCGGCGCCACCGACCGGGCACGGATGAGCCGCGGCGGTGTCCTGGCGATGACGCCCGCCGAGGGACTGGAGATGTTCGACATCGGCCTGCACGCCGACCAGGCGCTGCTGGTGCCGATCAAGCTGGACCTGCGGACGCTGCGCGGCCAGGCCGCGGCGGGCGGGGAGGTCCCGCACCTGCTGCGCGGCCTGGTCCGGGCCGGCCGGCGCGTGGCGCGGGCCGGCGCCGACGGCGGCAGCGGGCTGCTCCGCAGGCTGGCCGGGCTGCCGCGGGACGAGCGGGAGAGCGTCCTGCTGTCCCTCGTCCAGACCGAGGCGGCCGGCGTGCTGGGTTTCAGCGGGCCGGAGCCGGTGCAGGGCACCCGCGGGTTCAGCGACATCGGGTTCGACTCCCTGACCGCGGTCGAGCTGCGGAACCGGCTGAGCGTGGCGACCGGCGTGAAGCTCCCCGCCACGCTGATCTTCGACTACCCGACCCCGGTGGCGCTCACCCGCCACCTGTGCGACGAGCTGGGCGACGAAGCAGGCGACGAGCCGGGCGTCACCGGCGCCTTCACCCCGGCCGCCCCGGTCGTCGCCGACCCCGGCGAGCCGATCGCCGTCGTCGGCATGGCGTGCCGGCTGCCAGGCGGTGTCACCGGCCCGGACGACCTGTGGCGGCTGGTGTGTGAGGGCCGCGAGGGCATGTCGCCGTTCCCCGGCGACCGGGGCTGGGATCTGGACGATCTGTTCGACCCGGACCCGGACCGTTCGGGCACCTCGTACACGAG
>NZ_BCQQ01000255.1 GCF_001552155.1 Actinomadura formosensis NBRC 14204 | reverse complement strand
ATCGCGCGCCGCGCGGGCCGGGCCACCCGGGACGCCGCGCTCACGGCGCGCCTCGCCCACGTCCGGGCCGGGGTGGAGTTCGAGCGCGGGTCACCGCTCGCCGCGGCGGCGATCCTGCTCACGGCCGCCGACCCGATCGCGGATCGGCAGCCGGCCAAGGCCGCGCGGATGCTGGCGGAAGCCGTCCGGAACAGTTACTTCGGCGGCGATTCGGCGCTCGCCCGGCAGGCCGCCGACCGGCTGCTCGAGGTGGCCGGCGAGACGCCCGGCGCGGTGGCGCTCGGCGGCCTCGCCCGGCTCATGGCGAACGATCCGGCGGAGGCGATGCCGCGGATGCGCGTCCTGCTCGCCGCGGCCCGGCGCGGCGGGGTGCCCGGCACCGCGGAGCGGGTCATCGCCGGGGCGATGGGCATGCTGACCGGCGACGACGAGGCCGCGTTGGAGATCTACGAGCCGCTCGTCGCCGATGCGCGCGACACCGGGCAGATCGGCTGGCTGCCGAACGCGCTGGAGCATCTGGCGGTGACGGAGATGTTCCTCGGCCGCCGCAGGGACGCGATCGTGCACGCCGAGGAGGGCATGCGGCTCGCCGAGAGCACCGGGCAGCTGCACCGCGTCGACCATCTGCGCTGCGTGCTGGCCTGGGCGGCGGCGTTCGCGGGGGACGGGGACGCCTGCCGGTCGCTCGCCGAACCGGCCGTCGCCCGCGCCCGGACGGCCCGGATCGCCCGCACCGTGGCGTGGGGCTCGATGGCGCTCGCCCTGCTGGACCTCGGCGGCGGCCGGTACGACCGCGCCCTCGACCGGCTGGAGGCGGCCTCCCGCGGCGCCGGGGACACCCCGCTCGGGCTGATGAACCTGATCCACTTCGCGGGCGACCATGTCGAGGCCGCCGTCCGAGCCGGGCGGCCGGAGCGGGCGGACGGGGCCATCGAACGCTTCGAGGGCTGGAGCATCGCGTCGGAGCAGCCGTGGGCGGCGGGCGTCCTGCTGCGCTGCCGCGCGCTCCTCACCACGGGAGAGGAGGCCGGACGGCTTTTCGCCGAGGCGGTGCGGGTGCACGCCAAAGGCGGCCGCCCGTTCGAGCGGGCGCGGACCGAGCTGCTGTACGGCGAATGGCTGCGCCGGGCGCAGCGCAAGGCCGAGGCGCGCTCACTGCTGCGGCCGGCGCTGGAGACCTTCGAGGGAATGGGCGCGGCACCGTGGGCCGAACGCGCCCGGGCCGAACTCCGGGCGACCGGCGAGGCGGGCGCGAGCACCCGCGACGACTCCGTCGCCGACCGGCTCACCCCGCAGGAGCTCCAGGTCGTCCGGCTCGCCGCCCAGGGCCTGTCCAACCGCGACATCGCGGCGCAGCTGTTCCTGAGCCCGCGCACCATCGGCCACCACCTGTACCGCGCCTACCCGAAACTAGGCGTGTCCTCCCGCGGCGAACTCGCCAGCCTCGGCCTCTGACCTCGGCTTGATCGCCGGCAGGCACATTGCCCGATCCAAGCCCAAGCGCCCGGGACGGGGGTGGGACGTGTTCGGAGGTGGACGTCCGGAGGCGGGAGGCTCGGGGGCCGGGTGGGCGCGGATTGGTGCTTACGGGCGATCGAGAGGCGGCGTCCCGGGCAGCGGACCTCGATGAGTGATCGCCACCCCAGGACGAATGATCCGCCCGAAGCCCCGGGACGTGAGCCGGTCCAAGGATGAGAGGGCCGTACCGAGGGCGAGGGTTCGGCTGGACGGGAGGACGGTCAGCGGGCCGGGTACCGCTTGACCCGCTCGATCAGGCTGGCGAACTCCACAACGGACAGAGTGAGGTGGCCACCGTCCGGATCCTTGCTGTCCCGCACTCCGATGCCCGGCGAAAGACGTCCCAGCTCAACGCAGTGCTCATCATTTGCTCCGCCGCTGTGAGTGCTCTTACGCCACTGCACGATCATGGTTACCGCTCCGGGTGCTGCTTGATCTGCTCTACCAGACCGGCGAACTGGGCAACGGAGAGGGTGAGGTGGCCACCGTCCGGGTCCTTCGAATCCCGCACCCCGATCCCGACCCCTGGCGCAAGTCGTCCCAGCTCAACGCATACCTCGTCGGTTGCTGTGCCGCTGTAAGAGCTCTTGCGCCACTGGACGGTCATGGGCACCTCTCCAAGTAATGCTTGATCATGTCGCGCGAAGCGTCCTGAGATTCGGCCTTTGCGCCGATACGTTCGAAAGTAACAGCAAAGTCCTTGATCTCGTCGGGCATTTCGATCAAGCGACCGCCCTTCTGCGCTCCTGCGTATGCGATGTCGCGGTCCTGCAAGCCGATGAGCTGGAAGAATCCGTCCGCGCCAAGGTGTTCACCCGCCGAAAACGGCACGATCCGAAGGATGACGTACCAGCGTTGTGACAGCTCCAGGAGATACTGGAGCTGTGCCTTCATGACCTCTCGGCCACCGACCGGACGTGCGAGGACTGCCTCGTCCAGAAGCGCCCAGATGTACGGGGGATCCTCTCGCTCCATCACAGCCCGCTTGCGGCTGACCCGGCCAGCCAGCATGCCTTCGACGTCCTTGGCTGTGTTCATGCGGACGTAGGCCCGCGTGTAGTCGTCGGTCTGGAGCAGCAGCGGGACCGCCTGCCCGTGGAAGACTTTGATCTCGACCGCCTGTCGCTCGTGCTGGCTGTACTGCTTGAACCAGTTCGGGTCGTGCGCCATGCGGGCGTACCAGAGCAGCAGTTCGAACAGCCCGCCGGTCTCGAACTTGACGTCGAGCCGCCTCGCGTAGTCGACCTGGAGCTTCGCGCGTCCGGCTTCGATGTTCGAAACGCTTGACCGCGCCATCCCGATGATCTTGCCCCACTGGGCGAGCGACAGCCCCTCCTTCTCCCGCATAAAGCGCAGGTAGTACGCGAGGAAGTGCCACATAGAGATCTTGGGGTCGAGCGGGTCTCGAACGATCACCATTGCCCCTCCATGTTTTTGCTTTTCGCTGATACAAGCAAAGTTAGGACATGGCC
>NZ_BCQQ01000254.1 GCF_001552155.1 Actinomadura formosensis NBRC 14204 | reverse complement strand
ACGTCCGGTGCCGCCGCGCACCGCGTGGGAGGCGTGCGACGGCGAGGTCGGCCAGGGTGAACGCGACCGGGTACCCGATGCGTCCCGCCCGAAGCGGATGGCGTTCGGTCTTCATCCCGCAAGGTGCCCGGTGCTTCTTCGCACGCGCGACTCGGCTTTCGAATTGGCCAAGAAAAGGAACCTGGAATGGAGGGTGGCAGCACCGGGGGCCGTGTTAGTGCGCTCGCGCACGCCCTTGCGCCGCGCGTTGTCCTGTTGCGGGATCGTCAATCGGTCCGGGTGCGCAGGCTCCGCGCCAGGGTGGGGATCATCACCGTCGCAGGGACGAGGTGCAGCCCGAGGAGGGCGGTGATGGTGGCGGTGTTCGCCCCGGAGAGGAAGGGCGGGACCAACGAGATCGCGGTCAGCGACACTGCCGTCCACACGAATCGTGCGGCGGGGCGAGCGCTCCAACGAAGAAGAGCGACGGCAATGACGACGCCCACGACCGAGAAGAAGCCGGTCACCACGGCGAACCCGGGCAACGGGATCGACTCGCCACCATCGGGGACCTCGAAGTCGACGCCGACGGCCTGGGCAAGCGCAGCGGCGAGGGTGGTGGCCACCATCGCCGCGAGCGTGGCAACGAAGCCGGTGCCGGCGAGCCCGCGGAGTCGGTGGGTGTGGCTGGTCTGGCCCGATGCCGGGCCTGCGGCGACCCCGGTGTCATTCATGCTGTTCATGTCTTCCTCCATCATTCGGTGACTGGCGTAGGGGCGCGTTGACTGGCATGTGACGGTCCTGGCCCTGGGGGTGACGATGCGCACCCGCGCCGTGCGACGGCCGGGGTTCCGCAGGGCGCGGACGCCGGTGCCGCGGAGCCAGAACCCGGCGTCGCGACCGAGGACCGGCCCGGGCTCGCCGTCGCGCAGCTCCAGCTGCACCCGCCCGCGGGTGACGACGCCGAACGCGTCGTACCACTCGGCGGCGACCACCGCGACACGCGCGCCACCGCGTAGCGCGAGCGTCCGCACCGGGACTACTCCGTGCCGTCCGCCGGCAGGCGCTCCGGCAGCCCGAGCCGCGGGAACTGGTCGTCGTGGAAGATGACGATCTCGGTGATCGTCCCGCCGGTGACGCGCAGGACGTCGATCGTCAGCGGCAGGTACGCGCCCTCCCGCTCCCGCCAGAGGTAGAAGGCGACGGCGGGCTGCCGGTTCACGGAGGTGGGGACGGCGCGCAGGCCCTTCAAGCGCTCGAAGCCGTCCTCGACCCAGTCGTTCACCACCGTGTCGCGGCCGACCTGCAGGCCCGGCGTGGGCGGCATCGAGCAGCGGACGTCGTCCCGCAGCAGTGCGGCGAGCCCGTCGATGTCCGTGGCCACACTGGCGTCGGTAAAGCGGCGCACCAGCTCGCGCGTCCCGGCGTCCTCCTCGCCGCCGGTCCAGTCCTGCCGCTCGGCGGGCAGGTGCTCCCGCATGCCGGCGCGGGCCCGCTGCAGCGCGCTGTTCACGGAGTTGACCGAGTCCCCGAGGAGCTCCGCGACGTCCTTCGCCGGCCAGCCGAGCACGTCCCGCAGGATCAGCACGGCCCGCGTGCGCGGTGCGAGGTGCTGGACCGCGACCAGGTACGCCAGCTCGATCGTCTCCCGTGCGACGGCGACGGTCTCCGGCTCGTCCGCGTCGCCCGCGGGCAGCTCGTCGAGCAGCCGGTCCGGGTAGGGCTGCAGCCACGGCACCTCGCCGCCGGTCGCGGGCTCCGGGCGGCGCTTGGCGAGCAGGTCCAGGCAGGCGTTGGTGGCGATCCGGTACAGCCAGGCCCGGACCGTTGACCGCCCCTCGAAGGTCTCCCGCCGCCGCCAGGCACGCAGGAACGTCTCCTGCACGGTGTCCTCGGCGTCCTCGAACGACCCGAGCATCCGGTAGCAGTGCACGTGCAGCTCCCGCCGGTGCCGCTCCGCCAGCCCCGAGAACGCCGGCTCCTCGACCTCGCCCAGACCGCTCACGCCCAGCTCCTCCAGCCGCGTGTCCGCCCTCATCGCGTCATCCTTCCGCCTCGTCGTGTCCCGTCATAGTTGTGACGGGTGCGGGCGCGACAACTCATCACTGGGGCCGGTCGATGAGCCTGCAGATGTCATTCTCGTCCACCCACACGCGCTTGCCGTTATAGATCTCGGCCAGCTCCCGCATCTCGGTGGCGGCCGTCGCGGCCGAGGCGATGCGGACACCCTCCTGCCGGGTGAACGGGGCCTGCGCGAACGAATGCCCCTCCATCATCAGCCACCAGGCGTCCATGATCAGTTGTAGCGGGAACGCCTTGTGGCTCGGGAAGCGTGCGGCGTCCGGGTGGCGCAAATTCACTCGCCCGGTCAGCGTCCGGTCGTCGCGTTCGTCGAGCGACACCGTGACGCGAGAGTGCGACAGGCTGCTGCGGCACGGGCTGCGCCGTCTTCCCTGCCCTAGGTGGTCACCTGTCCGGTGGGTCGGGGGGCAGCTTCGCGGCGATCGCGTAATGGATCTGGACGTCGTGGTAGGTGACGTTCTCCTCCACCTCGTCCGGCAGGTTGGTGCGCACGCTTCCGGACGTGGACTCCTCGGCGGCGTCCTCGGTGAACACCACCGAGGTTTCGGGGACGGCGTTGAAGCGGAGTTCGTCGGCCTTCACCTTCGCCGTGAAGAGGATGTCCGCCGTCCGCCGGAGCTCCTCCCCGGGATACTCCTCACGGCCCACGATCAGTCGCCTCCCCCGCGGGACGAGCCAGGCTGGTGGGAGACCATCCGGAGCAGCGCCCGCCCCAGGTCGCGCACGGACTCCTCGGTGTCCTGAAGAGCGGACTGAAGCGCCGTGATCTCCTGGTCGCCGCCGGCCGCCTCCCCCTCGCCGGGGTTCGCGGCCTGGTCTTTCTCCGGTTCCTCGGCAGGCTCGTCTTCTGAGCCGTTCCCATCACCGCCGGCCTGGTCGGATTCTGCGTTCCCCTCGTCCGTGGTGCCGCCTTCGTCCGCTGCGCCGGTGACGCCTTCGGCGGTCTTGCCGGCCGTCTCCGCCGTCTCCGCGACACCCTCGCCGGCCGTCTCCGCCGCACGGCCTGCGCCCTTGCCGG
>NZ_BCQQ01000253.1 GCF_001552155.1 Actinomadura formosensis NBRC 14204 | reverse complement strand
ACTTCAACAACTATGAAGAGGATAGACTGACCATCCACCATGGTCCCGGGCTATGGACCTTCTCTGCCTCGAGATTCGCAGACCTTCCTGACCGGCCACCCAAGATGGAGAAAATTCCCGGTACCTTCTGCGAGTCCGGACACATCGACTGATCCAAAGTCATGTTCAGCGGCCGTCCGGGCATCTCGCCGCCCGGAGGCGGCCGCAATGGCTGGTTGCACTAAGCAGCGTGGAAGGGCCAATCAAGTACCGTGGCGTGATCACGCAAACCCCAGGTCGCGCGGGGTCGTGTCGCGGTGTCTGCTTGTCAGGAACTTTCCTTGTTGAACCCGTGTACAAGATCGCTTTCCTGGTCTACTGTTTCAGCTCGTGCCTAAGCGGACTTTTTTGGCTGCCGTCGGGGCAGCTGTTGTGGCCACGGGCCTGACCTCCCTCGCGTTCTCGGACACCGGCGCTTCCCGTCCGGCCTCCCTGACCGCCGGCACCTCCGCCGCGCCGTGCGCGACGCCGAAGGGCCGCCCGTGGTGCGACGCTTCGCTGCCTCCGGGCACCCGGGCGAAGCTGGTGGTGAAGGCGCTGACCGGGGACGAGAAGCTCGCCCTGCTGGCAGGCGATGACCTGGTGGGGCCGCTGCGCGCCACCGACGACGCCCGGTTCCGCGCCGGAACCGTGCACGGGGTCGCCCGCCTCGGAATCCCGGACCTGTACCTGGTGGACGCGGGGTCGATGGGCGTCAAGCAGGGCCCCAACACCGCGCTCGCGGCCGGGTTGTCGCTGGCGGCGACGTTCGACACCGCCGCGGCCGGACGGGCGGCAGGGGTGGTGGCCGACGAGGCCGCGCACCGCGGCAACGACGTGGTGCTGGGCCCGGCGGTGGACATCGTGCGCACCCCCAAGGGCGGACGCACCTTCGAGTCCTACGGCGAGGACCCGCTGCTGGCCTCGCGCATGGGCGTGGCCTGGATCAGGACGGTGCAGAAGGCCGGGCTGATGGCCGAGGTCAAGCACTTCCCGGCCAACAACCAGGAAGAGAACCGTTACGCCGTGAACGCGGTCATCGACCAGCGCACGCTGCGTGAGATCTACCTCGCGCCGTTCGAGGCCGCCGTCCGCCAGGGCAAGGTGGCGAGCGTGATGTGCGGCTACAACCTGGTCAACGGCCGGCCCAGCTGTTCGGGCAAGACCCTGCTGGACGGCGTCCTGCGCAAGCAGTGGGGCTTTGACGGCATGGTGGTCAGCGACTGGGGGCTGGCCGCCAAGGACACCGAAGGCTCGATCAAGGCCGGCCTGGACCTGGAGATGCCGGTCGGGGTGCGATACACCCCGCCGGCGCTGGCCTCGGCCCTGACATCGGGGAAGATCACATGGGCCGACATCGACGCCCGGCTACAGGCCCGGCTGCGGGTGATGTTCGCCTACGGCATGTTCGACAAGCCCAAGCGTGCCAATGACGGCGAGGCCGGCTACACCCGCAACGCCGCCACCGCCCAGGACCTGGCCGAGCAGGGCATCACCCTGCTGAAGAACACCGGCGGCGTCCTGCCGCTGAACACCGGCACCAAGGTCGCGGTGATCGGCAGGGCCGCCGACCAGTTCCGCAGCGGCATCGGCTCGATGTACGTCAAGCCGACCTCCACGACCACCCCGCTGCAGGGCATCATCGCCCGCGCCGGCGCGGGCAACGTCACCTACAACGATGGCAGCGACCCGCAGGCCGCGGCCGACACCGCCCGCGCCGCGCAGGTCGCGGTCGTGGTCGCCGCCGACGCCCGCGCCGAGGACGCCGACGTGACCTGCCTGACGCTCAAGTGCGGTACCGCCAAGGACCAGACCCTCGGCGACCAGGACGCCCTCATCGACGCCGTCGCCGCCGCCAACCCCAACACCGTGGTCGTGCTGCAGACCGGCGGCCCCGTCCTGACCCCCTGGGCGGCCAAGACCAAGGGCATCGTGGAGACCTGGTACGCGGGCCAGCGCGGCGGCGCCGCCATCGCCCGCGTCCTGTACGGCGACACCGACCCCGGCGGTCGCCTGCCCGTCAGCTTCCCCGCCACCGAGGGCGACGCTCCCGCCTCCGGCGACCCGGCCCACTACCCCGGCACCGGCGGCAAGGTCACCTACGCCGAGGGCGTCAACATCGGCTACCGCCACTACGACACCCGCAAGATCACCCCAGCCTTTCCCTTCGGCCACGGCCTGTCCTACACCACCTTCAAACTCACCGGCCTGAAGGCGACCCGCACCGCCGTCACCGTGACCGTCACCAACACCGGCAAGCGCCGCGGCCTCGCCGTCCCGCAGCTGTACCTGGGCCTGCGGGCCGCCCCCGGCGCAGCCCAGCCACCCAAACAGCTCAAGGGCTTTACCAAGGCCGGCCTCGCGCCGGGGCAGTCGGTCAAGGTGACCTTCCCGCTGGACGCCCGCGCGTTCGCCTACTGGGACCAGCGCACCCGGGCATGGAAGAGAGCACCCGGCTGCGCCAAGGCCATGGTCGGCACCTCCTCTCGCACCATCGACCTCACCGGCACCATCTGCTAGCCCTACGGCCCATGGACGTTGTGGACAACGGCAGGAGAAGACCGCGAACAGCGTGTACGGGATTTGTATGGATCAGCAAAATCGCGTGAACCATAAGCCGCACGGCGACACCTATAAGCCGTTGTGGCAGGTCTACGGGATCTATAAGGGTGGCGTCGGCTTTGCCTGGGTGGCGTGGTGATCCCGGTTCGGTGCACAGGGCATCGGCGCGGCCGTCTCCTGATGGCCTCGGCCGCCCTGGCCGGGACATTGGCCATGGCGGGGTGCTCGCAGCACGACAAGGCGCCTGAACCGCCAGCGAATGTCACTTTCACCGGCTACGACGACGCCGACCTTCGTGCCCGCGTCGGCGAGGTCATTACCAAGATCCGTCAGCGGGACACCGCTGGGCTGGCCCATCTCGACCTGGACGAGAAGGGCCGACGTGGTGGCCCGGACGCCGACAGGGGCGCCGCCTGGCTGGTCCGGTACTTCGCCGAGCCGCTCAGTGGTCCGGTCCAGGCGGAAATCGATAGTGAGCAGACCGGCCCGCTGGTGCAGGTCTGCCTCACCTACGGCAAGCCGCAGCGTCAAATCATGCTGG
>NZ_BCQQ01000252.1 GCF_001552155.1 Actinomadura formosensis NBRC 14204 | reverse complement strand
ACCTGCTGGCCGCCTCCGCCGCCGGCCGCGCCGAGCGGCGCCTGCCGGCCGGGGCGTGCTGACATGGGCGGGCGCTCTGAGCCGGGCGGGCGGTCCACGGCGAGCGCGGTGGCGCGTCCGGTGGTGCTGGACGCGATGGGCGGCGACCACGGGCCGGCCGAGACGGTGCCGGGCGCCCTGGCGGCGCGGCGCGAGCACGGCGTCCCGGTGATCCTCGTCGGGCGGGCGGAGGACGTCCACCGCGAACTGCGGCGGCACGGCGGCGCCGGCGAGGTGGACGTGCTGCACGCCGGCGAGGTCGTCCCCATGGCCGAGCGCGGCGCGGGAGCCGCGGCCCGCCGCGATTCGAGCCTGCTGGTCGGGTGCGAGGCGGCCCGGCGGCAGGGCGGTTCGTTCGTCTCGGCCGGGTCCACCGGGGCCGTGGTGACGTGCGCGGTCCGCGCCTTCGGACGGCGCGAGGGCGTGCTGCGTCCGGCGCTGGCCGTGGCACTGCCCACGGCGGCCGGTTCCACCGTGCTCGTCGACGCCGGCGGGACCGCCGACCCGACCGCGGAGATGCTCGCGCAGTTCGCGCTGCTGGGCGCCTCGTACGCGCGCTGCGTCCTCGGCGTGCCCGACCCGTCGGTGGGCCTGCTGTCCATCGGCGCCGAGCCGGGGAAGGGCAACCGGCTCGCCCGCGAGGCGGCCCGGCTGCTGCCGGGCATGCCCGTCCGCTTCCACGGCAACGTGGAGGGGCACGACGTACTGGCCGGAACCGTCGACGTGGTCGTGACGGACGGCTTCACCGGCAATGTCGTCCTGAAGAACATCGAGGGCTGCGTCCGGACGACCCTGGACATGGTCGCCCGGGCCGGCATCGCCCCGCCCGGCCCGCTGGACGAGGTCGCGAGGCGCTACACCGCGGACACGCACGGGGGCGCCGCCCTGCTGGGGCTGACCGGCACGGTCGTCGTCGCGCACGGCTCCTCCGGGGCCGCCGCCCTGGCCCGTGCGTGCGTGGTCGCCTCCGAACTGGCCGCGGTGGACGAGCCGATGCCGGCGAACGCCCGTGTTCCCCTGGGGCCGGTCGTGTGAGGCGCTCACTCACCGCCGCGGGCGCGCAGCGGGTCACGTCCGTCCCAGGTGCCCCGGCTCGCGTAGGGGACGAAACGCGCGAACAGTTCCTCGGCGTACCAGTCCTCGCCGCGCACCCGCCCGATGACGGTGCGGTGCGCGGCCGCCCGGTAGGCGAACCGGGTCATGGCGGCCTCGTCCTGCCACAGCGAGAAGGTCGCCTGCCGGGCCAGCGGCCACTCCCCCACCCCGACCGAGGCGAGGCAGCCGTCCTGGCCGCGCAGTTCCCGGTCCACGCCCGGGACCGACCGGTAGAACGGCACCAGCCGGCTCGGCCGGATCGACGCCCTGGTCAGCACGGCCACCGGCCCGTCCCCGGCGCCCGGGGCGGCCACGGCCGCGGCGAACGGGTCGCGTCCGCCCCACCGGCCCCGGGAACCGAGCGGCGCGAGCCGGACATGCCACGACTCCTCGGCCTCCGCCCGCCACCGGCGGGCCACCGGCGAGCGCGCGAGGAACTCCTCCAGCGCCGGCTCGCCGTCCCACACGGCGAACAGCGCCCAGCGGCGAAGGTCGGCGCCGAGGCTCATGGACCGGCCGCGGCCCGTGCCCAGCAGCCGCCAGAACGACAGCCCGCGCGTGCGGCGCAGCGCCGGCCGGTCGAACGCCATGTGCCGCATGGCGTCCACACCCGCGTACCTGATGAGGTGGAACGAGGCGATGACCCTGCTATCGGTGGCTCCCGTGCTCGGCTCGGTCATCGGCGGCTACCTGCTCGGCTCGGTGCCGGTCGCGGTGCTGGTCGGACGCGCCCACGGTTTCGACCCGCGCGACGTCGGCGACCGCAACCCCGGCTTCTGGAACGTCATGGAACGGCTCGGCTGGAAGGCCGCCGTCCCCGTGTTCGCGGGCGACATGCTCAAGGGCACGGCGGCGGGGCTGCTCGGGCTGGCGGTGAGCGGAGCCGAGACCGGCACGCTCGGGACGGTGGCCGGGACGAGCGTCCTGCCCGTGTACGCGGCGGTCGCCGCCGCCATGATCGGCCACGCCTGGCCGGTGTTCGCGGGTCTGCGGGGCGGCCGGTCGATCCTCGCCTTCGCCGGCGGTTTCGCCGTGATCTGCCCGCCGGCGTTCGCGCTCGGCGTCGCGCTGCTCATCGGCGCGAGCCTGGCGCTGCGGTCGTTCGCCTGGGGCACGCGGGTGGCGGTCTTCTCCCTGCCGGTACTGCAACTGCTCTTCGCGCCCGCCGGGCACGTGGCGGGCACCGGGGCGCTGATGTGCCTCATCGGGCTGCGTTTCGGTCAGGCCGCCGTGGCGGGCCGCCGCGCCTGACCACCGCGCGGCCGTAGGTGCGTCCGCGCCAGGTGCGCGCGGGCCGCAGCACCGACCACGTCAGCCGCATCGCGGTCGTCACGTCGAGGAGCGGCGACACCACCAGGCCCACGCCCGGCCGCGCATAGCTGCCGCGCAGGGCCGTCACCAGCAGCAGCCGCTGCACGAGCAGGCCGAGGTCCAGCGGCGTCGGGCGTCCCGCCGCCAGCCGCAGCACCGGCAGCGCCAGGGTCAGCCAGACGACCGCGAGATCCGCGGCCAGCCCGCCGGCCGCGGTCACGTCCCGCAGCGAGATCGACCGCCCCCACTCGCGCCACACCTCGGCGGCGGACTCGTGCATGTCGACCTCCAGCAGGTCGCCGGCGTCCCGGAAGGCGACCCGCCAGCCGTCCCGCGCGAGCAGCCGGCCGAGCGCGACATCGTCGGTGAGCCGGCCGCGGACCCGCGCGAACCCGTCGGCCCGCACCATGGGGGCCTTCCGGAAGGCCAGGCACTGGCCGTTGAGCAGCAGCCGGTCCGGCGACGCGGCCACCGGGCCGATGGGCCCGAAACGGTAGACGAGACCGGCCAGGAACGAGGCGTGCAGCGCCTGCTCGGCCACCCCGCCGCACACGAACCGCGGCCCGGCCGACACCAGGTCGAACGTGTCGAGCAGCGCCGCGAGCTCCGCGCACAGGCCCGGCTTCGGGCGGGTGTCGGCGTCCAGCAGGACCACGATCGGCCCCGCCGCCGCCCGCACCCCCTGATGCAGCGCCCACTGTTTGCCGACCCACCCGTCCGGCAGGGGCGCCCCGCGGACGACCCTGGCGCCCAGCCCCGCCGCGAGCCGCGCCGTGCCGTCGCGCGACTCATCGTCCACGACGATCACCTCGGCCACGCCGGGGTCGGCGAGCAGGGGCCGCAGGCAGCCCTCGATCCGGGCCTCCTCGTCCCGCGCCGGGACCACCACCGACACCGGCCGCGGCGGCGGGCCGGAGCGTCCGGGCGCGAGCGGCGCGGGCCGGCCCCGGCC
>NZ_BCQQ01000251.1 GCF_001552155.1 Actinomadura formosensis NBRC 14204 | reverse complement strand
TTAAGGGGCTATGCCCTTGACCCGGAACCGCAGCCGCAGGCTCAGCCGAACCAGGTCTGGGCCGCCACGCGCAGGCCCTTGTCGCCGTCACTGTCCTGGTCGGCCCAGGCGATGAAGCCGTCCGGGCGGACCAGCACCGCGCGGGCGTCCAGCTCGGGGGTCGGCTCGACGGTCACCACGCCCACCTGGGCGTTCACGTCCGGGACGGCGCCCGGCTTCCCCGTCAGGTTCAGCAGCACGGCGCGGCCGTCGATCAGCAGGTCGTACGTCGACAGCTTCGTGCCGTCAGGGGTGGCGACCGGCACGTCCTGGAACCGGGTGCCGATCAGCGGGTGCGCGCCGTCCCCGGACGGCAGCCCCGGGTACTCGAAGTCGTAGGCCACCTCCGTCACGTACTGGACGAGGTACCGCTGCACCTCCTTCATCTCGATGAGCCCCGTCAGCACTTCCCGGAGCGCCGTGACATGGTCCAGCGGATACATGGCCGCGACCTGCGCCTTCGCCCGCACGCACGCGCGCCGCCCGACCGGGCGCCGCTCCTCCTCGTAGCTGTCCAGCAGGCCGTCCGGCGCCCGGCCCTGCACCTGCGCGGCCAGCTTCCAGCCGAGGTTCACGGCGTCGTGGACGGTGGTGACCATCCCGTTGCCCGACGACGGCGGATGCGAGTGCGCGGCGTCGCCCACGAGCAGCACCCGGCCGTCCCGGTAGCGGGTCGCCAACCTCGTCGGATGGCCGTTGCGCTCCATCCAACTCGGCTCCTCGATCGCGGGCGCCTCGCCGGTGATCCGCTGGATGCTCGCGAGGACCTCCTCGCGCGTCACCGGCACCTCCGGCCCCGCCGGCTCCCCGACGAACTCGACCGTCATCAGCCGGATCCGGCCCTCCTGCAGTGGCAAGATGCCCAGCTGCCCGTTCGGGTACAGGCCCCGGACGAACGTGTCCCGGTTCCCCTCGAATTCCTTCACGTCGGCCGTGACACCGTAGTACGACGGCGCGAACTCCTCGTACTCGAACCCGCAGAGCCGCCCCACCGTGCTGTGCACACCGTCGCAGCCCACCAGGTACGCGCAGCGCAGGTCCCGCTCGCCCGAATCCGACCGCACCCGGACCGTGACGCCGTCCGCGTCCTGCTCGACGGCCGTCACCTCCTGCCCGTGCAGCACCTCCACGCCGAGCTCAAGGGCCCGCTCCTCCAGCACCTCCTCGGTGCGGACCTGCGGGACGAGCATGTCGTACTCGGTCTCCGCCAACTCCTCGTCGTACTCGATGGTGATCAGCCCGAAGTGCGAGCGGCCCCAACGGGGCGTGTCCGGGCCCCCGAACCGCCCGGCGATCCCGCGCTGCTTCAGCGTCTCCACGCAGCGCGCGTGCAGCAGCCCGCCGCCCGACTCGTGCGACCGGCCCGTCCGCTTCTCCAGGACGGTCGTCCGGACGCCCGCGAGGCCCAGCTCACAGGCCAGCATCAGCCCGCCAGGACCCGCTCCGATGATCACGACATGGTCGTTCATGCTGTACTCCCGCTCTGTAGATGTGATGGGACGTGCGTGTCAGGCGTCCGCCGCCGCGGCGAGCTCGGCGCCGAGGTGCGCGGCCAGCGCCGCCGGGGTCGGCAGGTCGTACACCGCGCTCGCCGACAGCGCGAGACCCGTACCCTCCGTCAGCCGGTCCCGCATGGTCAGCGCGCCGAGCGAGGTCATCCCGAGGTCCAGGAAGTCGGCGTCGGCCGGGACCGGACTGCCCGGGTCGTGCCCGAGGGCCTCCGCGGTCAGGGCGAGCACGAACTCCAGCAGCAGGCCGTCGCGCTCCTCCGGCGACCGTTCGGCGAGCCGTCGCAGCAGGGCGCCCTTGCTCATGTCGACGCCTACCTGCTCGGGGTCTCCGGCCTTGCGTGGGCCGACGCCAGGGAAGCCCTCGGGCAGCTCGGCCACCACCAGGTCGGCGGCATTGTTCGCCACGAAGCGGGGGAGGTCGCGCAGGGCGACCGCCGCACGGATCGGACGTAGTCCGGGGGCGTCGTCGGCGGCGGATCCGTCACCCTCGACCGGGCCCCAGGCGAGCGCCGTCCCGGCTAGGCCGTCCTGCCGCCGCTGCCGCGCCACCATTTCGTGGACGGCCCCGATTGCCAGGTCGCCTGGCCTGTCGGCGCACATGGTGGCGGTGGCCGTCAGGGGAGCGAAGAGGACGAAGGCCGATAGGTCGAGTTCCGTGGTGGCCTCGTGGAGGTTCCAGGCCGCTTCCGCTGTTGCTCGTGGTTCTGGGGTGTTGGTGGACGGTAGTGCTGCGGCATGGATGACCGCAGTTGGTGGTGTGTCCGTCGTGAACAGTTCTCGGACGGCGTTCTGGTCGTCGACGTCGCAGGTCACGAGCGTGGCGTGGGCGCCTAGCCCGGCCAGCTCGGCGGGCAGGCCCGCCCCCTCGGGGTCGGCCGGGTCGCGGACGAGCACGAGCCGCGTCGCACCTGCCCCGGCCAGCCGGCGCGCGACCTCTGCTCCGAGGCCGCGCGTCCCGCCGGTGACCAGCACCGGACCGGACGATGTCCAGGGCGTAGTCGCGGTGGGGCTGCTCGTCGCGGGGACCAGGCGCCTGATGTAGACGCCGTCGTCCCGGACTGCCGCCATCTCGTCGCCGCCCGCCAGCACTGCGGCCAGCCAGCGGGCTCCCGATCGTCCTGGGAACGTCCCCGGCAGGTCGACGGCTCGGAGAAGGCGGCGCCGGCTGCTGTTCTTGGTCGTCGCGATGACGCCCCAGAGTTGCGCGAGGCCCGGGTCGTCCGGGAGCCCGCCGGGCGTCGTGCTGACCGCGCCGCGTGTGACGAACCACAGCGGGGCGTCCACCCCGGCTAGCGCGAATGCCTCTGGTATGCCGACCACTTGGCGGTGCAGCGGTGCCAGGTGGTCGGCTTCTGGCCTCGTCGGGCCTGTCAGGTAGAGGATGCCGCGAACCCGCGTCCCCTGGATGCTCCGGGCGATCTCCTCGGCGAGCTGGTCCGCGTCCGCGTCGGCGTCGAGCGGCAGGGCCAGCGGGACGACGTCGGCGCCGCGCTCGGCGAGCACCTCCGCCAGCACGTCGTCGTCCGACCGTGTCGGCTCAGAGCGCAGCAGCAGCCACGAACCCGACAGGGAGAAGTCCCCGGACACCGGGACGCGTTCCCAGGACGGCTCGTGCCACCACGAGCCGCTCCGCCGCCACGCCGACAACGCCGGGAGCAACTCGGCCAGCAGGCCGCGCTTGGCCGGGTCGTCCAGGTCCAGGTCCAGCGTCGAGGAGAGCGCCGCCAGGTCATGCTGATCGATCGCCGACCACAACTCGGTCTCCTGCCCCGGGACTGCTCCGGCTGCGCTGTGCCCGTTGCTTGCCTTGGGCTCGTACCAGAAGGCGCTGTGCTGGAAGGGGTAGGTGGGGAGCGGCTCGGTCCGTTGGTGGGTGGTGTTGGGCCAGGTGACCTGGAAGTTGGTGGCGGTGTGGATGTGTGCGAGCGCGGTGC
>NZ_BCQQ01000250.1 GCF_001552155.1 Actinomadura formosensis NBRC 14204 | reverse complement strand
ATCAGGTCACTGCGTGGTCCGTTCCGGCACCACTGCGCCACCCAGGGGTCCTCGAACGGCGAGTCATGTGCCGGACAGGGGGTCAGTGCAATTACAAGGGCCAGTGCGAGGCAGGCGACGCCGTTAGGGCGTCATCCCATCACCAAGACGATCTTCAACAGGTCCGCGGGGGCTCCGCAGCCCGGCCGACAACTCATCCAGAAGGCACCAAGGGCCCGCGTGCGAACCTGCGTCAGACCAGGCTGCGGAAGGATGGCGCTTCGCCGAAGAAGCCGACAACTCAACTGAAGGGCACTCATCTGGGCCCTCGTGCCAGATCGGGTCAGGCACCTCCGGCGAAGCTGATCTACAACTACCAGTGCCAGATATGCCACCGGTCCCCGACCTGCAGGGCGTCAGGCAGAGCCTGGTGCACGGCGTCGGCGTAGCCGGCGGCGCCGTCCCGGCAGACGGCCTGCACGCCCGGATGCTCGCGCAGCCACGCTACAAGGGTGTCGGACCTGCGGTCGGGCAGGACATCGATGCGCCGGCGGGTCTCGGCGTCGATCAGGATGGTCGCGTAGGTCCTGGAGCGCCGCAGGGAGAAAGTCGTCCACACCCAGCACCCGCGGCGTCGCCACCACCGGTAACGGGATCCGCAGCAGGGCTCGCAGTGCGGTGTGACGCGAGACCGGCACCCCCAGAACTGAGAGCAGACGGGCACTGGCCCGGCCTGCTAACTCTCGTACCACCGCCCCGACCTGGGCGGTCAGCCGGACAGTTCGTCGCTGATACCGCTCCAGCAGCCCGGAGAGCTGCTCCCGGAACGTCCGCCGGGGGCACCGCCAGTCCCGGCACGCGAGCCGCCGCACTCGCACATCCAGCACGACCGGCCGTCCATCGACGGGAACATCGGCCACGGTCCGCTCGCATCACCCATGGACACGGGCGGTCTCGACCGCGCAGTCCGGGCAAGGCACTGATACCTTCCGGCTGCGGGCCCGCACCCGAATCAGCTCGCCCTCGTCCGTCACATCCTCGATGACCAGGCCGGACAGGCCCGAGAACACCACATCAACAAGCCTGCCGCCCCCGATCACCCCTCAGCGTGACGGGATGACACCCTCCGCTACCACCGAAACTGCAACAGAGCCATCTTTAGGACAGTCCCCCCGTAGGACTCGGCGCGTACTGATGGCCACGACGATTGCTGTGGCCCTCGGAGTACTTGTGCTCTCCTTCGCGATGAAGTGGGAGCAGGCCGACAAGGTACTGGCCGCAGTCTCAGCTTTGGCCGGCGTGGTGAGCATCTCCGTCGCCGTCTGACTGGCGCCAGATCGCACGGCCCACCCGGCCGCCAGTCGGGGCACCGACGAAGCCGCGGCGGGAACTCTCCGCGACATCGACATCGTCGGACAGTGACAGAAGGTGACCGAGACCGGGTCTGTCCAGTTAACGGCTCTGTCGCTCTTTCGGTGGTAGCGGAGGGTGAGGCCTATCCGAGGAGGATGCGGTGACGGAGGAGGTGGAACCCCGCCCGGCCGTACATCTGCCTCTTGATCAGCTTGGTCTTGGTGTTGACACCCTCGGTGCCGCCGTTGTGGTACTCGCTGGTCAGCGCGATGCGAACGGCGTCCTGATCAAGTCGCAGGCCGCGGATGAACGAGTGCACATGTGGCAGATTCACCTCTTCGGCTGCGCCGATCCACTCTTGCAGCCGGTCTGCGTTGTCGGCGGCGGGGATTAGGAGCTGGGCGAAGGCGCGGACCAGCGCGGCGAGGCTGCTCATTTCCGGGCAGGCGCTGGTGGTCTTGTCGAGGAGTTCGTGCTGGTCGGGTTTGAGGGTGTCGGGGCGGGTGAGCAGGAGCCGGGCGAGTCTGCGGGGTGACAGGGCGGGACGGTCATCCTCGACGCGGCCTTGGGTGATGTAGCGGTAGAGGAGGTTCTGGCTGCCGGTGTAGCCGCGTTCGCGGATCTGGCGTAGAAGCTGCTGGACGGGCACCGCGGGGTCTTCGGCCCGGCGTTTACGCAGGTATTCGCGGTGGGGATCGACGAGAGTCGGCCGATACTGCGGTGCCCTGCGCATCTGCTCGGGTTTGGCGATCCGTGCGTACCGTTTGACGGTGTTGAGGGCCGGGTTCAGCCGGGCGCGGCCTGAGCACCGACAAGCTCGTCAAGCACTGCGACCAGCTAACACCCGCCGCTGCCACCAGCTCACCCGCCAGATCGCCGACCTACAGGCCCAGATCGGCGCCATCCTCGCCGACCGCAACCCACAGCTGCTCAGCACCTACGGCGTCGGCCCGACACCGCCGCGGCACTGCTCATCGCCGCCGGCAACAACCCAGAGCGGCTAGGCACCGAGGCCTCCTTCGCCGCACTTTACGGCGTCAGCCCCATCGAGGCATTCTCCGGCAGGACCCAACGCCACCGCCTCAACCGCGGCGGCGACCGCCAAGCCAACTGCGCCCTGCACACCATCGTGCTATCTCGCATGCGCTGGGACCAACGCACCCGCGACTACGTCAACCGACGCACCGCCGAGGGCAAAACCCGCCGTGAAGCCATCAGGTGCCTCAAACGCTACGTCGCCCGCGAGATCTACCAGCTCATCACCGGCTCACCCAGCGACACAGCACCGAAGGCGGCTTGACATCCATAGGGGCATCAGTCCCACGAGCATCTCCGACCTGCACACAGGAAGTTCTACGTGGCGGCCGGGGGTCCGAAGCGGTCGATCAGAAACCGCACGGCGGCGGTCGTGGCCTGCATCCGGAAACGGGCTTCCCCGGCTGTTGTCGTTCCCGGATGGGGGCCGTTCGTCTGCACGATCTTCCACAGACCTCGAATGAAGTCACCTCCCTGGTCCCACGGCAGTTGGTTGTCTCTCAACCAGACAATCGCCGCTCCACCTGCGCCCTGCTGGGTGGCCGTGAACCCAAGTGTGGTCGCGAAGTGGACGATCACTGACTCAAGCGTCGCACGGAACTGGCTGTTGGCGGCCTCTAGGTTCTCGTCCACGACGCTTCGGACCGCTTGGCGGTAGTGATTGAGCGCGACGGTCAGGCCGAGTCGCCTGAAGTCGTGCTCCAAGGCCGTGATCTCTTCGCTCAACGGCATCTTCGGGTCTTCGAGCGGGAGCAGGCGCACGCCGATCAACTGCGGAGGCTCGGCGGCGGCGTACTCCGGACGCAAGTCGAAGCCATCGGACCTCGCCGCTTCACGCAGCCTCCAGAAGTGGGTTCCTTCCCTGACCTCGACGTCTGGCCTGTTGGGCGCGACCTTCATCGCCACCAGTCGCACGAACTCGTTCAGCCCGTCCTTCGCCACATCATCGCCATCGGCCGCCGCCTCCAAGGCCCCTTTCACCACCTTGTCGGCCAGGGTGGCCTTGCTCCAGGAGGAGTGCGGGACGAACTCGCCCAAGCCTGCCCGCCTGAAGAGGTTGAGGAGGCCGGGCGTGTTAAAGACCTCAGCCGCTATGTTCTCTGCCCAGCCGATCACTACCGAGGAGATAA
>NZ_BCQQ01000249.1 GCF_001552155.1 Actinomadura formosensis NBRC 14204 | reverse complement strand
CTAGAGGCGCGGCGGCGGTCTACCGGTCGGTGCGGCGGGTGGCGTTCAGGGCGTCGGTGACGTGGTCGCGGTGGACGCCCTTGAGGTTGCGGCCCTTGCCGGTTTCGTCCTGTCCCCAAACCTGGGGGGTGCCGATGCCGTAGGGCTTGAGCGCGGCGGCGAGCTGGCGGGCCTTGCCGGTCGGGTCGAGGTCGGTCCACGGGCCGTAGACGGCCGGGCGGAGTTCGGCGAGGCGGTCGACCAGCACTTGGGAGTGGACCTTGTCCTCGCCGGGCGCCATGACGGCGGCGAGGTCTTCCAGCAGGGATGCGCCGTCGGCGGCGGCCGGGGTCGTGTCCTCGCCGATGGCGTGGCCGGTCAGGGTGCCGGCGGCCTTGCGCAGCGCGCGGGCGCGGTCGGCGATGCGGTCGGCGGTCGGGTTGTCGATGTAGTAGCCGCGGACGATCTGCGGGTCGTCGGTCTCGCCTGCCAGGTAGCCGATGCCCTTGTCCTTCTTGGTGAAGGTGGTGGCGCGGATCCCGTTCTTGTACATCGAGGTGCCCAGGATCATGTCGTTCTCGGTCTGGCCCATGACCTTCAGGCAGAACCGCAGCCCGACGTTCGCCGAGACACCGGTGGGAAGCGAGTCCTTGTCGGGCCGCTGGGTGGCCAGCAGCAGGATCACGCCGAGGGCGCGGCCGAGTTTGATGATGTCGATGGCCAGGCGGGCGGCCTCGTCACCGAAGTCGGGGTGGGCGAACAGGTTCTGGCACTCGTCCAGGATGAACACCGACGGGTACAGGCCCAGCGACCGTTTCGCGGCCAGTTCCGGGGTGACCTTGTTCTCGGGGCAGATGTCCTTGGGCAGCTTGCGAATCGCCTTGGCGCGCCGCTCCAGGTCCTTGCGCAGTTCGCGCAGCGCAGCGAGGCACTCGGCGAGGGTGTCGTCATCCTGCCCGGATCCGTACTGGTGGGCGACCTTTTCCAGGGCCGACAGGTCACCGGTGCCTTTGAGTTCGTAGACGCGCAGTTCGGCGGTCGGGTCGAGGGCGGCGGCCAGGGCCAGCACGCGCATCGCGAACGTCTTGCCCATGCCGGGCATCGCGCCGATCAGGGCGTTGGCGTACATCAGTTCCACGGTGATCGGACGTCCACGCTGGTCGGTGCCGAACGGGACGGGATTGAACAGGTCCACGCGGGCGGCGGTCTTGGCCAGTGGTCCGGCGGTCGGCTTGACCTGGTTCATGTCCTGGTCACCGACCCACAGCACCAGCCGCCCGGCGTGCTGGTCGTGCGCGGGTTCGGGCCACACGCACCCCAGCGGGCGGCGCAGGCCGGAGGCGAGGCGGTCGCGGCGCTCCATGATGTCGGTCGCCGTCACCCCGTACGGCAGGTCGACCTCGGCGCGCCAGCCGGGGCCGTCACGGGTGATCGGGGCCGGGAAAGTGATCCCGCTCCCGCCCTTGCCGACGGCCTTGTTGATCTCGGCGTTGCCGAGGGAGGCCAGCGCCCGCACCACGATCTCGGAGGTGAGCTTGGGCGCCTTGGTGGACACGACGGCGGTGTCGAGGATGCGCCGGTCGGTGGGCGTGCCGATCCACCCCAGCAGCGCCACCAGCGCGGCCAGCACGGCGGTTTGGGTGACGCCGCCGGCGGCGGCCACCGACATGGCGGCCAGCCCGCCACCGGCCAGCCCGGCGCTGGTGACGAGCATGCGGGCGCGGACGCGGTCGTTGCGCTCGCTCATCAGCTTCAGGTAGGCGTCATCGTTGCGGCGGTCGATGGCGTGCGTGCGCAGCGGCCGGGACTCGATATCGAACGTCCACCGCCACGTACCGGCCACCACCCGGAACAGGCCACGGGGCGAGCGTCCGGCCAGACGCAGCGAGTACATCGGGATTCGGGCGGTGTGGTAGCCGGTGACGTGTCCGGCGTAGCCGACGGCCCACCGCACGGTGGCCTTGGCCTCGGCAGCGTCGCGCAGCCACGGCGCGATGATCGGGCGGCGCTGCGCACGCTCGCCGGACATCTGGCGGGCGCGCACGTCCGGCCGGAACGTGTCGGGGCGGTCCACCAGCACGCGGCCCTCAAGCGCCTCGCCGTCGTCAGCGGTCGGGACCGGCGCGGGCGGAGTCGTCGGCGGGGTGCCGTCGCCGATGCCGTCCAGTCCGGTGGCCGGGGCATCGAGGTCGGGCGCCGTGTCGGCGGCGTGGTCCGCGTGGTCGGCGTGCTTGACGGGCAGGCGGACGACTTCTCCCATGGCCTTGGCGTGGTTCATGATGCGTTCTCTCCCTCGGCGGCCGGGCTGTCGGCGGGGTCGGTGGGTGCTTCGGTCTTGAGGCGGGCCAGCAGGGCACCGACGCGGGCGTTACCGGCGCTCTGTCCGGCGCCGCGCAACCGCGCGGCGAGGCTGTTGCGGGTCAGGGGCTCGCCAGCGGCGGCCAGGTCGGCGGCGATGCGCCACCCCAGCGGCATGAGGTCGTCCACGTCCGGCGGCGTGGCCTTGCCGGTCTTTCGGGTGCGGGACGGGCGGGCGGACCGTCCACCGGGACCGCCATCCCTCTTGGGTGCCCCCGTCCGCTTGCGCGTCGCGGACGGTCCACCGGTGGGCGTGGTGGACGGTCCGGACTCCAGCGCCGGACGGTCCACCTCGGCGACTCCCGGACGGTCCGCCGCCGGTCCGGTGGACGGGGCGGCGGTCACCTCGGCGGCCGGTCCGCCGGACTCGGGGGCGGGGGCGAGGTCGCCGAGGCGGTACAGGGCGCGGATACGGCGGGGTGCGCGGCGGCGCCAGGCCCACCGGCCGTAGGTGTCCTGCAGGTCGGTCAGCGCGAGCACGCGGGCGCGCTCACGGGACAGGGCGTCGGGGTAGGAGCGGATCTCCCACAGCACCATCCGGCGCCACAGCTTGAGCGTGGGCCACGGGGCGAGGATCCACCGCGAGGCGCGGATCCCGTCCATGCGGGTTCCGGCGGCGATGCCGGCGCGGATCCGGATCACGTGTGCGGCGATCTCCACCGCGCACACCCACAGCGCCGGCAGCACCGCGTGCGCGATGCGGCCGAACACCGTCGACTCCTCGGCCACGTTCAGGTACACGGTCGCGGCGGTCAGCGCCCACGGGATGAACCGCAGCCACCGAACCCGCATGTCCAGCCGGGCAAGAACGATGTCGAGCGCGGCGAAGATCGCAATGCCCAGGTCGATACCGAGCGGCACCGACCACGCCAACCCGCCGAACGAGGGGCGTGCGGCGTCGGCGACCGCGGCGAAGCTGTTGACGAACCCCAGCAGCCCCAGCACGCCCACCAGCGCGGCGACCACGGCAACCGCGGTGAACTCGTTACTGGTGAGCGCACGTCCCTGCGACGCGCCACCCTCGGCGCGGTCGGACGTGGTCGACGGCGAGGCGGGCGGGTCGGTCGGGATCTCGTTGGAGGGCGTCAGCGGTCGGAGCGGGATGGCGGCGTGGTCGGCGGCGTGCGGGTTGGTGGCCTGTGCGCCGAGGTCCGCCCGAATGTGGAGCGGTGGAGC
>NZ_BCQQ01000248.1 GCF_001552155.1 Actinomadura formosensis NBRC 14204 | reverse complement strand
CCCCCGCCGTCCCGGCCCCGCCGGTGCCTGCGGCCCCCGCGGATCCCGCTCCGGCGGCCCCCGCGGCACCCGCCGCCCCCGCCGAGGCCCCGCCCGACCCGAGGCCGAGCGCGGTCAGCGGAAACAGCATCGACAGCGCGGCGGCGGCCCCCGCGAGGGTGCGGACGCCGCGTCCCTCCCAGCCGGCCCCGTAGGCGGACGCCGCGACCGACTCCAACTCGGAGACGAACGCGGCGGCTCCCATCGGACGGTCCCACGGGTTCTTGGCCAGGCCGCGCTCGATCAGCGGGCGGAGCGGCTCGGGGACGTCCTCCACCGGGATCGGCGCGGTGAGGTGACGGCCCATGAGCCCCGCCTGGTCCTCGGCGGTGTAGGGGCGGCGTCCCGTCACGCACTCGAAGAACACGCACGCCGCCGCGTACACGTCGGTCGCGGGGGAGGCGGGCTCGTCCCGCCACTGCTCGGGCGCCATGTAGACGGGGGTGCCCGAGCGCCCGGACGCGCCCGCGTCCACGGCGATGCCGAAGTCGATCAGCTTGCTCAGCCCGTCGCCGCGCACGATCACGTTGGCGGGCTTGTAGTCGCGGTGGACGATGCCGAGGTCGTGGGCGGCGGCGAGGCCCAGCAGCGAGCCCTTGAGGACCGCCAGGGCCGCCTCGGGCTCCAGCGGTCCCCGCTCGGCCAGCACCGCCTTGAGAGACGCCCCGTCCACGGCCTCCATGACGATGGCGGCGCCGCCCGGATTCTCGACCAGCCCGAACAGCTGCGCGACGAACGGGTTGCGCAGCCGGCTCAGCAGCTCGGCCTCGCCGCGGAACCGCTCCCTGAACCGCGCGTCCCCGAGCAGGGACTCGCCCAGGTACTTGATCGCCGCCGGGCGGCCGGTCGCGTCGTGCCGGGCGAGCACGACGCGGCCCTGCGCGCCCTCGCCGAGGGCCCGCAGCTCGCTGTACCCCGGAACCCGCCACCCCGTCATGTACCGCCCCCATCTCCGGCAAAGATCCCGATGGGGTTATACCGGACCGCGGCGTCAGGCGGCGACGGGTTCGGAGCGGGTGTCGCCGGAGGCGCCGGCCGGGCCCGCGGTCTCCGGTGCCGCTTCGGCCGGTGCTGGGACGGTGACGCCGGTGGCCGTGCGGAGCGGGACGAAGCGGGCCCCGGCCGCGATCAGCAGCGCCAGGACCACGACCGTGCCCACGCCCACGCGCAGCGAGGTGGCGTCCGCCAGGAATCCGACCACGACCGGGCCGAGCAGCAGGCCGCCGTAGCCCATCGCGCCGACCTGGGCGACGGCCGCGGCGGGACGGTCCGGCGCGGCGGTCCCGGCCAGCGAGATCGTCGTCGGGACGACCGTGCAGACGACCAGCCCGGTGACGAAGAACCCGGCGATCGCCACCGACGGCGTCGGCGCCAGCACGACGACGGTCATGCCGGCCGCGGTGCCGAGGCCCGCGCCGACCATCAGGCGGCGGGTGCCGACCCGCATCCGGACCCGGTCGCCGACGAGCCGGCCGAGCAGCATCGCCAGTTCGAACACCGGGTAGCCGGCGGCGGCGACGGCCTCGGTGGCGCCCAGCTCCTCGTGCAGGAGCAGCCCGCTCCAGTCGGCGATCGAGCCCTCGGTCATGAACGCGATGAACGCGAGGACGCCGATCAGGTAGACGGCGGCGGGCATGCGGCGCGCCCCGCGTCCAGTTCCGGACGCGGCCGGGGCCGCCGGGTCGGGCAGATAGGTGCGGCCGAGCGCGAGACCGGCGGGCAGCGACAGCAGCGCGGTGGCCAGCACGGTCTCGGTGAACCCGAACCCGGCGGCGGCCGTGGCGACGCCGAACAGGCCGCCGCTCATCGCGCCGACGCACCAGCCGGCGTGCATGCCGCTCATGATGGGCCGGCGGTACGCCTGCTCGACGACGCTGCCCTGCGCGTTCATCGCGATGTCGGTGATCCCGAACGTCATGCCGAACAGTGCGACCGCGACCAGCAGCACCCCGTAGGCGGGGGCGAGCGCGACCGCCGCGTAGGACAGCGCGGTCAGCGGCAGCGCCACCCGCAGCACGGTCCGGCTGCCCGCGCGCGCCATCAGCCCGCGCAGTGCCTGCATGGCCACGATCGCGCCGAGCCCCCAGACGAGGACGACGATGCCGATCTCGCCCTCGGTGGTCCCGAACTTGCCGGCCAGCGCGGGCATGCGCGCCACCCACACTCCGGTCAGCAGGCCGGCCAGCGCGAAGGTCAGGAACGTTCCGGAACGCGCACGCGGCAGCATGGTTCACCTCTTTCTCGACTCGGCGGGGCACACCCCGATCGGTGTGCCGGACGTCTCGCGGGACCGCGGTGCGGCCCAGTGGTGCGGGCAGGTGGTGCGGGCAGGTGGTGCGGGCCGGTGGTGCGGGGGCCGTCCCCCACGGGATCAGGCGCTCCAGGTCATCGGGACCGGAGCGCTCGGGTGGTTCGGTGAGGGCGCGCGGGGCGCCCCGGGGTCATCGCTCCAGCAGGCCCAGGAGCCGCCGTTTCAGCGCGTCGAGCTGCTGCGCGTCGTACAGCCCCGGATCGTGGCTGACCACTTCCCAGAGGCCCTCGGCCGCCAGCCGGACGATCATGGCGATGCCCGGGTCGGGATCGTCCGCGGAGTCGCGGCCGTGCCAGCGGCGCATCGCCTCGTTCAGCGGCGCGGCCTGCTCCGGATCCGCCGCGGCGGCCGTGATCGCCGACCATCGCCGGTAGGCGCGGGCCTCCCCGGTGAGGATCTCGAACGTGGCCTCGACGTAGGCGCGGGTGTAGGCGCCCGGCGCGCCGTCCCCGTAGGAGTCGATGTAGGAGGCGATCAGGTCGTCGAACTCCTCGATGACCCGCGCCACCATCGCCCGGACGAGCGCCTCCTTGGTGGGGAAGTGGTAGAGCAGCCCTCCCTTGCTGACGCCGGCGCGGTCCGCGACCGCGGTGAGCGTCAGCGCCTGCGTCCCCTGCTCGGAGAGGATGGTCTCGGCGGCGTCCAGGAGGGCTTCCTTCTTCATGATCCCTCCACTGTACCGGCTGGACGGTATACACGGTGAACCGGGGGACCCGAAAGGGTATTCCCGCCTCCTCGCGCAACCGCACGGGCACCGGCGGGGGAACACGCCGGGCGCGGATACTGTTGACCGCGTGGTGACCTACCTCGACCATGCGGCGACGACCCCGATGCTGCCCGAGGCCATCGAGGCGATGACGGCGGAACTACGCGAGCTGGGGAACCCGTCCTCCCTGCACGCGGTGGGACGGCGCGCCCGCCGCGTCGTCGAGGAGTCCCGGGAGATCATCGCCGAGGCGTTCGACGCCCGCCCGAGCGAGGTCGTGTTCACCTCCGGCGGCACCGAGGCCGACAACCTCGCGATCAAGGGCATCTACTGGGCGCGCCGCGCCGCCGACCCGGCCCGCACCCGCGTGCTGGCCGGCGCCGTCGAGCACCACGCCGTCATGGACGCGGTGCAGTGGCTCGCCGACCATGAGGGCGCCCGCGTCGACTGGCTGCCGG
>NZ_BCQQ01000247.1 GCF_001552155.1 Actinomadura formosensis NBRC 14204 | reverse complement strand
GGGTGCGCGTTCTCGTCGACGCCGCCGCCGAGCGGCTGGGGTTCGCGCCGTCCGTGCGGCTCGCCGGGCTCCTGGACACGGCGGTCGACGACCGGATCGGCGAGCAGCTTCTCGCCGTCGTCCGGGAGGCGCTGTCGAACGTCGCCCGGCACGCCCGCGCCACCGAGGCGTCCGTGCGCATCGAGGTCGGCGACGACCTGACCCTGCGGGTCGAGGACGACGGCGCCGGCATCCCCGAGGGCGCCGCCGGCGGCGGCCTGCGCGACATGCGCGAGCGCGCCGAGAACCTCGGCGGGTCGCTGTCCACCCGCGCCCGTCCCGGCGGCGGCACCATCCTCGTCTGGCGCGTCCCGCTCAAGGACGTCGGGGATGAAAGCGGGGAGAAGGAGGGCGGGGAAACGCCGTCCGATCAGGCGCGTTCGAGCATGCCGCGGATGTAGGCGGCCTGCCCCGCGTGCTCCAGGTCGTCGGAGATCACGCTGATCAGCCGCACGGCGAGCGTGACCGGCGGGTCCCACGCGCGGTCCACGATCCGGTCCAGGTCGGCGTCGGTCAGCCCGGACACGTACTCCACGGTCCGGTCGTGCACGGCGTCGTGGTACCCCGTCAGCAGGTCCGCCGACTCGACCTTGACCGCCCCGACCTCGTCGGAGGTGTGCCCGTACCCGGTGTCGGACGCGTCCAGCGGCAGCGCGAACCGGCCGGCCCAGCCGTCCCGCGTCCACAGCTGCGGGGTGCCGGCCACGTCCGCGACGTGGTCGTCCTGGACGCGGGTCAGGTGCCAGACGAGCCATGCGATCGAGTTGGCGCCGGCGGCGGGACGGTGGGCGAGCTGAGCAGCGGTGAGCCCGTCCGCGGCCCCGTGGACCGCCTCCCGGATCCGGCCGAAGGCGTCGGCGAGCAGTTGCGCACTGGTCATTGGGAGGACGCTACCCCGATCGGGCCGGATCTCTCGGCCCGGCCGCGGCGGATTCGGCGGCCGGGCCCGGCACGGGGAAGGGCGCGGGGGAGGGCAGGCGGGCGGTCACGGTGAGGCCGCCGCCCGGTCGCGGCGCCGCCGTCACCGTGCCGCCGTGGGCGGTCGCGGTCGCCCGGACGATCGACAGGCCCAGCCCGGAGCCGCGGTCGGATCGCACCCGGTCGTTGCCGAGCCGCCGGAACGGCTCGAAGAGCGTCTCGATCTCGTAGCCGGGGACGACCGGCCCGGTGTTGGTGACGACGACCTCGGCCCATCCGTCCCGGCCACGGGTGGTGACCGACAGCTCACCGCCGTCGTGGTTGTGCCGGACCGCGTTCTCCACGAGGTTCTGCACGAGCCGCTCGATGAGCACGGGATCACCGGACGTGGGCGCCGGGCCGAGCCGCCGGCCGGTGGTCACGCCGTGCGCCCGTGCCTCGGGCGCCGCCTGGTCGAGGACGTGCCCGGCCACGTCCGCGAGGTCGAACGGCACGGCGTCCACCACGGCGTTCTCGGTGCCGGCGAGGGTGAGCAGCCCGTCGATGAGGCGCTCGTGCCGGGCGTTGACCACCAGCAGCGACTCGCCGAGCCGCTTGACGTCGCCCGTGGCGTCCGGGCGGCGCACCGCCACATCGACGAGCGTCCGGTTGATCGCGAGCGGGGTGCGCAGCTCGTGCGAGGCGTTCGCGACGAACCGCCGCTGGCCGTCGAACGCCCTCGCCAGCCGGCCCAGCATGGCGTCGAAGGTGTCGGCCAGCTCCTTGATGTCGTCGCGGGGTCCCTCGTAGCCGATCCGCTCGGTGAGGTCGTGGCCGCGCGCCACCCGCCGCGCCGTCTCGGTGATCGCGTGGACCGGGCGCAGCGCCCGGTCGGCGAGCAGCCAGCCGAAGCCGAGCCCCGCCGCGCCGACCAGGCCGAGCGCGATGCCGCCCTGCGTCAGCAGCGCGCTGAGCGTCTCCCGCTGGTAGTCCTTGCGTCCCGCGACCAGCACCTTCTGGAGGGCGGCTTCGGGGGGTTCGCCGGTGAGCGAGCCGGACGGCGGCAAGCCGGAGACGCTCTTGGTCTCGAAGATCTGGTTCTCGGGCGGTCGCTGGCGCAGGTTGTTCTGCACCAGCAGGTACGTCAGGCCCAGCAGGACGATCCCGGCGCAGAGGAACAGGCCGGTGTAGAGCATCGTGAGCCGCATCCGGATCGTCGGCCGCAGCCGCTCGGTGAACCTCGTCATGGAATCCGGTACCCCGCTCCCGGGACGGTTTCGATGACCGGGGGATCACCGAGTTTGCGGCGCAGCTTCATCAGCGTCACCCGGACGGTGTTGGTGAACGGGTCGGTGTGCTCGTCCCACACCTTCTCCAGCAGCCACTCGGCGGACACGATCGTCCCGTCCGCGCGCAGCAGCTCGGCCAGCAGCCCGAACTCCTTGCGGGCCAGGTGCACGTACCGGCCGTCCCGGTACACCTCCCGGCGGGACGGGTCGAGCCGGATGCCGGCGCGCTCCAGCGTCGGCGGCGCCGCCGGGCGGGCGCGCCGGCCGAGCGCCTGGATCCGCGCGACCAGCTCCTCGAACGCGAACGGCTTGGTCAGGTAGTCGTCGGCGCCGATCCGCAGCCCGTCCACCCGGGCCGGGACGGTGACGGCGGCGGTGAGCATCAGCACCCGCACGAGCGCCCCGGACTCCACGACCGCGCGGCACACGTCGTCGCCGTGCACGACGGGCAGGTCCCGGTCCAGCACGAGCACGTCGTAGTCGTTCACGCCGAGGCGTTCGAGCGCGGCGTCCCCGTCGTAGACCACGTCCACGGCGAGGGCCTCGGCCCGCAGCCCCTCGGCGATCGAATCGGCGAGCATCCGCTCGTCCTCGGCGATCAGTACCCGCACCTCTGCCGTCCCGTCTCCGCGAATGCGTGGTCTCTGCGGATCGGCGCCCCCCGGCGCCGTCCCGCCGTCCCAGCTTGGAGGAGCGGGCGTAACGCCGGCATAACCCGATCCGGTTACGCCCGGGTTACCCGCCGCGGGCTGGACTTGCGGTCGCCGCCGGCGGACCGCCCGGCGGAGACGACAGGGAGACCGACCGATGCGACGACAGACGTTCGCGGTGCTGGCGCTCGTCCCGGCCCTCGCCCTCGGGGCGCAGGGCTGCGGGGGCGACGGCAAGGGCGCCAAGGCCGCCGGCACCGCCAAGGCCGCGGATGACCATGAGAAGATGCGCCGGTTCGCCCAGTGCATGCGCGACAACGGCGTGGACATGCAGGACCCGCAGGACGGCAAGCTCACGATCCGGGCGTCCGGCAAGCCGGGCGAGGGCGGCGGTCCCGGCGGCGACGACAAGGTCGAGGCCGCGCAGAAGAAGTGCCGGCATCTGATGCCGAACGGCGGCAAGCCGCCCAAGCCGAACCCCGAGCAGATCGCGCAGATGCGCGGGCTCTCCAAGTGCATGCGCGATCACGGAATCACCGAATTCCCCGACCCCGACCCCAACGGCGGCATCAAGATACAGGCCGGGAAGGGCACCGGGCTGGACCCGGAGAGCCCGAAGTTCAAGGACGCGCAGAAGGCGTGCGCCAAGTTCGAGCCGGACGCCCCCTCCACGACCACGGGCAGGGACTAGTGACCAGGACGCGCACACTCGTCCTGGGCGCCGCCGGGGTGGCCGTCGCGGGCGGCGCGGGTCTCGCCGCCGCCGGGCTCGGCGGCGGCGGC
>NZ_BCQQ01000246.1 GCF_001552155.1 Actinomadura formosensis NBRC 14204 | reverse complement strand
GCACGAGGCAGACGCAGTGACCGGGAGGACCGACACCGCCGAGGGCTCCGACGCCGACTTCTGGTCCGCGGTCGAGGAAGCCGACACCGACTCCCTGGCCGAGCTGCTGGAGCTGGCGTCCCCGGACCAGCGCAGCGCCCTGCGCGCCGTCGCTCCCGTGCTCGCGGACTGGAGGGAGAAGCGCCGCGAGCGGTCGGCCGTGGAGAAGCTGCGCTACCACGTCACCTGGCATCCGCTCGAACGCGACGCCTCCGGCGTGCCCCGTGGCCGATGGCTGGTCGTCGTCCCGTCCACCCGCCGGGACGACGGCGCGACCGACGCCCTCCTCGCCGAGCTGACCGGGCAGGGACTCGGCATGGTCCTGCTGGAGGCCGGCGACCATGACCGCACCCGCGAACGGCTCGCCGAGCGCCTCGCCGACGTCCTGGCCCAGCACGACATCACCGGCGTGCTGTCCCTGCTCGCCCTCGACCAGGGGACACAGGATCCGGCGGCGCTCGCCGCGACGACGCTCGCGCTCGTCCAGGCCCTGGGCGACACCACCGCCACCGCGCCGCTGTGGTGCGTGACCCGGGGCGCGGTGAACATCGGCATCCAGGACACCCTCACCGCACCGGCCCAGGCATCGCTGTGGGGCCTCGGCCGGGCCGTCGCGCTGGAACGCCTCGACCGGTGGGGCGGCCTGGTCGATCTGCCCGCCACGACCGACCGGCGCACTACGCGAGCTCTGCTCGGCGTGCTCAACGGTGCCGCCGGTGAAGACCAGCTCGCGGTACGACGATCCGGTGTCTACTGCCGGCGGCTGGTCCGCAAGCCCGTGCCGGAGTCCGCGGGGGACCAGCGCTGGCGGCCACACGGCACGGTCCTCGTCACCGGCGGCGCGGAAGGGCTCGGCAGGCACGCCGCCGTCTGGCTCGCGCTGGCCGGCGCCGACCGGCTCATCGTCACCACCACCGCGTACGCGCCCGACCAGTGCGTGCCGGAACTGCGCGCCGAACTGGCCGGCCTGGGCCTCGACATCGCCGTCGAGTCCTGCGCCGACGCCGACCATGACGCGGTCGCGGGGCTGGTCGCCGCGGCTTCTTGCGACCAGCCGCTCACGGCCGTTGTGCACGCCGCCGACATCACGCAGACCAGCACCGTCGACGACACCGGCGAGCGCGACCTCGCCGAGGTGTTCGCGGCCAAGGTGGACACCGCCCGCCGCCTGGACGAGCTGTTCAGGGACAGGCCGCTCGACGCGTTCGTCGTGTTCTCCTCGATCGCCGGCGTGTGGGGCGGTGGCGGCCAGGGCCCGTCCGGCGCGGCGAACGCCGTCCTCGACGCCATCGTCGAACGGCGCCGCGCCAGGGGACTGCGGGCCACGTCGATCGCCTGGGGCGCCCTCGACCAGATCGGTGTCGGCATGGACGAGGCCACGCTCTCCCAGCTCCGCCGCCGCGGCGTCCTGCCCATGGCGCCCCGGCTGGCGGTCACCGCGTTCGTGCAGGCGGCGCAGGACAACGAGAAGTCCGTGACCGTGGCCGACATGGACTGGGGCGCCTTCATCCCCGCGTTCACGTCCGTCCGTCCCAGCCCGCTGTTCGCCGACCTGCCGGAGGCGAAGGCGGCACTCCAGGCGTCGCAACCCGATACGGAGAACAGTGACACCGCCGCGTCCCTCGCGGACTCCCTGCGGGCGGTGCCGGACGGCGAGCAGAACCGCATCCTGCTCCGGCTGGTCCGCGGCCACGCCTCGACGGTCCTCGGCCACGGCGGGGCGGAGGGCATCGGCCCGCGCCAGGCGTTCCAGGAGGTCGGCTTCGACTCGCTGGCCGCCGTCAACCTGCGCAACAGCCTGCACGCCGCCACCGGGCTGCGCCTGCCGGCGACGCTGATCTTCGACTACCCCACTCCGGAGGCGCTGGTCGGCTATCTGCGCGCCGAGCTCCTCCGGGAGGCCGACGACGGCATGGAAGGCCGAGAGGACGACCTGCGGAAGGTCCTGGCGTCCGTGCCGTTCGCCCGGTTCAAGGAGGCGGGCGTGCTCGACACACTGCTCGGCCTCGCCGAGGCGGACCGTGCCGCGGACCCGCCGGCCGCCGAGGCGCCCGCCAGTGCGGACGACGTGGATCTGATCGACGAACTCGATGTCACCGGTCTCGTGCAACGGGCCCTGGGCAGGACGAGCTGACCACCGATGGTGAACCAACCGTGGAGGAGGGTTATGTCGGCGCCAGACGAGGAGATCGTCCAGGCACTGCGTGCCTCGCTGAAGGAGAACGCCCGGCTTCGGCAGGAGAACGGCGCACTCGCCGCCGCGGCCGCGGAGCCCATCGCGATCGTCTCCATGGCCTGCCGGTACGCGGGCGGCATCCGCAGCCCGGAGGACTTCTGGCGGGTGGTGTCCGAAGGCACCGACGTCTACACCGGCTTCCCCGCCGACCGCGGCTGGGACCTCGAAGGTCTCTACCACCCGGACCCTGACAACCCCGGTACGACCTACGTGCGGGAGGGCGCGTTCCTGCACGAAGCAGCCCAGTTCGACGCCGGGTTCTTCGGCATCTCGCCCCGCGAGGCCCTGGCGATGGACCCCCAGCAGCGGCAACTGCTTGAGGTGTCCTGGGAGACCTTCGAACGCGCCGGCATCGACCCCCACTCGATGCGGGGCGGCGACGTCGGGGTGTTCGCAGGGATCGTGCACCAGGACTACGCACCCGACCTCAGCGGGTTCGAGGGGTTCATGAGCCTGGAGCGCGCACTGGGCACCGCCGGCGGCGTCGCGTCCGGCCGGGTCGCGTACGTCCTCGGGCTTGAGGGCCCCGCGGTGACCGTCGACACCATGTGCTCCTCCTCCCTGGTGGCCGTCCACCTCGCCGCCCAGGCGCTGCGCCGGGGCGAATGTTCGATGGCGCTCGCGGGCGGCTCGACGGTGATGGCGACGCCGGGCGGGTTCGTCGGCTTCGCGCGCCAGCGGGCACTCGCCTTCGACGGGCGCTGCAAGTCCTACGCCGCGTGCGCCGACGGCTCCGGGTGGGCCGAGGGCGTCGGTGTGCTGCTGTTGGAGCGGTTGTCGGTGGCGCGGGAGCGCGGGCACCGCGTGCTGGCGGTGATCCGCGGTAGCGCGGTGAACCAGGACGGTGCGTCGAATGGGTTGACGGCGCCGAATGGTCCGTCGCAGCAGCGGGTGATCCGCAGAGCGTTGGCCGGGGCGGGACTGTCTCCGTCCGATGTGGACGCGGTGGACGGTCACGGCACGGGCACGGTGCTGGGTGATCCGATCGAGGCGCAGGCGCTGCTGGCCACCTACGGGCAGGGGCGGGACCCGGACCGGCCGCTGTGGCTCGGTTCCGTGAAGTCCGTCGTCGGGCACACGCAGGCGGCGTCCGGTGTGGCCGGTGTGATCAAGATGGTGCAGGCGCTGCGGCACGGGGTGCTGCCCGCGACCCTGCACGTGGACGCGCCGAGCCCGCAGGTCGACTGGTCGGCCGGTGCGGTCGAGCTCCTGACCGAGGCGCGGGAGTGGCCGCGCAACGGTCGTCCGCGCCGGGCGGGCGTGTCCTCGTTCGGCGCCAGCGGGACCAACGCGCACCTCATCGTCGAGGAGGCGCCCGCCGACGATGCCCCGCCCGCGGCGGAGACGCTGCCGGACGGCGTGGTGCCGCTGGTCGTGTCGGCCGGCACCGCCGCTTCCCTCACGGCGCAGGCGGAGCGCCTGGCGACATTCCTTGCGGACGCCGACGACGTGCCGCTGGCGGCTGTGGCGGGTGCGTTGGTGACGGGCCGGGCTGTGTTCGGTGAGCGTGCCGTCGTTGTGGCGAGCACGGAGGAGCAGGCGCGGGCTGGGTTGGGTGCGTTGGCGCGTGGTGAGAGCGCGG
>NZ_BCQQ01000245.1 GCF_001552155.1 Actinomadura formosensis NBRC 14204 | reverse complement strand
GTCGCCGCCGTGCCGGTCGCCGGCGGGCGGCTCCGGGACGCCCCCGGCGACGCGCCGCACCGGCCCGGCCCCCACCCCGGGGCTGACACCCGCGCCCCGCAATACGTCCGGCACCGCTCAGGCTCCCTCGGGCTCCGGGGTGGACAGCAGCTTCTCCAGGCTGTCGAGCAGTTCCTCGGCGCCGTCGCCGTCCGCCGCCAGGACGACCTCCTCACCGTGCCGGGCGTCCAGCCCCAGCACCGCGAGGATGCTCTTGGCGTTCACCGGGTCGCCGCCGCGCTTGGCCACCGTCACGTCCATCGGAGCCTTGGCCGCGGTCTGGACGAACAGCGCGGCCGGCCGCGCGTGCAGCCCCACCCTGGACTCGATCTTGACGTTGCGCTCGGTCACCGCACACTCCTACTCGGTTCCATCCCGGCTGCTCATTTCTGTTCCAGGCCCCGCACCCGCAGCGCGGGACCCGGCACGACGTGCGCTTCCTGAAAATCGGGCACCACGTGATCGGCCGCGGCGAGCGCACCCGCCGAGGCCGATCACCGCCATGCGATCAACTCCATGTGAAAAGTTCGGCTCCCTTCGTCACCTCGCCGGACTCCACCACGTCCGACAGGGCGTCGGCGCCCGCGTCCAGCGCGACGACCGCGCAGACCGGCGAGCGGCCGCCCGCCTCGATCACGGCCGGGTCCCAGCCGACGACCGGCTGCCCGGCGGTGACCTCGTCGCCCTCGGCGGCGAGCAGGTCGAACCCCTGCCCTTTCAGCTTGACGGTGTCGATGCCGAGGTGGACGAGGACGCCGTGGCCTTCGTCGTCCACCACCACGTAGGCGTGCGGATGCAGCTTGACGATCTTCCCGGTGACGGGGGCGATGGCGTGGCCGGGGCCGCGCTCGGGGTCGACCGCCGTGCCCGGACCCACCATGGCCTGGGCGAAGACCGGGTCCGGGACGCCGGCCAGGCCGACGACCCGGCCGGTGACCGGGGACAGTACTCGGGTCATTGGAGGGGCCTCCCGGGTCAGTCGAGGATGTCCTCGATGTCGCTGGCGATCGTGTCGGCCTCGGGCCCCACGACGACCTGCACGACGCTGCCGCTGCGCATGACGCCGAACGCGCCCGCCTTCTTCAGCGCCGCCTCGTCGACCTTTCCCGCGTCGGACACCTCGGTGCGCAGCCGGGTCGCGCAGGGCTCGATATCGACGATGTTGTCGGCACCGCCCAGCGCCGCGATGATGGCCTCGGCCTTGTCCATGTTCTTCTTCCTCCGGTCGGGGGTGGGGGTTCGGTCGGGGGGCTCAGTCGGTCTGGGTGATCTTGTGCAGGCCGCGCGGGACGTCCGGGTCGACGCCGAGCCTGCGGGCCAGGTTCTCGACCAGGATCTGGCCGGGGACGATGAGGCCGAGCGGCGCCACCCACTCGGGCAGCACGGGGCCGGGCAGCGCGGCCGAGCACGCCCGCGCCAGCTCCGCACCGCCGCCGACGCCGTACGCGCGGGCACCGGCCCCCTCGACCCGCCGCGCCAGCGCGACGGTACCGGACAGCGTGGGGCCGGAGCCGGCGGCGACCAGCAGCGCGGGGGTCTGCGCGTCCACGACGGCGATCGGGCCGTGCAGCAGGTCGGCGTACGACAGGCCCATGGCGTGCAGGTAGCACGCCTCCTTGATCTTCAGCGCCAGCTCCAGCGCGGTGCCGAACGCGATGCCGCGTCCGGACACGACCGCGCCCGGCACCTTGGCCAGCGCCTCGACGATCTCGGGCAGCGCCGGGGACGCCTCCGCCAGCGTGATCATCCGGGCGATCTCGTCGGGGACGCGGCGCAGGTCGTCCACCGCGACGTCGGCGCCGAGGCCGAGGCCGAGGACCGACAGCGCGGCGAGCTGCGTCGTGTAGGTCTTGGTGGCCGGGACGGCGACCTCGTCGCCCGCCCGCGTGACCAGCGCGACCTCGGCGGCCTCCGCCAGCGGGGACCCGGCGCCGTTGGTGACCGCGACCGTCCGGGCGCCGCAGTCCCTCGCCCAGCCGAGGGTCTCGATGATCTCCTCGGTCTTGCCGGACTGGCTGATCGCCACGGCCAGCACGCCGTCCAGGTCGAGCCGGCGCCGGTAGGCCGTCGCGATGGACGGCGCCGCGAGGGTGGCCAGCCGGCCGGCGTGCGACTCCACGAGATAGCGCCCGTACACCGCGGCGTTGTCGGAGGACCCGCGCGCGATGAACAGCACCTGCCGGGTCTCCCGCGCGAGCACCGCGATGTCGGCGGTACGCGGGAGGAGCGCGTCGATCGTCCGGCGCAGCGCGTCCGGCTGCTCACCGATCTCGGCGCGCATCTGACTGGTCATGATCCCCCTCCGAAGACTTTCTGCCCGTCGACCCACGTGGCACGCGCCCGGTGGCCGGGTCCCAGCCAGACGAGGTCGGCGGCGGCGCCGGGCGCGATCCGGCCGAGGTCGGGACGTCCGATGAGGTCGGCCGGAACCCGGGTGGCGGCGTCCACCGCCGTCGCCGCGTCGAGGCCGAGGCCGATCGCGTTGCCGACCGCCTCGTCCAGCCGCAGGCCGGAGCCCGCGATGGTGCCGTCGGCGCGCAGCGGCGGGCCCTGCTCGGGCATCATGATGGGCTCGCCGCCGAGGTCGTAGGTGCCGGGCGGCATCCCGGCGGACGCGGCGGCGTCGGTGACGAGCACGACCCGTCCCGGCGCGGCACGGAACACCAGCCGCGCCACCTCGGGCGCGACATGGTGCAGGTCGAGGATGAGTCCGGGGCTGAGCCGGTCGTCGATGAGCGCCTGCACGGCGACGCCCGGGTCCCGGTGGTGGACGCCGGTCTGCGCGTTGAAGATGTGGGTGACCATGCGGGCGCCCGCGTCGGCCGCGGCGGCGGCCTGCGCGGCGGTGGCGTCGCTGTGCCCGACGCTGACCAGGACGCCCGCCCCGGTCAGCGCGCGGATCGCGGCGAGGGCGCCGGCGCGTTCGGGCGCGAGGGTGAGGAGCTTGACCAGTCCCGTCTCCAGCAGGGTGCCGATGGCCTCGGGCGTCGGGTCGGTGAGGTGGGCGGCGTTGTGCGCGCCCTTGCGCTTCTCCGACAGGAACGGGCCCTCAAGGTGGACGCCGAGGACGCGCGTCCCGTCCGGAAGGCCCGGCAGCAGGTCGCGGGCCCTGCGCAGTGCCGCGGCCTGGGTCTCGACCGGCGCGGTGATGAAGGTGGGGAGGAACGCGGTCACGCCCGTCTCGGGGAGGCGGGAGACGACGGCGTGCCAGCCCGCCTCGTCCGCGTCCACCATGTCGTGGCCGAAGAAGCCGTTGACCTGGAGATCGACCAGGCCGGGGGCCAGCAGGCCGGCGGGCAGGTCGAGGTCGGGGGCGCCGGGCGGGCGGCCCTCCCCGGCCTCGGCGATCGTTCCGTCCACCACGCGGACGTATCCGGGGGAGACGACGCGGGTAGGACCGCCCGGTGGGGTCATGATCATGCGGTCGGCCGTGATCAGTAGTGATGCCATGGGTGCGCGCTCTCTGTGGACGCGATGATCGCGGGTCGGTTCCTCCGGGTTCGACTGGTCTAGTCCGGACTAGACCAGTTCGCACCATACTCCACGAATCGGATGGAGGAGAAGATGTGGAACGAAACTCGTTCGGTGCCGGATTCCTCGCCGCAGACCGGCCGCCACCACACCTCCGGACGGCAGCCGGAAGCGGACAGAGCGGCCGGAGCGAACCGGACGCCTCATCCGCAATCCCCCTCCGACCTGCACATCCTTCGACCACGAGGGTGTCGGTGCGTGACACGGTCGTTACACATTCGTGCATTGACAGGTCTTTCGATCCTGTGGTCTAGTCCGGCCTAGACCAGTACGAACCTAGCGAAGACCGTCGAACCGCCGTTC
>NZ_BCQQ01000244.1 GCF_001552155.1 Actinomadura formosensis NBRC 14204 | reverse complement strand
GCCCGAGCCGGCCGGACCCGCGGGCCCGTGGGGCGCCCCCGAGGAGCCCGCGTCCGCCGTCCCGCCGCGTCCCGCCCCGAACCCGTGGTCGGACGACGCCGTCCCGCGGGCCGCGGATGCGCGGCCCGCGGCCCCGATCGTGATCGTCGCGAGTGCCGCCGAGGACGATGAGGACGACGAGGAATGGCAGCCGGCGGGGACCCACGCGGGACTGCCCCGCCGGGTCAGGCAGAAGAACCTGGCACCGCAGCTGCGCAAGAGTCCCCCGCCGGCACCGCCGCAGGCGGGCGGGGGAGCCTCCGGGAGCATCGCACGCTCGCCCGAGGAAGCACGCTCGCTGATGGCATCGGTACAGCAGGGATGGCGGCGCGGCCGCGCGTCCGAGGTGGGGGATGAGGGGACACGATGATGCACAACACCGCGACCGGTGAACTGAACTGGTTGCTCAACGACTTCGCCGAGCGGGTGACGACGGTGCGGCAGGCGGTGATCCTGTCCCGGGACGGCCTGGCCGTGGCCGCCTCCAACGAGCTGGCCCGCGAGGACGCCGAGCACCTGTCCGCGCTGGCGTCCGGCGTGCAGAGCCTCGCGCGCGGCGCCGGGCGGCACTTCGCCGGGGGGAACGTCCGGCAGACCATCATCGAGATGGACGCGCTGCTGCTGTTCGTGACGGCCGCAGGCGACGGCACCTGCCTCGCCGTGCTCGCCGAGGCGGAGGCCGACGCCGGCCTCGTCGCCTACGAGATGGCGGTGCTCGTCAAGCGGGTGGGCCAGCACCTGCAGGCGAGCCCGAGGTTCGGGACCGAGGCGGACGGCCGGGACTTCGGAGGCGCCGGGGGGTCCGCGCCGCGGGGCTTTTGACCGATGGCCCCCTCGGCAGAGCGGTGGCTGGACCGGGATGCCGGTCCGGTCGTGCGTCCGTACGCGATGACCCGGGGCCGGACCCGTCCGGACGGCGCCGGCTTCGAGCTCATCGCGGTCGTGGCCGCCACCGGCGTCCCGCCCGGTGACCGGCTGCGCTACAGCCCCGACCACGCGCGGGTGCTGCGCGGCTGCGCGCAGCCCGTGCCCGTCGTCGACCTCGCGGCCGACCTCGGCCTGCCCATCGGCGTCGTCCGCGTGCTGCTCGGCGACCTGCGGGACGAGGGCCTCATCGCGGTGATCGCCGACCAGCGGTCCGCCGCGGGCCGGCGGCCCCCGAACGGCGTGCTGAGGGAGGTGCTCAATGGTCTCCGGGCACTATGACCGGGCACCCGCGGGGCGCCATGGCCTCGATGCCCGCCCGCTGATCACCACCAAGATCCTCATCGCGGGCGGGTTCGGCGCCGGCAAGACCACCATGGTCGGCTCGATCAGCGAGATCAGGCCGCTGCACACCGAGGAGCCGATGACCGACCGCAGTGTCGGGGTGGACGACGTGTCCGGCGTCGGCGCCAAGTCGACCACGACCGTCGCCATGGACTTCGGCCGCATCACGCTGTCGGACCAGCTGCTGCTCTACCTGTTCGGCACGCCCGGCCAGGAGCGGTTCTGGTTCATGTGGGACGAGCTGGCGGCCGGCGCGATCGGCGCCGTCGTGATCGCCGACACGCGCCGGCTGAAGGGCAGCTTCCCCGCGATCGACTACTTCGAGCGCCGCGGCGTTCCGTTCGTCGTCGCGGTGAACTGCTTCGGCGGGGAGCGCACACACCGGCCCGAGGACATCGCGATCGCGCTCGACCTGGACCCGGGCGTCCCGGTGGTGCTGTGCGACGTGCGCCGCCGCGAGTCGTCCAAGAAGGTGCTGGTGGCGCTGATGGAGCACGTCCTGAGCTGGCCGGACGCCGAGGAGGTGACGGACGGTGACCGGAACCCCGATCACCGTGAACCTGCGACGTAGTAGGCTCCCGCAGACCTCCATACTCCACGCATCGGGAGGTTTCCCCCGCATGTCCCGCCCCCCAATGCCGAAGGACGAGCCAGTGAGCAGGGTCCGCCAGCCGTGATGGCCCGCGGTTTCTCCTCCATCCGGGCGAGGATCACGCTGCTGGTCCTCGTGCCGCTGCTGGCGCTCGCCTCGCTGTGGGTGTTCCTCACCGGCATCACCTACGGCGAGGCGGACGAGTTGCTGCAGAGCCGGGAGTTCCAGAACAGGACGGTGCTGCCGACGCAGCGGCTCATCGACGCGCTGCAGAAGGAGCGGCGCCTGTCGATGGCCGAGCTCGGCGGCTCCCCCGGGGACCCGGGTGTGATGCGGACGCAGCGGCAGGCGACCGACGAGGCGGGCGCGCAGGTCCGGGCGGGCGCCCGTGACAGGGGACTGCGGGGCGCGCTCCTGCCCGAGGTCGCGGACCGGCTGGACGCGTTCGTCGACAGGATCGGCTCGCTGAAGGCCGTCCGCCGCAGCGTGGACGAGCGGGTCGCCGACCGCGCCCGCGTGCAGCGCGAGTACAACGAGCTCATCGACGCGGGCTTCGCCATCTACAACGCGACCACGCCGGGGGAGGGGTCGATCACCGCGAGCGCCCGCACGCTCACCTCGTTCGGCATGGCCCGCGAGTTCATGTCGCGCGAGGACGCCCTGCTGACCGGGGCCCTCGCCGCCGGGCGCATCACCGCCGCCGAACGCGCCGAGTTCGCCAAGCTCGTCGGGGCGCACCACACGATGCACGAAGTCAGCGCCCGCGACCTGTCCGACGCCGACCGGGCCGACTACGAGCGGCTCACCGGCACCCAGCAGTTCGTCCAGATGATGAAGCTGGAGGAACAGGTCATCCGCGGCGCCGAACCGCCGCAGGCCGCCCGCCGGACCCGCACGCCCGGCACGGCGGGAACGGGCAGCGGGACCGATGGCACGTCCACGGCGACGCTGGCGGGTCAGGGCCGTCAGCCGTCCGCGCGCACCGCGCGCGGCCCGCTCGTCATCGAACCCGCCGTCTGGCGGTCCGTCGCCGATACCGTCAACGGCCAGTTCTTCAACCTGGAGAACCGGATCCTCGCCGGGGTCACCGACCGCGGCGAGCACATCGCGATGGGCGCGTTCACCCGGCTCGGCCTCGCCGGCGGTCTCGGACTCGTCGCGATCGTCCTGTCGTCCCTCATCGCGGTCCGCGTGTCCCGGCGGCTGGTGCGCGAATGCCGCACGCTCGCCGGCGGCGTCGTGGACTTCACGCAGAAGCGGCTGCCGAGGCTCGCCGAGCAGATCCGCGCCGGAGCTCCGGCCGAACCCGAACCGGCCCCCGAGGTCGACTACCGCATCACCGAGATCCGGCAGATCGCCGAGTCGTTCGAGCGCGCCCGCGAGGCCGTGCTGCTGGCCGCCGAGGGCGAGGTCGCGGCGCGGCGCGGCATCAGCGAGGTGTTCGTCAACCTCGCCCGCCGCAACCAGGCGCTGCTGCACCGCCAGCTCAGCCTGCTCGACACCATGGAGCGGCGCACCGAGGACCCGTCCGAGCTGTCGGACCTGTTCCGCCTCGACCATCTCGCGACCCGCATGCGCCGGCACGCCGAGGGCCTGGTCATCCTCGCCGGCAAGACCGCCGGCCGGGGCTGGCGCCGTCCCGTCCCGCTGGTGGACGTGGTCCGCGGCGCGGTCGCCGAGGTCGAGGACTATCCCCGCGTCCGGGTGCAGCCGCTGCCGCGCGTCGCGCTGCTCGGCTCCGCCGTCGCCGACGTCATCCACCTGCTCGCCGAGGTGGTGGAGAACGCCACCACGTTCTCGCCGCCGCAGTCGCCGGTGCGGGTCGGCGGGCAGGCGGTCGCCAGCGGCTTCGCGATCGAGGTCGAGGACCGCGGCCTCGGGATGACCGAGGAGGCGCTGCGCGCCGCCAACGAGCGGCTCGCGAACCCGCCCGAGTTCGACCCGTCCGACAGCGCCCAGCTCGGATTGTTCGTCGTGGCGCGGCTGGCCCAGCGGCACGGCATCACGGTCACGCTGCGCCCGTCCCCGTACGGGGGGACGACGGCGATCGCGCTGATCCCCGGCTCGCTCATCGTGGAGAACGCCGACCAGGAACCGGCCGCACGGCGCGCCACCGGGCCGATGCGGGTGCTGCCGGACCAGGCCGCGGCGCTGTCGGCGTCCGGGAGCCAGGCGGCCGGGCAGGGCGGCGTGGTCCGGCTGGTCGCCGAGCCCGCCGCACCGCAGCCGCCCCGTCCC
>NZ_BCQQ01000243.1 GCF_001552155.1 Actinomadura formosensis NBRC 14204 | reverse complement strand
CACTTCCGGCTGGCGGCACAATGCTCACCGTTCACACGAGCGAGGAAGCCCTCCTGCCTCTTGTGGAAGGGCATGAGGACGTTGCGGTTGCCGCGACGAACGCGCCGGGCTCCACCGTGGTGTCGGGCGATCGCGCCGCCCTCGAACAGGTCGCCGGGGTCCTGGACGAGCAGGGAACCAGGTATCAGTGGCTGAAGGTCAGCCATGCCTTCCACTCGCCTCTAATGGATCCGATCCTGGACGAATTCCAAGAGGTGGCAGCCGGGCTCACCTACCACCCCACCACCATCCCGATCATCTCCAACCGCACCGCGTCCGCGGTCACCGACGAACAGCTCAGCAATCCCGGCTACTGGGCCCGGCATATCCGTGACACCGTCCGCTTCCACGATGGCATCTCCCATCTCGACCAGACCCAGCACCCCACCCTTTATCTCGAAATCGGGCCCCGGCCCACCCTCACCACGCTCGCCCACCAGACACTCCCCACCGGCCCGGCCATCCAGCCGACGCTTCACCACCAACAGCCCGACAGCATCGCCTTCCACACGGCGCTGGCCCATGTGGCCACCCGTGTCCAGGCGGTGCGTACGCTTGCCGGGCCGCCGCCGGAGACTCCGCCGCCGACGTATCCGTTCCAGCACCGGCGGTTCTGGCTCTCCAGCACGTCAGGGGAAGCCGCGGACGTCACGAACCTCGGTCTCGAGGAGGCGGAGCACCCGCTGCTGGCCACCACGACCGCGCTCCCCGACGGGGGCTGGCAGGCCACCGCCCGGCTCTCCCTCGAAACACAGCCGTGGCTCGCCGACCACGCCGTCCACGGGACCGCACTCCTGCCAGGCACCGCGTTCGTCGATCTGGCGCTTCACGCGGCACAGGCCGTCCAGTGCGCCTCGCTCGAAGAGCTCACGCTGCACGCGCCGCTGTTCCTCGCTCCCGGCCGTCCGCGCGACCTCCACATCAGCGTCACGTCTCCGGACGGGGCAGGCCGCCGCAGGATCAGCATGCACGCGCGTACGAGCGACGCGGACCAATGGACGGAGCACGCCACCGGTGTCCTCGCCCAGGCCGGGGAGCTTCCGGACGTGCCCGTGACCGAGCCGCCGTCCGGTGCCGAGCCCGTCGATCTCACCGGGATCTACGAGCAGTTGGCCGAGCACGGCTACGACTACGGGCCCGCGTTCCAGAACTTGCACGACCTGCACCGTGACGGTTCCACCTTCTACGGCCGAGTGCGGCTGTCGCCCGACCTGGCCACCTTTGGTTATGGCGTCCACCCCGCCCTCCTGGACGCCGCATTGCACCCGCTCGCGATCCAGGGCACGAGCGACGGAGAGACGCCGCTGCCCTTCTCCTGGCGCGATGTCCGGGTCTCCCCGTCTGAAGCCACGGAGTTGCTGGTCCGCATCGCGGTGAACGAGCCGGGGTCGGTGGAGGTGGACGTCACCGACCTCTTCGGGGAACCGGTGGCGTCCGTCAGCGGACTGGCGATGCGCACTGTTTCCGCAGAGGAATTCCGCCGCGCCTTCACCGAGCGGCACGACAACTCGCTGTTCCGCATCGAGTGGGTCCCGGTCATGGGCGACGCCGCAGATACGGTCACCGACCACGAAGTGCTGGACGTCCCGTCCGGTGAAGCGCCGCTCGCCATTTCCGAACTCGTCCTCGACTCCGTTCAGCGGTGGGTCGCGGAGGACCGTCCTGCAGATGCTCGCCTGGTGGTCGTCACCCACGGCGCGGCGGGGCCCGGAGCCGATGACCTCGCGCAGGCACCCGTTTGGGGGCTCGTCCGCGCGGCCCAGTCCGAGCACCCGGACCGGATCGTTCTGCTGGACGTCGGCGACGAGCAGGCGGCTGACGAGGTCGTCGCCGCCGCCCTCGCGCTCGGACTGCCCCAGCTCGCGCGCCGCGACGACGGCTTCGTAGCCCCGCGCCTGGTGGCGGCCTCGTCCACGCCCCGGGACCGCTCCGTCGAAGGAACCGTCCTGATCACTGGTGGCACCGGAACCCTCGGTGCCCTGGTCGCCGAACACTTCATCACCGAGCACGGCGCTGCTCATCTGCTCCTCACCAGCAGGCGCGGGCTGGACGCCCCAGGCGCAGCCGAACTTCAAGAGCGCCTGGAAGGTCTGGGCGCGCACGTCACGATCGCGGCCTGCGACGCCGCCGATCCCGACGCATTGGCCGAACTGCTGGCCGGTATCCCGGACGATCAGCCCCTCAAGACCGTCGTCCACGCGGCCGGCGTCCTGGGCGACGCGCCCCTGGAAAACCAGACACCCGAACGGCTGGCCACTGTGTTCCGGCCCAAGGTCGACGCCGCGTGGAACCTGCACCATCAGACCCGCGACCTGGACGCGTTCATCCTGTTCTCCTCGGCCGTCGGCACCCTCGGCAATCCCGGCCAGGCCAACTACGCCGCCGCCAACACCTACCTCGACGCCCTGGCCACCCACCGGCAGCGCGAAGGCCAGCCCGCAACCTCCATCGCGTGGGGACTGTGGGAACACGCCAGCGCCATGACCAGCGCACTCGCCGCAACCGACCACGCACGGCTACGACGGTCCGGTATCACACCACTCACCGACGAGCAAGGTCTCGCGCTTCTCGACGCCGCGCTCGGCTCCGCTGAGCCCCACCTCGTCGCCGCACCGATCGACCTTGCCGCGCCTCTCGTCTCGCCCCTCACGGACGGGCCGCCACACCGGAAGGGCCGCCGGACGACCGGTCACGGCACGGGGCTCGCGCGCCGCATCGCAGGGCTGCCCGAGGCCGAGCAGAGGCGCCTGCTGGCCGAGCTCCTCCGCACCCATATCGTCGCGGTCCTCGGACTCGACGCGGACGCCGTCCCGGACCTCAACGTCCCCTTCCAGGAACTCGGCTTCGACTCCCTCGCCGCCGTGGAACTACGCAACCTGCTCGGCAAGTCCACGGGCCTGCGGCTCACGACGACGCTCGTCTTCGACTATCCGACCCCGAGCGCACTGATCACCCACCTGCGGGACGAACTGACCGGCGCCGAGCGCACCGCCGCCGTCCCGCGCTCGACGCGGACCTCGTCCGACGAGCCGATCGCGATCGTCGGCATGGCCTGCCGCTACCCCGGCGGCGTCCGCTCCCCGCGCGACCTGTGGCGGCTCGTGGCCTCCGGGACGGACGCGGTCGGCGAGTTCCCGGCGGACCGGGGTTGGGGCGACGACCTGTTCGACCCGGACCCGGAGCGAACCGGGAAGTCCTACGTCCGGCACGGTGGCTTCCTGTACGACGCCGGCGACTTCGACCCCGCCTTCTTCGGCATCAGCCCGCGCGAGGCCCTCGCCATGGACCCGCAACACCGGCTGCTCCTGGAGGCCTCCTGGGAGACGATGGAAAGCGCCGCGATCGACCCGGCCGCCCTGCGCGGCCGCCAAATCGGCGTCTTCACAGGCGTCATGTACGACGACTACGGCTCCCGTGTCGCCCGTTCGTCCGGTGGCCTGGAGGGTTATCTGGTCAGCGGAAGCGCGGGGAGCATCGCGTCCGGACGGGTCGCCTACACCTTCGGCTTCCAGGGCCCCGCGGTGACGGTGGACACGGCGTGCTCGTCGTCGCTGGTCGCGATGCATCTGGCGGCACAGGCACTGCGTTCTGGTGAATGCGAGATGGCGCTCGCCGGAGGCGTCACCGTGATGGCCACGCCTTCGGTTTTCCTGGAATTCAGCCGCCAACGTGGCCTGTCCCCGGACGGACGCTGCAAGTCGTTCTCCGCCTCCGCCGACGGAACCGGCTGGGGGGAAGGCATCGGCGTCCTGCTGCTGGAACGGCTCTCCGACGCCCAGCGCAACGGCCACCTCGTCCTCGCCGTCGTCAAGGGCTCGGCCATCAACCAGGACGGCGCCAGCAACGGACTCTCCGCCCCGAACGGCCCCTCGCAGGAGCGTGTGATCGAGCAGGCCCTCGCCAATGCGGGTCTCACCGCCGATCAGGTCGACGCGGTCGAAGCGCACGGCACCGGCACGACGCTGGGCGACCCGATCGAAGCCCAAGCCCTGCTCAGCACCTACGGGCAGCACCACACCGCCGAGCGGCCTCTGCACCTGGGATCGATCAAGTCGAACATCGGCCACACGCAGGCGGCGGCCGGAGTCGCGGGCGTCATCAAGATGGTGCAGGCCATGCGGCACGGAACGCTTCCGGCGTCTCTGCACATCGACCAGCCTTCGACCCACGTCGACTGGGATTCCGGGCACGTCG
>NZ_BCQQ01000242.1 GCF_001552155.1 Actinomadura formosensis NBRC 14204 | reverse complement strand
CACCGCCGGCCGCCGCGCCCGCACGCGTCCCCCGCAGGTCCAGCTTGACCGGGACGAGTAGCGCCTGCCGGGCTCCCAGGGCGGCGTCGAACAGGTCCATGCCCTCCTGCGGCGTTATCGCGAGGACACCGCCGCGGCTCATGCGCGCCTGGTCCGCCCCGCCCAGGTGGGCGGTCATGCCGCTGGTCTGCTCCCACAGGCCCCAGGCCAGCGACACCCCGGGCAGGCCCGCCGCCCGGCGACCGGCCACCGCCGCGTCAAGGAACGCGTTCGCGGCCGCGTAGTTGCCCTGCCCGGCGGCCCCGAAGGTCCCGGACGCGGAGGAGAAGACGACGAACGCGTCGAGCTCCATGTCCCGGGTCAGCTCGTCCAGGTGCCGCACCGCGTCGACCTTCGGCGCGAACACGGCGGCGAGCCGGTCCGGGGTCAGCGCCTCGATCACACCGTCGTCCAGCACGCCCGCCGTGTGCACCACGCCGGTCAGCCGGCCGGGCACCGATGCCAGCAGCGCCGCCGCCTGCTCCCGGTCGGACACATCGCAGGCCACCATCGAGACCTCCGCGCCCTCCCCGGTGAGGTCGGCGACCAGTTCCTCCGCACCCTCGGCGGCCGGACCCCGCCTGCTGGCCAGGACGAGACGCCGCACGCCGTGGCGGGACACCAGATGCCGGGCGACCAAGGCGCCCAGCGACCCGGTGCCACCCGTGACCAGGACCGTCCCCTCCGGGCCGAACACGGCGGGCGAATCCGGGGCCTGATCGGTGACGCGGGCGAGCCGGGGGGCCGACAGGGCGGTGTCCCGGACGGCGACCTGGGGTTCACCGCAGGCCAGCACGGAACCCAGCACCGGCTCCACGCCACCGCCGGCGGCCGGATCGAGGTCCAGCAGGACGATCCGGTCCGGGTTCTCGGCCTGCGCGGCACGCACGAGTCCCCACACCGCCGCACCCGCGGGATCCGTCACCGTGCCCGCACCGGCGGGCACCGCGCCGCGGGTCACGACCACCAGGCGTGACTCCTCCGCCCCGGCGGCGGTCAGCCACGCCTGCACGACCTCCAGCACCCGGCACGTCAGCACCAGCGCCGCGTGCGAGCCGTCCCCGCCCACCGCCTCCAGGACCGCCACCGCGGGCACGTCCCCGCCCAGGGCCGCCACGTCGCCCGCGGTGGCCACCGGCGCCCACGGCGGCGAGGTCTCTCCCTGAACCGGCGGCAGTTCGGTCCAGTCCACCCTGAACAGCGCATCGCGGGTCGCCGCCGCGTCCAGTTGCTCAGCGGACACCGGCCGGGACACCAGTGATTCCACCGTCACCACGGGGCCACCGGTCTCGTCCGCCGCCTCCAGGGACAAGGCGGCGGGTCCGCCGGGCACCAGGCGCACCCGCAGCGCCGATGCGCCCGCGGCATGCAGCACCAGCCCGTTCCAGGCGAACGGCAGCACCGGCCGCCCGGGCTCCTCCTCCGGCGTGGCAGCGGCGCCGAGCATGCCCGCGTGCAGGCCGGCGTCCAGCAGCGCGGGGTGCAGGCCGAACCCGGCGGCGTCCGCGCGGTCGTCCTCGGGCAGCGCGACCTCGGCGAAGATCTCCTCGCCGCGCCGCCACACCGCCCGCAGCCCCTGGAATACCGGCCCGTACGCGTAGCCGCGGTCGACCAGTCCGGTGTAGAAGTCCCCCACCTCGACCCGCTGTCCACCGGGCGGCGGCCACGCGGTGAAGTCGTACCCGAGGCCCCGCGCCGGCGGCGTGGCCGACAGGAGTCCGGTGGCGTGCCGCGTCCACGCCTCCGTCTCGTCGTCGGGCTGGGAGTACACGTCCACGGTCCGGGAACCGTTCTGCCCCGGGCCGCCCACCGCGACCTGCACCCGCACCCCGCCATGCTCGGGTACGACCAGCGGCGCCTCGATCACCAGCTCGTCCAGCACCGGGCAGCCGGCCTCGTCACCGGCGCGCACGGCCAGTTCCACCAGCCCGGTGCCGGCGACGAGCACCACCCCGCCGATGGCGTGGTCGGCGAGCCAGGGGTGCGTGCGCAACGACAGGCGGGACGTGAACACCAGCCCGGCGGAGTCCGGCAGCCGCACCACCGCCCCCAGCAGCGGGTGGTCGGCGGCCGCCTGCCCGAGCGACGCCGCGTCGGCCGGGGCGCCGGTGGCGTGGAGCCAGTAGTTCCGGTGGTCGAAGGCGTACGTCGGCAGGTCCACCCAGCCTGTCACGGCCGGCAGGGCGGCGCCCCAGTCCACGGCCGCACCGCGCACGAACAGCTCGGCGACCGAAGCGATCAGGGTCTGTTCTTCCGGGCGGCCGTCGCGCAGGGCCGCGAAACAGGTCGCCTCGGCGCCGGCGGCGGTGGCGGTCTCCTCGACCAGGGCGGTCAGGGCGGCGCCGGGGCCCAGTTCCAGGAACAGCGCGGCGCCGTGCTGCACCGCGGCCGCGATCCCGTCGGCGAACCGGACCGGCCGCCGCACGTGCTCGGCCCAGTACCGCGGATCGGCGAGCGCACCGGGTTCGGCCGGCCGCCCGGTCACGTTGGAGATCACCGGGATTTCCGGCCGCCGCCATGTCACGCCGGTCAGCTCCGCGGCGAAGCCGGCCAGCATCGCCTCCATCTGGACCGAATGGAAGGCGTGCGAGACCGCCAGCCGCTTCGTCTTGCGGCCCCGTTCCCGCAGCCGGCCGGCCGCCGCGAGGACGGCGTCGTGGTCGCCGGAGAGCACCACGGCGGCCGGGCCGTTGACCGCGGCGAGCTCCACGCCCTCGCCCAGCAGCCCGGCGACCTCCTCCTCGCCGGCGGCCACCGCGACCATCGCCCCGCCCGGCGGCAGCGCCTGCATCAGCCGGCCGCGGGCCGCGACGATCCGCGCCGCATCCCGCAACGACAGCGCCCCCGCGGCGTAGGCGGCGGTGATCTCGCCGACCGAGTGGCCGATCACCACGTCCGGCCGCACGCCCCAGGACGCCACCAGCCGGAACAGCGCGCTCTCCACCGCGAACAGCCCCGCCTGCGTGAACACGGTCTGGTCGAGCAGTACGGCGCTACCGCCCACCCTGCCCAGCACCACGTCCCGGACGGGGTGGTCGACCCGGCCGGCGAGGCAGGCGTCCAGCTCCGCGCAGGCCTCATCGAACGCCTCCGCGAACAGCGGGTACCGGTCGTACAGCTCCCGGCCCATCCCGACCCGCTGCGCGCCCTGGCCGGGGAACACCATCGCGACCGAGCCCGGCGCGTCCGCGCCGCCGGTCACGACACCGGGCGCGGTCTCGCCCCGCGCGAGCGCACGCAACCCGGTGAGCGCCTCCTCGCCCGTGCCGGCCACGACGACCGCACGCTCGGCCAGCACCGCACGGTGTGCGACCAGGGCGGCGGCCACGCGCGCCGGCGGCGCCTCACCGGACTCGACGAACGAGGCGAGCCGATCCGCCTGGGCCGCGAGGGAGGCGGCGCTCGCGGCCGACACGACCAGCGGCACGGTACCCGCGGGCGCCGGCTCGCCGGGGTCCTGCTCCGTGTCCGCCGGCGGCGCCTCCTCGAGGATCAGGTGCGCGTTGGTTCCGCTGATGCCGAACGCGGAAACGCCGGCCCGGCGCGGACGTCCGTCGGCCGGCCAGTCGCGGGCCTCGGTCAGCAGCTCGACCGCGCCCGCCGACCAGTCCACCTGCGGTGTCGGCTCCCGCACGTGCAGGGTGGGCGGCATGACGCCGTGCCGCAGCGCCTGCACCATCTTGATCACACCGGCCACCCCGGCCGCGGCCTGCGCGTGCCCGATGTTCGACTTGACCGACCCCAGCCACAACGGCTTCCCGGGGTCCCGCTGCCCATAGGTGGCCAGCAGCGCCTGCGCCTCGATCGGGTCACCGAGAGCCGTGCCGGTCCCGTGGGCCTCCACAACGTCCACATCGGACGGAACCAGCCCGGCACCGGCCAGCGCCTTGCGGATCACCCGCTGCTGCGACGGACCGTTCGGCGCCGTCAGGCCGTTGGACGCGCCGTCCTGGTTCACCGCGCTGCCGCGCAGCACAGCCAAGATCCGGTGCCCGCGCTCCCGCGCCACCGACAGCCGCTCAAGGACCACCACACCGACGCCCTCGGCCCAGCCGGTCCCGTCGGCCGTCGAGGAAAACGCCTTGGACCTCCCGTCGGGGGCCAGAACACGCTGCCGGGAGAACGCCACGAAGGTGCCGGGCGTCGGCATCACCGTCGCGCCGCCGGCCAGCGCCATCGAGCACTCGCCCTGCCGCAGCGCCTGCGCGGCAAGATGAATGGCCACCAGCGACGACGAG
>NZ_BCQQ01000241.1 GCF_001552155.1 Actinomadura formosensis NBRC 14204 | reverse complement strand
AAGCTCACCGCGTCCGAGCGGGACGCCGGCGAGCTGGAGGACTGGCTCGACATCGTGGACGGCCCGCCGCAGAACCTTGCGAAGCGTCCGCTCGACCCGCGGGTGGACATCGCGGCCCGCGCCCGGTCCCTCACCCTCGACCTGCCCGCCGACGTCACCGGACCGCTGCTCACCGACGTCCCGGCCGCGTTCCACGGGCGTGCGAACGACGTCCTGCTCACCGGCCTCGCGCTCGCCGTCGCCCAGTGGCGCCGGCACCGGGGCGGGCGGGGCACCGGCGTCCTCATCGACCTTGAGGGCCACGGACGCGAGGACGTCGTCCCCGGCGCCGACGTCTCCCGGACCGTGGGCTGGTTCACCTCGATCCACCCCGTCCGGCTGGACGCGGGCAACGTGACCGGCGGTGCGGCCGTCAAGACGGTGAAGGAGCAGCTCCGGGCCGTCCCGGACGGCGGCATCGGCCACGGCCTCCTCCGCTACGGGGACGGGGAGGCCGCCGAGGAACTGGCCGAGCTGCCGCCCGCGCAGATCGCGTTCAACTATCTCGGCCGGGTCGCCCCCGGCGACGACGGCGGCGACTGGACGCTCGCGTCCGAGGAGCTGCCCGCGGGCGAGGACCCGGCGATGCCGCTGACGCACGTCCTGGAGATCAACGCCGTCACCCGCGACCTGCCCGGCGGGCCCGTGCTGTCGGCGACCTGGACGTGGCCGGGCGGCCTGCTGGCGGCCACCGACGTCCGGGACCTGGCCGAAGGCTGGTTCACGGCGCTGCGCGCCCTGGTCGCCGACGTCGCCGCCGGGGAGGCGGGCGGCTTCACCCCGTCCGACCTGCTCGTGGAGCTGGACCAGAGCGAGATCGACAAGCTGCAGACCGCGTGGAGGCAGAAATCGTGAACCGGGGCGACCTTGAGGACATCTTGCCGCTGTCGCCGTTGCAGCAGGGTTTCTTCTTCCACGCCCTTTTCGACGCCGGCGACGCCGACGTGTACACGGCGCAGTTCGTCCTCGACCTCGAAGGGCCCCTGGACGCCGCCGCGCTGCGCATCGCCGCCGGGACGCTGCTGCGCCGGCACGCCAACCTGCGCGCCGCGTTCTGGCACGAGGACCTGTCGCGTCCCGTCCAGGTGATCCCGCGCACGGTCGAGCTGCCCTGGGAGGAGATCACCGCGTCCGGGCCCGAGGCCGATGCGATCGTGGAGCGGGAGCGGGCGCGCGGCTTCGACATGACCGCGCCGCCGCTGCTGCGGTTCGTCCTCGTCCGGATGGGGCCCGAACGGTTCCGGCTGATCTTCACCAACCACCACATCCTGCTGGACGGCTGGTCCACGCCGATCCTCGCGACCGAGCTGTTCCTGCTCTACATGCAGGGCGGCCACGACACGGGGATGCCGCGCGTCACCCCGTACAAGAACTACCTGGCGTGGCTCGCCCGGCAGGACCGCGCCGCCGCCGAGGACGCCTGGCGCCGCGCACTCGACGGCGTGGACGAACCCAGCCTCGTCGCCCCCGAGGCCGCCGCCCGCGCCCCGCGGCCCCCGCGGCGGACCAGCACCGAACTCGACGAGCGCACCACCCGCCGCCTGACCCGCGCGGCCCGCCGCCACGGTGTCACGCTGAGCACCGTCCTGCAGGGCGCCTGGGGTCTCGTCCTCGGCCGCCTCCTCGGCTCGGACGACGTGGTGTTCGGCGCGACCGTCTCCGGCCGCCCGCCCGAACTCCCCGGCGTCGAGCAGATGATCGGCCTGTTCATCAACACGCTGCCGATCCGCGTCCGCTACCGCCCGGACGAGTCGCTCGGCTCCCTCATGGAACGCCTCCAGGAGGAGCAGACCGAACTCCTCGCCCACCACCACCTGGGCCTCACCGACATCCAGCGGGTGGCGGGCCACGGCGGCGCGCTGTTCGACACCATGACGGTGCTGGAGAACTACCCGTTCGACCCGTCCTCGATGGACGGCTCCCTCAACGGCGTCCGGATCGCCGCCGCCGACTCCTACGACGCGACCCACTTCCCCCTGTCGTTCGTCGCGATCCCCGGTGAGAGGCTGTCCCTCCGCCTGCACTACCGCCCCGACGTCTACGAGCACGCGGTCGTGGAGGCGCTGCTGGCCCGTGTCCGCCGCTTCCTGGAGGTCTTCGCCGATGACGCGGGCCGCGTCATCGGCGCCGTCGACCTGGCGGGCGAGACCGAGCGGGCGGCCCTGTCGGCCTGGAACGACACCGCCGCCGAGATCCCGTCCGGCACCCTCCCCGCCCTCTTCGAGACCCAGGCCGCCCGCACCCCGGCGGATGTGGCGCTCGTCTGCGGCGACACCCACCTGACCTACGCCGCTCTGAACGAACGCGCCAACCGCCTGGCCCACGAACTCATCGCGCGTGGCATCGGCCCCGAGGACCGCGTGGCGCTCGTCCTTCCGCGCACCCCGGCGATCGTGGCGGCGATCCTCGGCGTTCTCAAGGCGGGCGCGGCCTATGTCCCGATCGACCCGGAGTACCCGGACGAGCGCATCGCCTACATGCTGGACGACGCCCGCCCGGCCCTGACCATCACGACCGGCGACTTCCCGGACGCGGCCGGGCGGCCATCGCACGATCCGTCCGATGACGACCGGGTGCGGGCGTTGCGGGCGGAGAACGCCGCGTACGTCATCTACACGTCGGGGTCCACCGGGCGGCCCAAAGGCGTGACCGTCCCGCACGTGGGCGTGCTCAACTACTTCGAGGCGCATCGGGACGCGTTCATCGATCCGGCGGTCGAGGCCGCCGGCGGGCGGCGGATGCGGTTCGCTCATCTCGCGTCGTTCTCGTTCGACACGTCCTGGATGGGCCTGCTGTGGATGATGTACGGCCACGAGCTGCACCTCATCGACGACGCCACCCGCCGCGACGTCGAGGCGTACACGGAGTACGTGGCGCGCGCGCAGATCGACCTGGTGAACACCACCCCGTCGCACTTCGCCTCGCTCCGCGAAGCGGGCCTGCTGGACGACGACGGGCGGCATCGGCCCGCACAGCTCCTCCTCGGCGGCGAGGCCATCGGCGAGAGCCTGTGGGCCGAACTCCGCGCGATCCCCGGCCTCACCACGCGCAACTTCTACGGGCCCACCGAGGCGACCATCGACACGATGAACCAGGTCGTCGCGCGCGGCGAGCGGCCGTCGATCGGCGGCCCCTACCGCAACCTCCGGGCGTACGTGCTGGACACCGCGCTCCAGCCCGTGCCGGCCGGTGTCCCCGGTGAGCTCTACCTGGCGGGCGTGCAACTCGCCCGCGGGTATCTCGACCGGCCCGGGCTGTCCGCCGAACGGTTCGTCGCCGACCCGTTCGGCCCGCCCGGCAACCGCATGTACCGCACCGGCGACCTGGCCCGGTGGCGCCCGGACGGGACGATCGAGTACCTCGGCCGCGCCGACGACCAGGTCAAGATCCGCGGGTTCCGGGTGGAGCCCGGCGAGATCGAGAACGTCCTCGCGGGGTGCCCCGGTGTCGCGCGGGCCGCCGTGGTCGTCCACGAGGACCGGCCCGGCGGCAAGCGTCTCGCCGCCTACCTGGTGGGGCCCGGGATCGATGCCGCGGCCGTCCGCCGGTACGCCGCGGAGCGGCTGCCCGACTACATGGTCCCGGCGTTCACCGTCCTCGACGCGCTGCCGCTCACCGTGAACGGCAAGCTCGACCGGGCCGCGCTGCCCGCGCCCGACGCCGGCTCCGCCGCCGGCCGCGCGCCGCGCTCCCCGCAGGAGGAGATCCTCTGCGGCCTGTTCGCCGAGGTCCTCGGCGTGCCGCGGGTGGGCGTGGACGACGGGTTCTTCGACCTCGGCGGCGACTCGCTCACCGCGACCCGGCTGGTGAGCAGGATCCGGTCCGCGCTGGGCGCCGAACTGCCCGTCCGGGCGCTGTTCGAGGCGCCGACCGTCGCGGGCCTCGCCGAGCGCCTCACCGACGCGGCGGGCGGCGTGCGTCCCCCGCTGGTACGGGCCGAGCGACCCGACGTGATCCCGCTGTCGCACGCGCAGCAGCGGCTCTGGTTCCTCAACCGGTTCGAGGGCGCGTCCGCGACGTTCAACATGCCGATCGCGCTGCGCCTCGACGGCCGCCTCGACCTGGAGGCGCTGCGCGCCGCGCTCGCCGACGTCGTGGCCCGGCACGAGACGCTCCGCACGATCTTCCCGGACGGCTCGGGCACCGCCCGGCAACTCGTCCTGGACCCGGCCGCCGCCCGGCCCCGCCTCGACATCACCGAGACCGGCGAGGCCGCCCTGCCGGCGGCGCTCGCCGCCGAGGTCGGGCGCGGCTTCGACCTGTCGGTGGAGCCGCCGTTGCGGGCCCGGCTGTTCGCGCTCGGCGACGACACCTCCGTGCTGATGCTGGTCCTGCACCACATCGCGGTGGACGGCTGGTCGATGGCGCCGCTGGCCCGCGACGTGATCCTCGCCTATGCGGCCCGTTCGCAGGGACACGCGCC
>NZ_BCQQ01000240.1 GCF_001552155.1 Actinomadura formosensis NBRC 14204 | reverse complement strand
TCTGGTCGACCTCGGCGGTGCTGTTCGGCCCCGTCGACCGGCAGGTGAACGTGGGCCGGCCCATCCGCGACACCCGCGTCCACGTACTGGACGACCGGGACCGGGAGCTGCCGATCGGCGTGTGGGGCGAGCTGTGCATCGCCGGTGCCGGGCTCGCCGACGGCTACCACGGCCGTCCCGAGCTGACCGCCGAGCGCTTCCCGGACGTCCCCGGCCTCGGCCGTGTCTACCGCACGGGGGACACCGCCTTCTGGCGCGCGGACGGCAGCCTCGTCCTGCTCGGCCGCGGCGACCGGCAGATCAAGCTGCGCGGCAACCGGATCGAGCTGGGCGAGGTCGAGGCGACGCTCGCCGAGCACCCCGCTTTGCGCGCGGCGGCCGTCGTCCTGCACGGCGACCCGAGCGCGGACGGAAGGCTGATCGCCTACGTCACCACGGCCGGGACGCCGCCGGAGCCCGAGGAACTGTGGCGGTGGGCGGCCGAGCGGATGCCGCGCTCGATGGTCCCGGCGAGGTTCGCGGTGGTCGAGGCGTTCCCGACGACCGCCAACGACAAGGTCGACTATCCGGCGCTCACGCGGCTCGCGGGGCAGGAGGAGGAGGCAGCCGCCCGTCCGGCCGCCGCGCGTTCGGACGCGGGAGACACGGGCGGCGACGAGCTGGTGACGGAGCTGCTCCGGCTGTGGCACGACCTGCTCGGCGTGCCCGACCCGGAGCCCGGCACCAACTTCTTCCTCAGCGGCGGCGACTCGCTTCAGGGCGCGCTGCTCGGCCAGCGGGTCGAGGAGCTGACGTCGGTGGGACTGCCGCTTGCCGAGATCTTCGAACATCCGACGCCCCTGGCTCTGGCCGCCCGCGTGCGGTCCGAGCTCGCCAAGCAGGACCCGGCGCACGAGTGACCGGATCCGGTGGAGGAGACGACGCATGAAGTACCAGGTTCTGGGGCCGGTCCGGCTGGTGGACGGCGGCACCTCGCACATCGTCCGGGCCCAGAAGATCGAGACAGCCCTCGCCGCGCTGCTGGTCTGCCCGAACCAGGTGGTGTCGACCAAGCAGCTGATCAGTGAGATCTGGGACGAGGAGCCGCCGCTGCGGGCCGTCCCGGCCCTGCACGTCTACATCTCGCAGCTCCGCAAGCTGCTGTCGCGGTTCGGCGCGCCCGCCGGCCCGATTGTCACCCAGGCGCCCGGCTACCTGCTGCGCGTCGACCCCGCCGACGTCGACTACCTGGTGTTCCAGGAGCACGTCAGGACGGGCCGGACGCTGCTGATGCGGGAGCGCTGCGAGGACGCCCTGGCGGTGTTCGAGCGCGCCCTCGGCCTCTGGCACGGGCCCATGCTGAGCGGCCTCACGCTCGGCCCGATCGGCCGCAGCCTCGTCGCCCGGGTCGAGGAGACCCGGGTGGAGTGCCTGGAGATGGACGTGGAGGCCAGGCTGATGCTCGGCCGCCACCGCGAGGTGGTAAGCCCCCTGTACGGGCTGATCAACGACTATCCGCTCAACGAGGTCTTCTACGAGCAGCTCATGCGCGCCCTGTACGGCTCGGACCGCCGCGCCGACGCGCTGCGCGTCTACCGCATGGCTTGGGAGACCCTCGACCGGGAGCTGGGCCTCGAACCGGGGCGCAAACTCCGTGAGGTCCAGCGGACGATCCTGGCGCGCGACGCCGGAAGGGTCCGCGTCGCGGGCTGACCGCTTTTCTGTGGGAGTAGGCCGTGGGCCCGGGAAGATCCCCGGGACCACGGCCTTTTCCTTGCTCATCTCTTTCAGTGCCCGTCGTTGTCGAGGAAGGCGAACATCTCCTCGTCGCTCGCGGCGGTGAAGGGCTCGTCTGTCCGGGTGTCGGCTGATGTGCTGTCGATCCTTGCCAGTAGGTCGCGGAGGCGGCTTACTGCGGTGTTCCGGATGTCTCCGTCCTCGGGGGCGGCTGCTAGCGCGGCCTCCAGCCCGGCGAGGGCTGCCAGCGGATCGCCCGCGCCGTTCGTCGTGGTCGCGGTCGTGTGGCTGTTCAGGCGCTCGTGGAGGAAGTCGCCCAGCGCGCGGGGGGTCGGGTAGTCGAACAGGAGCGTCTTCGGGAGGCGCAGGCCGGTGGCCTTCGACAGCCGCTTGTGCAGGTCCAGTGCCATCAGGGAGTCCAGGCCCTGGTCGAACAGGCCGCGGTCGGGCACCACGGCGGATGCGCTGTCGTGTGCCAGGACTTCGGCCACCATTCCCGCGATGAGGTCGGCGAGCACCTTCGGCCGGTCTTCGGGAGAGCGTCCGCTGAGCCGTTCGGTCCACCGGGTGCCGTTTGCCGCGTCCCGTCGTGGGGCGGTTCGGCGGGACGGGAACAGGTCGCGCAGGACGGCCGGGACGCTGGCCGGGCCCGCATTGTTGAAGGCGATGGCGACTAGCTCCGTCCGTTCGATGGTCAGCGCTGCGTCGAACAGCACCAGCCCGTGTTCTGTGGTGAGTGGGTGGATGCCGGACCTTGCGAGCCGTGCCCGGTCTGCCTCGGAGAGGGATTCGCCCATTCCTGCTTGCTCCCAGAGGCCCCAGGCGATGGACGTCGCCGGGAGGCCGGTGTGGTGGCGGTGTCGGGCGAGAGCGTCCAGATAGGTGTTGGCGGCGGCGTAGTTCGCCTGGCCGGGGGTGCCGAGCACGCCGCTGGCGGATGAGAACAGGACGAACGCGTCCAGGTCCAGGTTCTTGGTCTGCTCGTGCAGGTTCCAGGCGGCGTCGACCTTGGGGCGGAACACCGCGTCCAGGTGCTCGGGCGTCTGGTTCTCCAGGAGCGCGTCCCGCAGGACGCCCGCGGAGTGGACGACGGTCTTGAGCGGACGGTCGTCCGGGATGGCGGCGAGGACTTCCGCGAGCGCGCCGGGGTCGGCGGTGTCGCACGCCGCGATGGTGACGTGTGCGCCCAGGCTTTCGAGGTGTTGCTTGAGCTCGGTCGCGCCCGGGGCGTCGAGTCCTCGCCTGCTGGTGAGCAGGAGGTCGGTGGCGTCGTGGTTGGTGATCAGGTGTTCGGCGACCAGGGCGCCGAGGGTTCCGGTGCCACCGGTGATCAGGACTGTGCCGTTGGACGCCGCCGCGCGGCGCGCCTGGCCCGTGGCGGGGACGGGGGCGAGCCGGGGGATCAGGACGCGTCCCTCGCGAAGCGCGAGCTGCGGCTCCCCGGTCGCGAGCGCTGCGCGGAGCGCCCGTGCGGAGGCGGGATCGCGGTCAATGTCCACCAGGACGATCCGGTCGGGATGCTCGGCCTGCGCGGAACGGACCAGCCCCCACAGGGACGCATGCCCGAGCCGGGGAGCCTCCGTCGCGACGGCCCCGGAGGTCACGATGACGAGCCGGGCGTCGGGGTGGTGGTCGCCGGTGAGCCATGCGCGCAGGTCTTGGAGGACTTGCGTCGCCGTCGCCCTCACGGCGTCCGGGGTCTCGCGGGTTGTCTCCGGGACGATCAGCAGGGCCGTGCCTGATGGGGGCGCGTCTGCCAGGTCCTTCGTGGTGATTGCCTCCTCCAGCTCGGCGGCGATGCCGTTTCCGGGCTCGGACGTCACGATCGTCCAGGGGCCTCTCGCGTGGGGAGCGGTGGCTGCTGGAGCCGCGACCCATTCCTGCGCGTAGAGGATGCTCGGGGTGCTGCGTGACGCGGCGGTGGCCAGCACTTCGGCCGGCAGCGGGCGGATGGTCAGCGCCGCGATCGTCGCCACAGGCGCACCGTCCAGAGCGCGCAGGGTGATGGCGAAGGTGTCGTCGGCTGTCCGCTCGATCGCCGCCTGGACGTCGGTCGCGTCTGTGGCGTGCAGCTCCACGCCCGACATGCTGTACGGGACAGGCAGGCTTTCCGGCTCTGCCGCGTCGTCCAGCGCCAGAGGGTGGAGGACGGCGTCGAGCAGCGCTGGGTGCAGCCCGAACCCCGCGCCGGCCGTCTCGGCCTCGGCGTCGAGCCGGACGCGGGCGTAGCGCGTGGCACCGTGCTCCCACAGCTCGCGCAGGTTCTGGAAGGCCGGTCCGTAGTCGTAGCCGCGGGCCGCCAGGGTGGCGTAGGCGTCCGAGACGTCGAGGGGCGTCGCGCCGGAAGGCAGCGGCGGGACGGGCTCGGTCTCGGATTCGGCGGCGGTGAGGACACCGGTCGCGTGTCGCTTCCATCCCTCCTGGTCGCCGTGGCGGCGGGAGCGGACGGTGAGCGTCCGGTCCCCGTCCTCGCCGGGCGCGTCCACGGTCACTTGCAGGTTGCGGGCCTCGTCCGGGGAGAGCGCCAAGGGTGCCTCGAACGTCAGCTCCGTGACGCCGGGATGCCCGGTGAGACGTCCCGCGTGCAGCGCCAGATCGACCAAGGCCGAGGCGGGGAGGAGCGGCGTTCCGTGGACGGCGTGGTCGAGCAGCCACGGATGGGTGCCGGGTGAGAGCCGCGCCGTGAACACGACGCTGTCATCGGGAAGCTCCACGGCCGCGCCGAGAAGCGGATGTTCGGCGGCCGTCAGCCCCAGCCCGGACGCGGTCCCGGTCTCCGCCTCACCGGTCAGCCACAACCGGCGGTGCTGGAAGGGATAGGTCGGCAGCGGCTCGTCGAGGTGCTTACCGGACGGCTTCCAGTCGACGGGGCCGGGGACGTGGGCCAGTGCGCTGT
>NZ_BCQQ01000239.1 GCF_001552155.1 Actinomadura formosensis NBRC 14204 | reverse complement strand
GGGGGCGGCGGGCGCGGCGGGCCGGTCCGCCGGGTCGTCCGGCGCGCCGGTCAGGTCGCGGCCGAGGTGCTCGGCGAGTTCGAGCGGCGTCGGCCAGTCGAAGATCATCGTCGTGGGCAACCGGAGCCCGCTCATGGCCTGCAGCCGGTTGCGCAACTCGACGCCGGTGAGCGAGTCGAAGCCGAGTTCCTTGAAGGTGCTGCCCAGGTCGAGCGCGTCGGCGGGGCTGTAGCCGAGCGTCGCGTTGATGCCGACGCGGACCAGGTCGGCGAGCTTCTGACGCGCCTCGGCCTCGGGCAGCAGCGCGAGGCGGCTCCGGGCGTAAGGCCCATCCTCGTCGTCAGGCTCTTCCGCGTCCTCCCGCGGAACAACCGCGACGACGTCGTCGGTGCGAGCGTCGTCCACGGAGATCTCCGGCCAGGAGCGCCGCCGCTGGAACGCGTAGGTGGGCAGGTCGACGTTCCCCTCGCCGAGCAGCGTCCGCCAGTCGACCTCGACGCCCTGCCCGTGCAGCCCGGCGAGCGCCGCGACGAACGACCGCTCCTCCGCGCCGTCGAGCAGGGATGGCAGGAACGCCGACGCCTCGTCCGCGAGGTTCTCCTCCGCGAGGACGGTCAGCACCTTGCCGGGCCCGAGCTCCAGGAACGTCTCCGCCCCCGCGGCGCGCAGCTCGCCCACACAGTCGGCGAATCTGACGGGCTCGCGGATCTGCCGCACCCAGTACTCCGGGTCGCGCAGCTCGTCCGGAGCCGCGAGCCGCCCGGTGAGCATCGACACGACCGGCAGCCGCGGCTCGACGAACTCCACGCTCGCGACCACGTCCCGGAACCGGTCCAGCATCGGTTCCATGAGCGCCGAGTGGAAGGCGTGGCTGACCTTCAGCCGCCGGGTCCGGCGCCCGCGATCCGCCAGGGCGGCCGCCACCTCCAGGGTCTCCTCCGCGGGGCCGGAGATCACGACCGAGCGCGGCCCGTTCACGGCGGCCAGCCCGACGTCGCCGGTCAACAGCGGGGTCACCTCGTCCGCGGACGCCTGGATCGAGACCATGACGCCGCCCTCGGGCAGCTCCTGCATGAGCGAGCCGCGGGCGGCGACCAGCGCGGCGGCGTCGGCGAGCGTCAGGACGCCGGCGGCGTGCGCGGCGGCGAATTCGCCGATGGAGTGCCCGGCGACCAGGTCAGGCCGGACGCCGAACGACTCCACCAGCCGGAACAGCGCGACCTCGACCGCGAACAGTGCCGCCTGCGTGTAGCGGGTCTGGTCGAGTTCCGCGGCGTCGCCGGTGCCGGGCTCGGCCCACATCACGTCCCGGACGGGCCTCGGCAGGTGCCGGTCGAGTTCGGCGCAGGCGGCGTCCAGGGCGGCGGCGAACACGGGGAAGCGTTCGGCCGGCTCCCGTCCCATCCCGACGCGCTGCGCGCCCTGCCCGGTGAACAGGAACGCGGGTCCGCCTCCAGTGGTGCGCTCGGCGAGCGTGACGACGTCGTTTGGGACGGCGGGCGCCTCGCCGGGCGCGGCGGCGAGCGCGCGCAGCCCGGCGGTCAATGCGTCGCGTCCCGCGCCGACGGCGGCGGCCCGGTGCTCGAAGGCGGTGCGGGTGGTGGCGAGCGAGGCGGCGATCTCGGAGGCGGTCAGGTCCGGCCGCTCGTCGAGGAACGACAGCAGCTTTGCGGCCTGCGCGCGGACGGCCTTCCGCGATCGCCCGGACAGCAGCCACGGCACGACCTCCGGTGCGGTGCCCGCCGCGCGGGGCGAATCCTCGGGCGGGCCGCCGAGCACGAGGTGGCAGTTGGTGCCACCCATGCCGAACGACGAGACCCCGGCCAGTGAAGACGCCCCGGCCGCCGTCCGCGCCGGCTCCGGCCAGGGCGTCAGCTCGGTCTGCACCGCGAGGCGCAGCTCGTCCAGCGGGATCGCCGGATTCGGGCGGACGAAGTTGAGGCTCGCCGGGATCTCCCCGTGCCGCAGGCTCAGCGCGGCCTTGACCAGCCCGACGATCCCGGCCGCGCCCTCCAGGTGCCCGACGTTCGTCTTCGCCGAGCCGACCAGCAGCGCCCTCTCCCGGGGGCGCCCGGCGCCGAGCACCGCGCCGAGCGCGGCCGCCTCGACGGGGTCGCCGACCTTCGTCCCCGTGCCGTGCAGCTCCACGTACCGCACGTCGGCCGGGGACACCCCGGCGTCGGCGTAGGCGCGGCGGAGCACGTCCTCCTGACCCTCGCGCCCGGGCACGGTGAGGGAGTCGGTCGCGCCGTCGTTGTTCACCGCGCCGCCGAGGATCGTGCAGTAGACGCGGTCGCCGTCGGCGAGGGCGGCCAGCAGCGGCTTCAGGACGACCAGCGCCCCGCCTTCCCCCCGCACGTAGCCGTTGGCGCGCTCGTCGAAGGTGTAGCAGACGCCGTTCGGGGACAGGCCGCCGAACCGCTGCGCGCCGAGCGTGCTCGCGGCGAGGATGTTCAGATTCACGCCCCCGGCGAGCGCCAGCTCCGACTCGCCGCGGCGCAGGCTCTCCACGGCCAGCTGCACCGCCACCAGCGATGAGCTCTGCCCGGTGTCGACGGTCAGGCTCGGGCCGTGCAGGCCGAGGGTGTAGGAGACGCGGTTGGCGATGATGCCGCGCTGGGTGCCGGTCAGCGTGTGCTGGGTGACCTCCGCCTGCTTGCGCAGCAGCGCACCGTAGTCGTCCCAGATCGCGCCGACGAACACCCCGGTGCTGGAACCGCGCAGGTCGCCGGGCACGACGCGGGAGTCCTCCAGCGCCTCCCATCCGAGTTCCAGCGCGAGCCGCTGCTGCGGGTCCATGACCGCGGCCTCGCGCGGGGAAATCCCGAAGAAACCCAGGTCGAACGCGTCAATCCGGTCGAGGAATCCGCCGCGCCGCACCGGCAGGTCGAGATCGCGCCAGCGATCCTCGGGCGCCTCGGTGATCGCGCTGCGGCCGTCCCGCAGCAGCCGCCAGAACTGCCGCGGATCATTGGCCCCGGGGAGTCGGCAGGAAATTCCAACAATGGCGATCGGTTCATGCATCGAGATCCCTCGTATCTGTAAGGCCTGTTATCCTCGTCTTTCGATACCAGGCTCGACCGGGCCCCTGCAAGGTCGCTTTAGAGCGCCGAAAGAAGCCGTTAAGGGGACTGGTGTTTCATGATGTGAGAGTGTGGATAGCGCATGAAATCCCGCAGTCGAGAAGCATGAAATGGAGGCCAGAAATGGCTGACCGGAACGTCCGGACTCCGCGCGAGGTCTTTCTGCTCAAGCAGGAGAGCATCAGCCGGCTCGACGCCGACGGCCAGGCGGACCTGTTCGCCGAGGACGGGGTGCTTGAGGTCCCCTTCGCCGCCGGCGGCCTGCCCCGCCGCTTCGAGGGCCGGACGACCATCCGCGCCGTGACCTCGGCGGCGCTGGAGAACGCCCAGCGCGGCACGCGCCGGCTGGTCGGCCACCTGGAGGAGATGATCTACGAGACCGACGACCCCGAGGTCGTCATCGCCGAGTTCGTCTGCCAGACCGAGGACCTGGAGACCGGCGAGCGGTTCCAGGCCCCCTATATCCAGCTGATGCGGGTCCGCAACGGCGAGATCGTGCTGTTCCGCGACTACTGCACGCTGGACGCGATCACACGGCTGTGGGGGTCGCACGGCGGCGAGTCCTATTCCGAGCTCGGGAACGCACTCCCGGGCGGCTCCCCGGCGGAGAGCCTCCCGGACGGTGCGTGACCCGGCCCTCTAGACGGTGGCCTCCAGCAGGTAGATCTCCGGGTTGATCGCGAACGACGCCTGGATCTGGAACTCGCTGACCACCTCGTGCTGTGCCAGTACCCGCAGGCCGGCCGCCTCGATCTCCGCGCGGAGCCGGGCGGCCGGCAGGATGTGCGACAGGGCCGTGAAGATCTTGGCGTCGGCGATCCGGCCGTTCTCCACCCGCTGGGCCAGGAAGTTGCTGGAGCGCAGGGACTCGTCCGGGTCGACGAAGTCGAGCAGCGTCAGCAACATCGGGATGTCGGCGTCGGCGCCCGTCGCGACCACCGCCTGCGTCTCGAACGGCTGGTCACGCTCCTCGATGCCGGGGAACTCGATCAGCGTCATCAGGAAGCGGCCGTCCTCGGCCAGGTGTCCGCGCACCGACGCAAACAGCGAGGCGCGCTGCTCCTCGTCCAGGTAGCTGATGGCGTTGGCGCCGAGCGTGATGAAGTCGAACTTGCGGTCCAGCTGGAAACTCGTCATGTCGCCCTGGACGGTGGAGACTCGGCCGCTGTAGTCGTTGTCGTCCTCCTTCTCCTCGGCGAGCCGCTCGTCGAACAGGGCGAGCATGTGCGGCGACATGTCGAGCCCGACGGCGTCGAACCCGTTCTCCAGGAAGGGGAAGGTGAGTCGGCCCGACCCGCACGCCAATTCGAGCAGCGTGCCCTTGCGGCCCTGCGCGACGCGCAGCATCGCCTCGGCGTCGGCCTCGTCATAACGGGTGAGGAAGTGGTAGACGGGTGATCCCTCGGGGCCGTAGAGGCTGTGCACGACGCCGTCGTCGCCGAGCAGCCGGGCGACATGGCTCGCGGTGCCGAGAACGCGGAGGGAGTTTTCGCTCATGGACTTCCTCGTTTTCCGGGAGTGGGATGGTCGCGGCAATTCCATTAATTGCCACAACCATCCTCCCGGACCGGTATAAAGCTACCCTAACCGCCCGCTTAA
>NZ_BCQQ01000238.1 GCF_001552155.1 Actinomadura formosensis NBRC 14204 | reverse complement strand
AGCGCGGCGCCCCGCCGCCCGGGCGGCGTCCCACCCCGCCGGCGCTGGAGCCGCCGTCCGGGCCGGGCAAGCCCGTCGCGCCGAAGCCGGTCTCCCCGACGGACGTCACCCAGGGCACCGGGACGAGCAGGCCGCGGGCGAGCAGGGCGCAGCCGGGCGACGCCGAACCCGGCGAGCCCGCGGACACCGCCGAGCAGCGGGAGACGGAGGCGGCGCTGGAGTCCGCCTCCGCCCGGACGCAGGAGGACATCTCCAAGTACATGCCGCCCGAGCCCCCGAACGACTCCGCGGACGGGCCCACGTCGAGCGAGGTCCTGCCCCGCTACGGCAAGACGCACAAGGCGGGGCGGCATGCCGGATCCTGAACCGGGCGCGGCCGGTCCCGGGCCGGCCCCGGGACAGGCCGCGCCGGGCGGGCCCAATCTGAACAGGCTGGCGAGGGGCGGCGCCCTCAACCTGGTGGGCGCCGCCGTGGCGGGCGTCCAGGGACTCGCGCTGGTCTTCCTCGTCGCGCACCTGTACTCGCAGCGGATCGCGGGCACGTTCTTCGCGGCGACGTCGCTGTTCATCATCCTGCAGGCGGTGTCGGGCCTCGGCACCGACGCGGGCCTGCTGCGCTGGCTGCCGCGCCATCTCGCGCTCGGCGACCGGGCCGCGGCGCACCGGACGGTGCCGGTCGCCCTGGTCCCGGTCGCGGCGACCGCCGCGGCGGCCGGGCTCGTCCTCGCCCTCACCGCGCCGTGGACGGCGGGCCACATCGGCGCCGACGACCCGGACCAGGCCGTGAACATGGTGCGGGTGCTGGCGCTGTTCCTGCCGCTGGCGGGCGCGCACGACGCGCTGCTCGCGGCGACCCGCGGGTACGGCTCGATGCGGCCGACCGTCCTGGTCGACAAGATCCTGCGGCAGACGCTCCAGGTCGGCGGCGTGATCGCGGCGGCGGTGCTGTCGGACGACGCGATGTGGCTCGCGCTGGCCTGGGCGGTCCCCTACCTGCCGTGCCTGGCCGTCGCCGCGCTCTGGTACCTGAAGATCAGCCGGTCGCACCGCGCCGGCGCCCCGGACGGCACCGCCGCGTCCCCGGCCGGGTGGCGTCCGCTGGCGGGTGGCTTCTGGCGGTTCACGGCGCCGCGCGCGTTCGCGCAGATCTGCCAGACGGCGTTCCAGCGCGCCGACATCGTGCTCGTCGCCGCGCTCAGCTCGCCGCGCGAGGCGGCCGTCTACACCGCCGCGACCCGGTTCATCGTGATCAGCCAGCTCGCCACCCAGGCGGTGCAGAACGTCATGCAGCCCGCGGTGAGCCGGCTGATGGCGCTCGCCGACCGGGCCGGCGCGCAGCGGATCTTCGCGGTGTGCGCGTCCTGGAACCTCGTGCTCGCCTGGCCGGTGCACCTGTCGATCGCGGTCGGCGCGCCGGTCTACGTCGGCTCGTTCGGCGCCGGGTACCGCGGGACGGGCGAGGTCGTCACCGTGATCCTCGCGATGGCGATGCTGGTCGCGACCGCGACCGGCGCCCGTGACGTGATGCTGCTGATGGCGGGCCGCAGCGGGCTGAGCCTGGTCAACCAGAGCGCCGCGCTCGGCGTGAACCTGGTGCTGAACGTGCTGCTGATCCCGCCGTTCGGGATCGCCGGGGCGGCGATCGCGCGGGCGTGCGGGCTGCTCGTCCGGACGCTGCTCGCCCTCGTCCAGGTCCGCCGCATCCTCGGGATGTCCCCGGCGAGCGCCGGGCTGTTCTGGGCGGGCGGCTCGGCGCTGGTGAGCTTCGCCGCGGTGCCGCTGGCCGTCCGGCTCGTCGCCGGGTCCAGCCCGGTCGCGCTCGCCTGCGGGCTGATCCCCGGCGCCATCTTGTACGTTGCCCTACTCTGGGGCGGTCGCGAGCGGCTGTCCCTCACCGCGTTCGCCTCCCTGCTGCCGGGGAGGCGGGGCCGCGCCGCACCCGGGCCCGCGGGCGCCACCGCCCCGCCGGCCACCGACACGACCTCCGCCAGGAGCGTCCCTGCCCACGGGAATTGACCATGCCAGGAATTGATCAGGTACGCCGGAAGTCGCGCGCCGTACTGCGCAAGAGCGGGCTCGCGCCGAGCGGCCCGGTGTACGGGCGGCTGGTCGACGCGGGGCGCTCGCTGCCGATCCCGGCCGCCGCCCGCGTCGCGGTGTCCACCGCCGTGCTGCGCCGTCCGTGGAAGGTGCCCGTCCGGTTCGACCAGCTCCTCGTCGGCGCGCAGGGCGGCTGGACGGCCCGCGAGTTCGCCGACCGCACCGGCGACCTGCTGTGGCCGTCCACCCCGTTCCTGGACGGCCCGCACGTCGCCCTGCTCCGCCTCGCGGACGAGCGGCCCGGCCTGACCGACGACGAGATCCTCGAAAGCGCCTACGGGCGGCTCGGGCTGCGCTGCATCGAAGCGGGCGGCAACTACTTCGGCGGCACCGACGAGGCCGGCGTGCTCGCCGCGGCCCGCGCGTTCATCGCCCGGCACCGCGGCGAGGAGGTGCCCGGCGCGGCACCCCGCCCGCAGCAGAGCGGCCCGCAGGACCCGGTGCTCGTCGCGCCCGTCCGCGGCTCCGACCAGTACCAGATCCTGGACGGCCACCACCGTCTCGCGATCGCCGCGATGAGCGGCGCCGACGGGGCCAACGTCGTCGCCAAGTGGCTGCCCGTCACCACCCCCCTGCAGGACCTGCTGCTCAAGATGAGCTGGCTCGACGGCACCCACGAGCTGTACCAGCCGATCGACGCGCCCGAGCTGCGGTCCGGCTGGACGACGGTCCGGCAGTGCACCGACCGGCTCGCCAAGATGGACGCGTTCCTCGGCGAACGCGGCATCGCCGAAGGCCGCTACCTCGATGTCGCAAGCTGCTACGGCTGGTTCGTCGCGCAGATGGCCGGGCGCGGCTTCGCCGCCGAGGGCATCGAGCGCGACCCGCTCGCCGTCCCCCTCGGCCAGGCGGTCTACGGGCTCGGCGACGGGGTCATCTCCACCGGCGACTGCGTCGAGTTTCTCGGCGGCCACGACGCCGGCCGCTGGGACGTGGTGTCGTGCTTCAGCCTGCTGCACCATTTCGTCCTCGGCCGCGGGTCCGTCAGCGCCGAGGAACTGATCCGGCTCCTGGACCGCGCCACCGGCCGGGTGCTGTTCTTCGACACCGGGCAGGACAACGAGGCGTGGTTCGCCGAGTCGCTGCGCGGCTGGGACCCGCCGCGCGTCGAGCGGTTCCTGCGCGAGAACACGAGCTTCGACGAGATCATCGACCTCGGCCCCGACGAGGACGCCCGCCCGCCCTACGAGGACAACTACCGCAGGCACCTGTTCGCCTGCGTCCGCACGGCATGACGGCCGGGCGCCGTTCGCTCGTCGCGCTCCTGGCCGTCCCGATGGTCCTGGCGGCGGCGTGCAGCCGGTCCGCGTCCACCACCGCGGCACCGCCGTCGTCCCTGCCGCCCGCCGCCGGGTCGGCGGGCGAGCGGACCGGCGTCGTCTGGACCAGCGGCCTCAACGACCACGGGCAGCTCGGCCGGCCAGGTCCCGTCATCGACCTCAAGCTCGCCCCGGTCGCCGGGGTCGGCGGGCGGGGCCGGCTCGACCGCGTGCACGCCGTCGCCGGCGGCGCCCGGCATTCGCTGGCCGTCATCGACGGCGGCAAGGTCGTCGCGTGGGGCGCCAACGACCACGGCCAGCTCGGCGACGGCAGCCGCGAGGACCGGCACGTCCCCGTCCCCGTCCGCGCCCCCGACGGGCGCCCCGGCGACCTGGACGACGTCGTCGCGATCAGCGCGAACAACGCCTTCTCGATGGCGCTGCGCCGCGACGGGACCGTGGTGACGTGGGGCGACGGGTCGTCCGGGCAGCGCGGGATCGGCGAGCGCACCGGCCCGCTCGGCCCCACGACCGTGCGGTCACCGGACGGGCGCAGACCGCTCGGCGGCGTCACCGCGATCGCCGCCGACGGGCACACCGAGCTGGTGCTGCGCCGCAACGGGCAGGTGCTCGCCTGGGGCGCCAACGCCTACGGCATGGTCGGCGACGGCACCCGCGAGAACCGGTCGCTGCCCGTCCCGGTGCGCGGCCTGAACGGCTCCGGACGCCTCGGCAACGTCACCCGCATCGCGATCGGCGGCCAGTACGGGCTGGCGCTGCTGCGCGACGGGCGCGTCGCCTCCTGGGGGTACAACGACCTCGGGCAGCTCGGCGACGGGTCACGCCGGGAACGGCTCACCCCCGGCCTCGTCGCGGGTGTGCACGGCAAGGGCTTCCTCGGCGGCGTCACCGGCATCAGCGCGGCGGAGAAGCACGGCTACGCGCTGCGCAAGGACGGCACGGTCGTCGCCTGGGGCAACAACACGGCCGGGCAGCTCGGCGACGGGACGGTGGAGCTGCGCACCACACCCGTCACCGTCGCCGCCGGGCACGGCCCGAAACTGCGCGGCGTCGCCCAGGTGTACGCGGGCGAGGCGTACGGTGCCGCGATCCTGACGGACGGGACGCCGCTAACGTGGGGCGCGGGCGGCAGCGGCCAGCTCGGCTCCGGCAACAGGGTGCCGCGCAGCCGTCCCGGCACGCTGGTGATGGCGCACGGCGCCGCGCCGGGCAAGGCCCTGTCGGCGGGCGCCGGTGAACGCCACCTGATCCTGCTGATGAGCTCCTAGACGTCCTTGGCGTCCTCGGAGGTCTCGGGCTTGGGTGCCACGGGCTCGGGGCCGGCCGGCGTGGGCGCCTCCGCGGGCGGCTGGGGGGCCGCGGGCGGCGCGCCG
>NZ_BCQQ01000237.1 GCF_001552155.1 Actinomadura formosensis NBRC 14204 | reverse complement strand
CCGTCCAGCCGCGGGCGCGCCCGGTGGCGCGCAGCAGCAGCCGGTTCGCACCGGCCGGCACGGGTTCAGCGGTCATGAGGGTCTCCATGACGAGGACGGCCATGGCCCCCCGTGGAGGGGACCATGGCCGTCAGCGGCCGTCACAGGCAGATGGTGACACTGTGAGAGCTGTGGCAGAGCAGGCTGAGGCTGCTGTTACCGCCGCCACCGCCGTTCTCGCTCACCATTCCCTGAAGGTCGAGAAGCGCCATATCCTTCACCCCCTTTCGGGCTGGATAGAGGTGACCGCCGCGGGGGTTCCCGCGGGGGGTTCGTGAGCCGTCCCGAAGAACGGCAGCCCGGCCGGCGTGTCGTGCAGGGCCGTGCCGAGCGCGAGCAGCACCCCGGCGGTGCCGGTCGCGAGGTCCATCGACAGCCGGTACATGTGCTCTCCCGGCATCGCCAGCCCGCCGCCGTACGGCAGCGCGTGCCAGGCCAGGTCGCGGACGTGCCCCGCCACGCGCGGGTCGTCGCGGTCGTGGCGGGCCAGGTAGAGCAGCATCCCGGCGCGCCCGCTGAACAGGCTGGGCTGCGCGTAGTACCGCGACATCGCGGCCGTGCGGACGGCCTTGCGCGCGGTCTCGAACTCCTCGTCCGGCCGGTGCGCGAGGTACTCGTCCAGGACCAGGCCGATGCCGGCACTGCCGCGCCCGAGGTAGGGCAGCACCCGGCTGCCCTGGTCGACGTGCAGCGCGCCGTTGTGGTCGGTGACGCAGGCGGCGAGGTCGCGGCGCAGCGCGGCGGCGGCGAGGTCGAGAAGCCGCGGGGCGCCGGTGCGCTCATGGGCCCGGACGAACATCAGCGCCGCACCGGCCCCGCCGTGCATGAGGCCGGGACGCGCGCTCGGCCCGTCCGGCGACCGCTCCGCGACGATCCCGACGGCGCGGCGGGCCGCCGCGCGCAGGGAGGCGTCGCCCGTCCTGTCGGCGAGGTCGTCCAGGACGAGCGCGAAACCGGGCAGGCCACCGTAGAGGTCGTCGCCGAGCCGCTCCCACTTCTCGCCGAGGCAGTGGCGGACGGCGGCGAGCGCCGCGTCCTCGTGACCGAGGCGGGCCAGCACGTGGGCGGCGCCCATCAGCCCGTCGTAGAGGCCTAGGCCGGTGCCGCGCCTTGGGGCGGCGGCGTGCTCGGCCAGCCACTCCTCGTGCGCGGGGAAACGGCCCGCGCCCGTGACGTCCAGTGCGTACAGGACGCCGGCGGCGCCGTGCGCGAGCCCGAGGGACGCGCCGGAGAACTGCTCCACGTCGCCGGGGAACAGCCGGTCGTCCCGGTCCGGGGTCGCGCTCGCGAGGACGGCGCGGGACAGGGCGTCCCTGGCGCGCACCCAGCCGGGCGCGTCCGGGACGAACTCCGGCACGGCCACCGGCGGGACGTCCCGCGCGATCTCCGCGACGGCCTCGTCCAGGAACGGCCGCGGCACCGGGAAGTTCTCGGCGATCAGGTCGGCGAGCTGCCGCGCCTTGCCCCGGTCGATGACGAACAGCGTCGTCAGCGGGACGAACAGGGCGAGCCGCAGGCAGGCCAGGCTGTAGCGGTCGACGTCGATGCCGCGCCGGTCCCGCGGGGCGAGGAACGCGGGGTTCGCCAGCGTCTGCCGCCCGCCGTCGGACGCGGGCGCCGCCGTCTCGAAGTCGATCAGCGCGACCGAGTCGTCCGGGCGGACCATCACGTTGAACATGTGCAGGTCGTTGAACACCACGCCGCGCTCGTGGATCGCGGTGACGACGCGTTCCACCCCTTCGTGGACGCGCAGCGCCCATTTCGTGTATTCGGCGGTCTTCTCCGGATCCGGTTCGGGATCGAGCATCGGATGGCGTTCGGCGAAGAACGTGTTGAGCGTGCGTCCCTCGATGAACTCCTGGACGAGGAAATGGTGCTCCCCGAGCGTGAACCAGTCGAGCGCGGCGGGCACGCCCTCGATTCCGCTGAGCCTCCGGAGAACATCGCGTTCTCGTTCGAGCCGGGTGACGGCGTCGGCCCCGTCGGCGGCGAGTCCGGCATGCGGCCGCCCTTCCTTCAGGACGACTCTGACCCCGGTCCTCGTGTCGGTCGCCGCATAAACCCCGCCGCCGTTAGAGAAATGCAGGGCCTTCTCGATCCGGTACGGAAGATCGGCCGTCGTCGTGGCGCCGCGCGCCTTGAGGTGCGGTTCGAGACAGGCGGGCGGGCTCACCCAGTCGGGGACGGAGAAGACGGGAGCGCGGCGGTCGGGCACCAGTTCGCCGGCGCCGTTCTCCAGCGCGGGCACGAGCCTGCCCTGCTCGTCCAGGCACCGCCGCTCGGCGAACCCGCCGTACCGCACGTGCAGCGGCCCGCCGCCGATGCGCAGGTCACTGAGGATGTAGGGGCCGGGAAGGCCGTCCAGCGCCGCGCCGAGTCCGGTCAGCACCCGCTCCAGTTCGCGCTCGTCCGCGGGGTAGATGGTGACGAGCTTGCCGCTCGCGCCGCGCGGCGCGTACTTGGCGTTCCGCATCCGCAGCGTTCCCGGACCGCGCAGGTGCTTGAACTCGATGCCGCCCGCGACGCAGTACTCCCACGTCCCGGAAAGAATCCGCTCGGCGCTTTCCGCGCACCCGGTGACATGTACTTTCCAGCCCTGCGCCGGGGCGCGCTGCTCCGGCGGAACATAGACCACCCATTCGTCGCCGAAGACCTGTTCCCAGCCCTCCGGAAGATCACGTCCCGTGATGGCGAAGTCCGTGCGGCGGGTGACAGGGGGAGCGTCATAGAACACCTCATCCGCGAGGCAGTAAAGCTCATACCCCTTGTCCACGGCCGCATTCCCTTCCGCTTTGGCCCGCCCGTTGGCGTGTCCGGAACAAAGAATTGCAGGACCGCCGGCGAGCGGCTAGTAGCGGAAATAACGAATGCCCCGTGAAGATCTACCGGCCCCTGTCACGCGCTGATCACGGCACCGCGCGCACGTGCCGCCTCCGGCCTGCTCTCAGAGGCCGAGCGTGTCCAGCAGCGGGACGAGCCGCTCCTCCTCGTGATCCAGGTGCGCCTCCAGCGCGGCGGTGAGCCGCTCGACCTCCGCGAGCAGCGAAGCCGCCTCACCCCCGTCGAGGACCCGGCGCAGCTCGTCCAGCAGCCCCTTCACCGTCTCGTGCTCGTCCTTCAGCCGCGCCAGCGCCGGCGCGAGCTCCGGATGCCGCCGCTCCAGAAGCGGGAACATCTGCTGCTCCTCGCCCATGTGATGGTTGCCCAGGCCCTGGCACAGCGTCAGGCAGTTGACCCGCAGCTGCGCGCCCACCCCGGCCCCCGACGCCGCGACCTCCCCGCGGATCAGCGCCAGCTCCCTGCGGAACGCGTCGTGCACAGCGACCAGCATGGCGCTCGGCGACTCCGGCCCGGCGGGCGGCCCGGCCACCACCGGGACCAGCGCGACGACGGGCAGCGTCCGCCCCGACCTGGCCGCGTACTCGCCCCACCCGGGATCGGCCTCCACGGCCCGCGCGAACGCGGCATCCCGCTCGTCCCCTTCGAGGATGACGGCGTCCGCCTCATACGTGAAGGCGCCGCTTTCGACCGTGACGCGCGGGTGAGCGGCCAGGTTGTGGAACCATGCCGGGTTCTTGGGCGCGCCTCCGGCCGACGCGATGACGAGGACGCGTCCGTCCCCGTCCGGCAGATAACCGAGCGGCGTCGTGTGCCGGGCGCCGGACCGCGCCCCCGTCGTCGTCAGCAGAAGCAGCCGCCCACCCTCGAACGGCCCGCCGACCCGCCCGCCGTTGGCGCGGAACTCCGCAATGACCTGCCTGTTGAAATCCATCTGTCTCCTGACCTGTTTTCGGGCATGACGAATAAGCCACAGAAACGACACGCGCCCATGGCTGAAGAAACAATGAAGAACGACACGCCGAAGACACGGGCATGCCCGCTGACGTCGCACGACGTGCGTAAAGAGAAGAGGGGAGAACGCAAGCGGAAAAGGCGGGCCGCGTGCCCGCCCCGACCTCACTCGGAGGCCGGGAACCTCACTCGCTCATGGCCCAAGGCCGACCCGGCAGTCACGAACCGCAGATTACTGAACCCCACCCTCCAACGCAAGATCACCTTTTCCGGCCCCCGCTATGAGCGGGAGTTTTCGCGGGGTCATATGCCTTCGCGGTGGGCGAGGGCGGCGGCCTGGGTGCGGCTTGTGACGTTCAGTTTGGCGAGGATGTTGGAGACGTGCACGCTCGCCGTCTTGGGGGAGATGAACAGCGCCGCCGCGATCTCCCGGTTGTTGTGGCCCTCCGCGACCAGCTTCAGCACCTCCCGCTCCCGTGCGGTGAGGGAGGAGAGCGGGCCGGACGGGGCGGATGGCGTGCGGGCGGCGGCGCCGCCGAGGCGGGCGCGGGTGCCGAGGTCGTGCAGGGCCGCGAGCAGCGGCTTGGCGCCGAGGCGTTCGGCGGTCCGCACGGCCGACCGCCACTGGGCCGCCGCCTCGTCCCGGTCGCCGTTCTCGGCGAGCGCCTCCGCCAGCCGCCACCGCGACCGCGCCACCTCGTAGACGAACCCGCCGTCCGGGTCGCCGTAGGTGAACAGGTCGACCGTCCTGCGCCACAGTTCCACGTCGTAGAGGCCGTCGATGCGCCGCCGCTCGGCCTCCGCGCGCGCCAGCCACGCCTGTCCCTCGTATCCGAGCCAGGTGCGGGGCAGGCCGTCCACGTTCAGCGCGCCGACGCTGCGCGCCACCTGCAGCAGCGCGTCCCCGGCCGCGGCCGCGGCCCGCAGCGCGTCCTCGTCGCCGGCGGCGCGGGCCC
>NZ_BCQQ01000236.1 GCF_001552155.1 Actinomadura formosensis NBRC 14204 | reverse complement strand
GCGCCCGCACCGGCCGCACCGGCCGCGCCGCCCGCCGGGACGCCGGCGGAGGCCGCGCCGCCGAAGGAGGGCGAACTGCCGAAGCGCCGGCGGCAGACCCACCTGGCGCCCCAGCTCAAGGAACGCGTGGACGCGCGCCTCGCCGCCCAGGGCCAGGCCCCGCCCGCGCCGGCGGCGGAACCGGCGGGTCCGCGGCCCGCGCCCGAACCGGCCGGGATGCCGCTCGGCGCGCCCGTCCCCATGGACGCCGAGCCTCCGGCCGGGACCGTTCCCATGGGCGGGACACCGGACGACGCCGCGGCCCGCTCGCCCGAGACGATGCGATCGATGCTGTCGGCGATGCAGTCCGGCTGGCAGCGTGGCAGGCAGGACGCGGCCGGCGCGGAGGCCGCGCGGAACCCAGGCGATCAGGAGGACGACACCCCATGACATATGCCCAGCACTCCGGCGCGGAGGTCCCGGGCGGAGCCGGAGGTGACCTGAACTGGCTGCTGGACAGTCTCGTCCAGCGGGTCGCGGCGGTGCAGAACGCGGTCGTGCTGTCCAGTGACGGGCTGCGGATCGCCGCGTCCAGCGGGCTGGCTCGTGAGGAGTCCGACCACCTGTCCGCGGTGGCCGCCAGCTTCCAGAGCCTCGCGCGTGGGGCGGGGGAGTCGTTCGGCGGCGGGCCCGTCCGGCAGACGATCGTGGAGATGGAGTCGGCGTTCCTGTTCGTCACCGCCGCCGGCCGCGGCGCCTGCCTGGCGGTGCTGGCCGACGCCGACGCCGACCTCGGGGTCATCGCCTACGAGATGGCGATGCTGGTCACCCGGGTCGGGCGGCACCTGTCCGCCGACCCGCGGGTCGCGGTGGCCGAGCCGGGTGGCGCGTGAGATGGGCGGCACGGCCTGGTACGACGACGCGGCGGGGCCCGTGGTTCGCCCCTACGCGCTCACCGGAGGCCGGACGCACTACGACGGCGACGAGTTCGACCTCGTCGCGCTGATCACCGCCGCGGACCCGCCGGAGCCCGCGGACGATGTTCTCCCGGCCGCCCCGTGGGCACCGGAGCCCGAACATGACATGATCTTGGAGCTTTGCCGTACCCCGTTGTCGGTCGCCGAGATAGCGTCGGATCTGGAACTCCCCCTCGGGGTTGTCCGAGTCCTGCTCGGTGACCTTCTCGACCACTCGCTGATACAGGTCCGGCGTCCCGCGCCGGTGGCGCAGTTCCCCAGCGAGCGCGTACTCAAGGAAGTGATCGATGGAATCCGTGCGCTCTGACGCGACCGCCCATCCGGGCGAGTCCGCGCTGACGGTGAAGATTCTCGTGGCCGGTGGTTTCGGCGTCGGCAAGACCACCCTGGTGAGCGCGGTCAGCGAGATCCGCCCGCTGCGCACCGAGGAGGCGCTGACCGAGAAGAGCATCGGGATCGACGACACCACCGCCGTCGCGTCCAAGACGACGACGACCGTGGCGATGGACTTCGGCCGCATCACGCTGCCCAACGGCCTCGTCCTGTTCGTCTTCGGCACCCCCGGCCAGGACCGCTTCTGGTTCATGTGGGACGAACTGGCCAAGGGTGCTCTCGGCGCCGTCGTCCTGGTCGACACCCGGCGCCTCGCCGACTGCTTCGCCTCGGTCGACTACTTCGAACGCCGCGGCCTCCCGTTCATCGTCGGGGTCAACCGCTTCGACGGTGCCGGGCACCACTCCGCCGACCAGGTCCGCAGCGCCCTGGACCTGGCTCCCGACATTCCCATCATCTCCTGTGACGTCCGCGACCGCGAGGACGCCAAACAGGTCCTCATCACCCTGATCGAGCACATCATGCGGACCATGAGCGGCCGCCAGGCCGTCAGCTACTGACCGCGCGCCCGGCCCCCGGACCGTGTGCGGTCCGGGGGCCCTGGTGCGTCCGGGCGGACGGCGGCACCGCGTCCGTCAGTGCCCGGCGCGGAAGTCGGCGAAGTCGAAGCCGGGGGAGACGACGCAACTGACCAGGACCTCCCGGTCTCCGGCCGGACGGGCGGCCTGCCACACGTTCGCGGGGACGACGGCCTGGGGGACCTGCCCGCCGGTCACGTCCGCGCCGAGCGTGACCGGTTCCGGCGTCTCGGACGGCCTGTCCCCGTCCCCGCCGAGGAGCAGCGTCAGCGGCCCGCCGCCGTGCCACAGCCACACCTCCGCGGACCGGACGGCATGCCAGATCGACTCCTCGCCGGGCGGCAGCAGGAAGTAGATGCCGGTGGCGCTCGCCCGCTCGCCCGGATAGCCGTCCGGTGTGAAGGTCACCTCCGACCGCCACGTCTCCCGGTACCAGCCGCCCTCGGGATGCGGGAGGAGGCCGAGCGCCTCGGCGGTGGCGGGCCGGTCGAGCAGCGCCGCATGGCGCCCGCCCGGCCCGCGCCGCAGATAGCGGACGCGGGACGCGGTCGTCTTGTCGATCACTCCGCGGCCCGGCACCGCGCCGGGCTCGGGATCCAGCGTGACGGCGACGACCTGCCCGCCGGTGAACACGTCGTCGGCGACGGCGAGCGCGGCCTCCTCCGGCGCCCACACCGCCCCCGCGTCGGACAGGACGAACCGCGGACCCGGCTGGGCCTGCCAGGCATCGAGCGTCGTGAGCAGCAGCACGCGCCCGAGCCTAGACGGTCAGGGCGATCTTCCCGATCCGCCGCGGTACCGCCTTCGCCCGGGGACCGGGTAGGGGTGATCGTTTCGCCGGGGCGGCCCGGATGTCTCGAAAACCGAGCGGTGGCGAGTTAAGATACATCGCGTCTTGACCCTCCAGGTGCTGGAGGGAGCAGGCTGCGGAGGCAGACCGCCTCGAAGGAGAGATGCGATGAGCGTCGAGCAGCATCCCGCGCCCGCACTGCGCGCCTCGGACCGTGACCGCGACGACATGCTCGTCCGGCTGCACACCGCCTTCGCCGAGGGGCGGCTGGACGAGCCCGAGCTGGACGAGCGCATAGACCTCGTCCTGGCCGCGCGCACCCACGCCGAACTCGGCGCCGTGGCGGCCGACCTGCCCTCCGGCCGAGCCGTCCCGGAGGGCCCCGGTGGCGGGACCGCGGGGCGCTTCCAGATCGCCTACAAGGGCTCGGTCACCCGTGCCGGACGCCGGCGGCTCCCCGAACGCTTCACGGCCGTCGTCTACAAGGGCTCGGGCACGCTGGACCTGTGCGCCGCCGACCTGGAAGGCCAGGTCACGACCCTGCGCGTGCTCGCCTACAAGTCGCGGGTGGAGATCATCGTGCCTCCGGGGATTCGCGTGGAAGCGGACGGCGCGGGGGTGTCCGCCGAGATCCACGGAGACCCTCCGGCCGGTGCACAGGTCGTCCATGTCCGGGGTTTTGCGTATAAGGGGGTTATCAGTGTGAAAGGTCTGATACGTCGGCCCTGAAGTGATAGAACGCTCCAGCAGCCCCATTGGCCGCCGTTCATGCGGATTTCGGTACAGGACGTCCCATGGCGCGATTTGATGGTGTCCTACGGACCGTAAGGAGCGCGTGTGACGGCGAGGAGCCCGGAGCAGGACGAGGCCCGGCTGACGGCCGAGGGCGAGCCGGCGGGCTCCCGCCAGGTCCGGCGGCGGCTGACGTTCGGCGTCGCCGGGGACATCGCCGGCATGCCCGCCGCCCTGTCGCCCTGGCAGCGCGCCTACGAAGCGTGGCGGACGGCCGGGCTGGACTGGGGGCACGGCGCCCCGCCCCGGGAACTGCGCGGGGAGGGGACGAGCCCCGGCGCGGTCCGCCCGGAGAGTCCGCCGGACGTCCCCGAACCCGCCGAGCCGAAGCCCGCGCCCAGGAAGGTGAAGCGCGACCCGGGGGACGTACTGGTCGCCGGGCCCCCGAAGCCGGCATCGATGCGGCGCTTTCGCGTCCGGGCGGCGGTCGGGGCGGGGCTCGCCGTGGTCGCCGCCGGGACGATCTTCGCCGTGTCGCGGGGCGAGGACGCGCCGGACGGGCCGGGCACCCCCGCCCCGATCGCGGCGGACGCGCTGTTCGCCGCCGACCCCGCCGCGACGACCGACGGCCTCGTCCAGGAACTCACCGCCATCGCGGCCGGTGGCCGGACGATCGTCGCCGCCGGTACCGAGGGCGACGGCGTGCCCGGACGGGAGCGCGCCCGGTTCCTCGTCTCCACCGACGCCGGGCGCGTCTGGAAGGTCGCCAGGATCCGTACGGCGGACGGCGCCACCTCCCCGGCCGGCGACACTCCGCGTCTCGTCTCCGGTACCTCTGGGCGCTGGGTCGCGCTCGGCCGGACGCCCGGTGGCGGCACGGTGGCGTGGACGAGCGAGGACGCCGGGACCTGGACGCGGCGCCCCCTGGGCCCCGCGTTCACGCCGTCCGACCGGGTGAACGACCTGACCCGCACCGCCCAGGGCTTCGTCGCCGTGGGCGCCGCGACGGACCGCGCGCTGGCCTGGAGTTCGGCGGACGGGCGGGCGTGGCAGCGCATCGACGGCATCAGGGGGATCACCGGCCTGGACCGTGTCGCGGCGTCCGGGAGCGTCGTGGTGGCGCACGGTACGTACGCCAGGAAGGTCGCGAAGAAGCGGGGCCGGAAGAAGGTCACGCGGACGGTGCGCGGCGACGGCCTCTGGCGGTCCGCCGATGGCGGCCGGACCTGGACGGCCGTGAACATCCCGCAGGCGCAGGGCTCCTACGGCCCGACGAAGGGACTCGTGGTCGGTCCGGGCGGGTTCGCCACCGTCCGCGAGGGCAGCCGCACGACCGGGCGGAAGAAGCACCGCAGGACCACGCGGTTCGGGGTCCTGTTCAGCTCGGCGGACGGCCGGACGTGGCAGGCCGCGAGCCGGTTCGGCGGCTCCGGTATCGAGCGCTTCGGCGGG
>NZ_BCQQ01000235.1 GCF_001552155.1 Actinomadura formosensis NBRC 14204 | reverse complement strand
GGGCCGGCGGGCGCCGCGCCGCGTGCTGCGCACGCGCCCGCCCCGCCGCGGTCTTCGACGGTTCCCGCTTCGCGCGCCGTCCGGGGATCTTGTCGCTCACCGCTCCATGCTGGCACCGGCTCCGCCCCCCGCCGCCCCGCCCGCCCGGCGTGTCGCCTTTGTCGTCCCGGCTTCCGGGCGCACACGAAAGACGCCCGGGCCGCGGGGGCGGCTCGGGCGTCTTTCGTGTGCTCGCGCGGGATCAGCGGTTCTGCATGATCTCCCGCATGATGACGGCGGTCTCGCTGGGGGTCTTGCCGACGCGGACGCCGACCTTCTCCAGGGCCTCCTTCTTCGCCTGCGCGGTGCCGGCGGAGCCGGACACGATCGCGCCCGCGTGGCCCATGGTCTTGCCCTCGGGGGCGGTGAACCCGGCGACGTAGCCGACGACCGGCTTGGTCACGTGCTGCTCGATGTAGGCGGCGGCGCGCTCCTCGGCGTCGCCCCCGATCTCACCGATCATCACGATCGCGTCGGTGTCCGGGTCGTCCTGGAACGCCTGGAGGGCATCGATGTGGGTGGTCCCGATGATCGGGTCGCCGCCGATGCCGACGCAGGTGGAGAAGCCGATGTCGCGAAGCTCGTACATCATCTGGTAGGTCAGCGTGCCCGACTTCGACACCAGGCCGATGCGGCCGGGCGTGGTGATGTCGGCCGGGATGATGCCCGCGTTCGACTTGCCGGGGGACGCGATGCCGGGGCAGTTCGGCCCGATGATCCGGGTCTTGCTGCCCTTCTCCTCGGCGTACGCCCAGAAGTAGGCGGTGTCGTGCACCGGGATGCCCTCGGTGATGACCACGCAGAGCGGGATCTCGGCGTCGATCGCCTCGACGACGGCGTCCTTGGTGAACTTCGGCGGGACGAAGACGACGGAGACGTCCGCGGTCGTGTGGGCCATGGCCTCCTTGACGGTGCCGAACACCGGGAGGGTCGTGCCGTCGAAGTCGACCGTCTGGCCGGCCTTGCGGGCGTTCACGCCGCCGACGACCTGGGCGCCGGACGCGAGCATCCGGCGGCCGTGCTTGGTGCCCTCGGAGCCCGTAATGCCCTGGACAATGATCTTGCTGTTCTCGGTGAGCCAGATGGCCATGTCATGCACCTGCCGCTGCGAGTTCGGCGGCGCGCTTGGCCGCCTCGTCCATGGTGTCGACCTGCTGGACGCCGGGCAGCGCCGCATCGCTGAGGATCTTGCGCCCGAGCTCGGCGTTGTTGCCGTCCAGCCGGACGACGAGGGGGCGGTCGACGGCCTCGCCGCGGTCGGCCAGCAGCTGGTAGGCCGAGACGATGCCGTTGGCGACGGCGTCACAGGCGGTGATGCCGCCGAAGACGTTCACGAACACCGACCTGACGGCCGCGTCGGACAGCACGATCTCCAGCCCGTTCGCCATCACCTCGGCGGACGCGCCGCCGCCGATGTCGAGGAAGTTCGCGGGCTTCTGGTTGTCGAACTGCTCGCCCGCGTAGGCCACCACGTCCAGGGTGGACATGACCAGGCCGGCGCCGTTGCCGATGATGCCGACGGTGCCGTCCAGCTTCACGTAGTTGAGGTCCTTGGCCTTGGCCGCGGCCTCCAGCGGGTCGGCGGCGGCCTTGTCCTCGAACTTCTCGTGGTCCTGGCGGAACCCGGCGTTGTCGTCCAGCGTGACCTTGCCGTCGAGGGCCTTCACCTGGCCGTCGGCGGTGAGGATCATCGGGTTCACCTCGACGAGGGAGGCGTCCTCGTCGGTGAACACGGCCCACAGCCGCTCGATCAGCTCGGCGGCGCCGTCGAGCGCCTCCTGCGGGAGGCGGCCCTTCTCGGCGATCTCGCGGGCCCTGGCCCGGTCGATGCCGTCCAGCGGCGAGATCGGCACCATCGCCAGCCGGTCGTGCGGCACCTCCTCGATCTCCACGCCGCCTTCGACGGAGCAGATGGACAGGAAGGTGCGGTTGGCGCGGTCGAGCAGGAAGGAGAAGTAGTACTCCTGCGCGATCGCGCTGCCCTCCTCGACCAGGACCTTGTGGACCGTGTGGCCCTTGATGTCCATGCCGAGGATCTGGCCGGCGAGCGTCTCCGCCTCGTCGACCGTGTCGGCCAGCTTCACGCCGCCGGCCTTGCCGCGGCCGCCGGTCTTCACCTGGGCCTTGACCACGACCTTCTTGCTGCCCGCGGAGAACAGCTCCTCCGCGATGGCACGCGCTTCCTGAGGAGTACGGGCGACCTTGCCGGTGGGCACCGGTACCCCGTACTCGGCGAAGAGTTCCTTCGCCTGATGTTCGAACAGGTCCACGAGGGCGTCCTTAACGGATCGACAGCCAAAGACCACACGAGTCGGCGATCTGCACGGGTTGCCGTGCGGCCGGCGCTCTGCGGTCCGCTCCGTCGATGCAGCCTAGTCAACCCCACTTCGTGGTGATGCCGCCGGGTCCATATGTCACCGGCTGATTCCCGCGAGGGCAAGTGCCACCAGGCAAGAGGTGTCTCATCCTGAAGGGTGGGCACGAGTGGCCCCTGAGGAGGATGAACCGATTGACGTAGTTTGATGTACTCATTTCGCGTCGGCGGGTGCGGCAAAGGGGACGAACGCATGGCGATGGCGGAAGAACGGGACACATCCGTCGTTTCCCCCGTCACCGCGGCACCGCCCCCGCCCGACCGGGCACCCGCGCGCAGGCGGTCCGGGGTTCACAAGATCCGCCGCACGGCCGCCCTGCTGATCGTGGCCGCGCTCGTCGCCACCGGCGGCGCCACCGTACCGGAACCGCCGAGCCCCGGCTGGGCGAGCCCCGGGCTGATCGGCGGGGGCGGCTGGCCGTTCACCGGCGTCCCGATCTCCCCGGAGCAGGGCGAGGGGGCGTCCTACCTGCCGGACAGCTCGGTCGTCCGGCTTGAGGACGGACGTATCCGGCTCATCCCGTCCGGTGGCGATACGCCCATCACGGTGGACGCCTCCGACCCGCGGGTGGACCGGGCCGTCCGATCCGACAGCGCGTGGCTGGCACAGGGCACGATCCCGACCGGCGGGCACGACCGCGCCTACCGCGACATGGCGGTGCGCGCCCTGCTCGACCTGCGGCTCCTCACCCGCCCGAACGGGGCGTCACTGGCCTCCTGGTACACCAAGTGGCGGTACTGCTGGCCGCGTGACTCCGCGTTCGCCGTCGCCGCGTTCACCGTCACGGGGCATCCGTCGGAGGCCCGCCGCGTCCTGCGCTTCCTCGCCCGCACCCAGAGCGGCAACGGCATGTGGGCCGCCCGCTACAACCCCGACGGGACGGCCGTCGCCGACGGGCGCGCGTTCCAGCTCGACTCGCTCGGCTGGGTGCTGTGGGCGGCCTGGTTCCACCGCGCCCGGACCGGATCGTCCGACGAGCTGCCCGTCCTGTGGCCGATGGTGCGGCGCGCGGCCGACCATCTGGCGCGCTCGCTGGACGCCGAGGGGCTGCCGCCCGCCTCGTCCGACTACTGGGAGCGCGACCCCCAGCGCGAGCAGGACCCGCGGCGCCCCACGCTCGGCGTCGTCGGGCCCGTGCTGGCGGGCCTGCGGGCCGCCGCCGACCTCGCGCGGGCGCGCGGCGAGACCCGCAAGGCGGCCGAATGGCGGCACGCGGCGCAGCGGGTCTCCGACGCCGTGGCCAGGCAGTTCGCCCCTTACGGCTACCCGCGCTCGCCCATCCGCGGCGGGCGGATGGACACCTCCGTGACGTTCCTCGCGCCGCCGTTCGCACCGGCCGACACGCGGGTGACCTCCGCGATCGCCGACGCCGCCCGCAAGCAGGCGCTGCCGAACGGGGGCGTCCTGCCGGGCGAGCGCTGGTCCGGCGACCCGAAGGTCGCCTGGACCCCGGAGACGGCGCTCTTCGGGCTGGCCGCCGCCGCGGCGGGACGGACGGAGGAGGCGCACGAGCGGCTCGGCTGGCTGGCCTCCCACCGCACCTCCCTGGGCGCCCTTCCGGAGAAGGTCGGCCAGACCGGCAGGCCCGCGGGCCCGGCCCCGCTCGGCTGGACGGCGTCCCTGGTGCTGCTCAGCCTCTCGGCTCTGGAGCGGCCTCTCCCCATTCCGTAGCGAGGACGGCCCAGACCTGGCTGTCGCGGCGCTTCCCGCCCAGCACGAACGACTGCCGGTGGACGCCCTCGCAGGTCATGCCGAGCCGCTTCGCGACGGCCGCGCTGGCGGTGTTGCGCGTGTCGCAGACCCACTCCACCCGGTGCATTCCCCGCTCGTGGAACGCCCAGTCGATCATGTGGCGGACGGCCCGGTTGATCAGCCCCCGCCCCCGCATCTCCGCGGCGAGCCACACTCCCACCTCGCAGACGCCCGTGCCGGCGTCGAACGTCCGGAAGACCGTCCCGCCCTGGAGGACGCCGTCGACCCAGATGCCGTAGATGCCCGCTTCGTCCTTGGCCTGCTTGTCGGCGTAGGACTGCAGGTACTCCCCGGCCGTCCGCTCGTCCACGACCGTCCAGGCCCAGGGGATGTAGTCACGGATGTCCGGGCGGACCCGATCCGCGTGCTTGGCGAACTCGGCCGCCCGCCACGGCTCCAGCGGACGGAATTCGGCACCGTCGGCGAGCTGGTGAGCGAACATCGGGCCTCCCGGGGGCACGTACCGAACGTTTGTTATGTACTCTACGGGAATGCCCGCCCGAGGTGATCACGATGCCCGCCGCCGGGACGTGTCCGAGGCCGTCTGGCGCGTCCTCGCCGACCGCGGCTTCGGCGGCCTGACCCTGCGCGCGGTCGCGGCGGAGATGGGCGCCTCCACGGGCCTGCTCACGCACTACTTCCCGAGCAAGAAGGCCCTCGTCGCCCACGCCCTCGACCTGGCCGACGAACGCACCGCGAACCGTCCCCTCCGCACGGCCCCGCCCGGCCTCCCCGGCCTGCGCGCCGCCC
>NZ_BCQQ01000234.1 GCF_001552155.1 Actinomadura formosensis NBRC 14204 | reverse complement strand
CCCGTGCCGCCGGGGCCGCCACCGGAACCCGTGCCGCCCGGTCCCCCGCCGGAGCCGGCACCGCCCGCTCCGCCCCCCGAGCCGATCCCGCCGGAACCCGGCCCCATCCCGCCGACGCCGGAGCCCAGCCCGCCACCGCCTCCCGGCTAGAGGCGGCACGGCTAGAGGCGGCGCGGCTAGAGGCGGCGCGGCTAGAGGCGGCGCGGCTAGAGGCGGCGCGGCCCCATCTCGGTGCGCGGCCCGAGGGGGCGCTCCAGCGTCAGCCTCGCCGCGCACACCGCCGCGCCGGAGCCGTTCGCCATGACCGGGTTCAGCTCCAGCCGCGCCACCTCGGGAAGGTCGTAGCCGAGCCGGGACGCGCGCAGGAGCAGCCGTTCGAGGGCCGCCACGTGCACGGGCTCGGCGCCGCGGTGGCCGAACAGCAGCGGCGCCGTGCGGATCGCGCGGATCATCTCCGCCGCGTCCACGTCCGCGAGCGGCGACAGCCGGTAGGCGCGGTCGTCGAGCAGGTCGGCGGTCTCCTCGGCGATGCCGAACGAGATCAGCGGGCCGAACGAGCGGTCCTCCCGGACGACGATGCGGGTCGGCACCCCGTCCCCGGCCTCGGCGATCTCGATGCCGTAGCAGGCGAGAAGCTCCGCGGCCCGCTTCGGCGGGACGTCCACCGGGCCGCCGTCGCCCAGCCATTCGGCGACCAGCAGGCGCGCGCGGTCGCGGTCCACGTCGTCGAACACCGGCATGTGGCCGGCGGGCCGCTGCCGCCACTGCGCGTACCGGATCACGTACGCCAGCGCGCGGACGGCGTCCTCCGGCGAGGGGTAGGACGGCACCGAGCCTTCGGCCGGCATCCCGTCCGGCCCGGTGATGCGCAGGTCGGCGGGCACGCCCTCGGTGCCGAGGTACGTCGCGACGATCGGCTTGCCGCTCCCGGCCGCGAGCCGGAGGATCTTCTCCGGGACGCGCACGTCGAAGCCGCCGATCGTCGGCGGCGTGAACAGCGCCACGACCGCGTCGACCGTGTCGTCCGCGAGCGCGGCGGCGAGGGCGGCCTCGTAGTCGTCGGCGTCCGCGCTCGGGCCGAGGTCGAGGCGCGGCCTGACGTCCAGGCCGAGCGCGACGGCCTCGTCCTGCGCCAGCAGGCCCAGCGAGTTCGAGTTGTCGATGACCGCGATGCGGTCGCCCGCCGGGAGCGGCTGGTAGGCCAGCACCTGCGCCACGTCGAACAGTTCCGACAGGTCCTCCACCCGGATCACGCCGGCCTGGTCGAACAGGGCGCTGACCGCGTGGTCGGGCAGGGTCAGCGCGCGCGCCGCGTGCCCGAGCGGGACGCCCTGGGTGCTGCGCCCGCTCTTCACCGCGACGATGGGCTTGCGGCGGCCGAGCCTGCGCGCCAGCCGGGCGAACTTGCGGGGGTTGCCCAGCGACTCCAGGTACAGCAGGACGGCCTTGGTCGCCGGGTCTTCCTCCCAGTACTGCATGAGGTCGTTGCCGGAGACGTCCGCCCGGTTCCCCGCGGAGACGAACGTCGACAGTCCGAGGCCCCGTTCGGCCGCCCGCTGCAGGATCGCGATACCGAGCGCACCGGACTGGGAGAAGAACCCCACTGGGCCTCGTCCCGGCATGGTCGGCGCCAGGGTCGCGTTAAGGCGCACATCCGGGTCGGTGTTGGCGATGCCCAGGCAGTTGGGGCCCACGACACGCATCCCATAGGCGCGTGCGAGGCTCACCAACTGTTCCTGGCTGGCTCGTCCTTCGTCCCCCACCTCGCCGAAGCCGGACGACACGACGACCAGCCCGCGGACCCCCTTGCCCGCGCACTGCTCCACCACCTCGTGGACGGCGTCGGCACGGACGGCGACGACCGCGAGGTCCACATCGTCCGGGATCTCCAGGACGGACGCGTACGCGCGCACCCCCGCCACCGCCACCGCCGACGGATGCACCGGGTAGACGGGCCCGCTGAAGTCCCCCGCCAGCAGGTTGCGGAGGACGGTCTGCCCGACGCTGTGCTCCGCCCGGCTCGCCCCGACCACCGCGACCGACCGGGGGAACAGCAGCCGCTGGATCGACCGGGACTCGGCCCGGTGCTCGCGGGCCGTCATGACCTCCAGCGACGTGTCGGTCGGCTCCAGGTCGAGGACGAGCTCGATCACGCCCTCCTCGAACCGCTGCTCCGCCCGGTAGCCGGCCTCCCGGAACACCCGCGTCATCCGCCGGTTGTCGGGCAGCACGCTCGCCACGAACCGCCGCACGCCCCGCTCCCGCGCGGCCGCCGCGATGTGCTCCAGCAGCACCGCGCCGAGGCCGCGCCCCTGATGCGCGTCCTCCACGAGGAACGCGACCTCCGCCGTCTCCGGCCGCTCGCCCAGCCGGTCGTAGCGGACGACCGCCACCATCTCCCCCGCGATGGTGGCGATCAGCGCGACCCGCCGGTCGTGGTCGACGGTGGTGAAGTGTTCGACATCACGGTCCGACAGCTGCGGGCGCGGCGAGAAGAACCGGTAGTAGATCGACTCCGGGGACAGCCGCTCGTGGAACATGCGCAGCAGGTCGGCGTCATCGGGTCGGATGGGGCGCAGATGGGCCGTCCCGCCGTCGCTCAGGACGACGTCGGCCTCCCACTGATCCGGGTAACGCTCGGTCACGTACCCGAGAGTAAGGCACGGAGCCCCCCGGGCCCGCGCCGGAAAAACCGGGCTTCCTCGGTTTCGCTGCGCGTTCGAGACCTAATCGGGGCTCAAGAGCTGTTACGGTCGAGCACACGCCCGGAATTGCCGCTCGCGCGGGCCGTGTTGATCGAGGTGATGACTCCATGACGCGCGTGGTCGTGGTCGGCGATCTCATGACAGACACCGTCGCCCGTGCCGCCTACCCCTTGGCCAAGGGGAGCGATACGCCCGCCGCCGTGACGACCCACGGGGGTGGTTCGGGCGCCAACGTGGCCGCCTGGCTCGCCCTGGAGGGGGTCGAGGTCGCGTTCGTCGGCCGCCGCGGCTCCGACATCGCAGGCCGGAACCGGGACATGGAGATGGTGGGGTACGGCGTCGACGCCCGCCTCGTCATGGATCCCGAGCGTCCCACCGGCACCTGTGTGGTGATGGTCACCCACAAGGGTGATCGGACGATGCTGTCCGACCCGGGTGCCAACGGCGCGTTCCTCCCCGAGGACATCGAGCGCTGCAAGGAGCTGTTCGTGCAGGGCATCCACCTGCACCTGTCCGGCTACTCGCTGATCAACGAGGGTTCGCGGAAGGCGGCCATCCACGCGCTGGACCTCGCCCGCAAGGCGAAGATGTCGGTATCGGTGGACGGGGGCTCGTCCTCCCCGCTCAAGCGGATGGGCGCCGAGCCCTTCCTGGAGTGGACGCAGGGCGCCCGCCTCCTCGTCGTCAACGCCAAGGAGGCCGAGATCCTCACCGGCCGCGACACTCCATCGCAGGCCGCCAAGGTCCTGACCGCCTGGTATCCGCAGGTCGTCATCAAGAACGGCGCCGAGGGCGCCCTCTGGTACACCAACGGCCGTCCCGAACCCGTCACCGTCCCCGCCGAGCCCGTCGACAAGATCGTCGACGGCACCGGCGCGGGTGATGCGTTCATCGCCGGGTTCCTTCCGCCCTGGCTGGAGGGCCAGCAGCCCGCCGACGCGCTGACCGCCGGCTGCCGCCTCGCCGCGCGGGCCATGAAGCACCTGGGTGCCCGGCCCACCCTCGCCGTGGTCAACAACCAGATCAAGTAGCGGTGTATCCGCCGCCCCCCGGGGGGCGGCGGATCAGGCGAGGGGTGTGTAGGTGCGGACGTCCTCCTTCACCGCGTCCCAGAGGCGGTTGAGAGGGTGGTCGGCGCCGTAGCGTTCGAGGTCCGCGCGGCGGACGAAGGCTCCCGTCATGAGTTCCGCCTTGGGCTCCAGATCGTCGTGCAGTCCGATGGCGCGGAGCGGCACGGTGGCGGGGTCGTCCTGGGCGGCCATGCCGCGGCCGATCGAGCCGGTGACGATCATGCAGCCGCGGACGAAGCCGGAGCGCAGCAACGACAGGCCGTAATGGACGTCGTCGATGTAGGCGACGACGTTGAGGCGGTCGCGGAAGCCCGGCCCGTACCAGGTGGCGAGCAGATCCGCGACGAGACCGGCCGGCGGCACCACGAGCGGGACACTGCCGAGGCGGCTGGTCTCGACGGGCGTGTCCGGCAGTTCGCTCTCCGGCAGGTTGGTCAGCAGCAGCGCCTGGCCCCGCGCGTACTCGATGACCTCGTACTCCTCCAGGCGCAGGTCGCCCTCGGGGGTGCTGACGATGCTGCCGCAGATGAGGTCGACCTGGCGCGTCTCCAGGCGTGACCACAGGTCCCTGGTGCGGACGTGGGCGACCTTGAACTCGACCTCGCGCTGCCGGAACTCCTCCGAAACGCGGTCCCGGGCCCGGGAGACGATCGGCAGGGTGAACTCGGTGGTGCCGACGGTGAGCATCCGGCCGAGCCGGCGCCGGCTCCAGTGAATGGACTCCAGCCATTTGTCGAACGTCATGCGCGCCAGTTCGACGGTGGCCTCCCCGGTGGGCGTGAACAGGAAGTCCCTGCCGCGGCCCTGCCGGACGGTCAGGACCTCACCGCAGAGAATCTGGCTGTTGCGGTTCAGGATGTCGAGCTGTTTCTGGACGCTCGACTGCTCACGCCCCAGAGCACGCGCGGCCCTCAGCGCAGACCCCGTCTCATGCACCACCAGGAAGGTCCGCAACTGGTCGAACGTCGTGTCGAGCAGCGCCGACGGGCAGTCCAGGAGCGCATCGAGGGTGGGTGACACGGTGAGGGACATTACTACCTGTTCCGCCGTCCCGCGGAAAATGGCCGCACGGCCAGTCCAGCGGGAAATGATGACATTTCCCGCTGAACTTATCTCAAGATGTTCTTGCAAACAACTGGACAGAGTTTTCTAACCTCTAGAACACTTTCTTACGAGCCGCTCCTCGCCGCCGTCACCCGTCCCCTCCAGGACGGCGGCGTTCCCGGGCGCGCCCCGGCGGTGCCGGCCGCCGGGGCCGCCGCCCGGTGCCACGACTCCCGTTCGCCGCGGCCCTTCTCCGCCGCGGCGCCGGGGCAGGACGCCGGCTCGTGCGCGGG
>NZ_BCQQ01000233.1 GCF_001552155.1 Actinomadura formosensis NBRC 14204 | reverse complement strand
GGCGGCGGCGATCGCGGTGGCGCTGCCGGCGGTGGCGCTGCTGATGCGCGCGTTCGTCCGCGACATCACCGCGTCCGCGACCCGGTACCTGAACGTCCAGGGGACGATCGCGGGACGGCTCGCCGAGGCGCTCGGCGGCGCCCGGACGATCGCCGCGGCGGGCACCGCCGGGCGCGAGACGGCACGCATCCTGGAACCCCTCCCGGACCTGCGCGCGGAGGGCGAGACGATGTGGCGGGTGCAGGGCGGGGTCGCCGCCCGGGGCCTGCTGGCGCTGCTGCTCCTGCAGGTCGCCGCGGTCGCGATCGCCGGGGTGGAGCTGGCGGCGGGCCGCATCACGCCCGGCGAGCTGGTCGCGACCGTGCAGTACGCGGGGCTCGCCGCCGGGTTCGGGCCCGTCCTCACCCAGGTGCTGCGGCTCGGCCGCGCCCGCGCCGGGGCCCGCCGTGCCGCCGAGATCCTCGGCCTGCCCGCACCGTCCCACGGCACCGAGCCCGCCCCGCCCGGCCCCGGCCGCCTGGAGTTCCGCGATGTCGCCGGCCTCGGCGTGCTGGACGGCCTGGACCTGACCGTCCCCGGCGGGCTGGCCGTCGCCGTCGTCGGACGCTCCGGCTCCGGTACCTCGGAACTCGCCGCGCTCGCCGGGCGCCTCACCGACCCCGACCGGGGCGAGATCCGGCTGGACGGAACACCGCTCCCCCGGCTGACGCGGGCGGCGCTGCGCCGCGAGATCGGCTACGCGTTCGCCCGCCCGGCGCTGTTCGGCGCGACCGTCCGGGACGCGATCGCGTTCGGCCCGGCGCGCCCGCCGGAGGCGTGGCTGCGCGAGTCCGCGCGGGCCGCCCGCGCCGACGGCTTCGTCCAGCGTCTCCCCCACGGCTACGACACGCCGCTGGCGGACGCGCCGATGTCGGGTGGCGAACTGCAGCGGATGGGCCTCGCCCGCGCCTTCGCGCACACCGGCCGCGTCCTCATCCTGGACGACGCCACCTCCAGCCTCGACACCGTCACCGAGGTCGAGATCACCGACGCGATCCTGGACCGCTTCGCCGGCCGCACCCGTCTGATCATCGCCCACCGCGCCTCCACCGCCGCCCGCGCGGACCTGGTCGTCTGGCTGGACGGCGGCCGCGCCCGCGCCGTGGGCCGCCACGCCGGCCTCTGGCGCGATCCGGCCTACCGTGCCGTCTTCACCGCCGAGGACGCCGGGGAATGAGGGGGAGGCGGGAGGCCGCGCGGGTCCTGTGGCGGACGGCCGGGAACGCCGTCGCGGCCCGGCCCCGGGCCGCGGCGCGGGCCGCGGCGTGGTCGGTCGTGGAGGCCGTGCCCGCCGCCGTGTTCGGCCGGGCCGTCGGGGAGGCGGCCGACGCCTTCCGGACGGGGCGGGCGCGGGACGCGGCCGGGTGGCTCGGGGTGCTCGCGGTCGCGGCGGTCGTGGGGGCGGCCGGGAGCCGGCGGCTGTATCCGGCGCTGGCGGCGATCGTGGAGCCGTTCCGCGACGACCTGGTGCGGCGGGTCACGGGCGGGGCGCTGCACCGGTCGCTGCGGGGGCGGCCCGACACGGGCGCGGTCGCGCGGCTCACGCACCAGGTGGAGATCGTCCGCGACACCTTCGGCGGGCTGCTCGTCGTCGCACGCGGGTTCGTGTTCTCGGCCGGCGCGGCGCTGCTCGGGCTCGCGACGATGATGCCGGAGGTGGCGGCGCTGGTGGTGGCGCCGCTGCTGTTCGGGCTGGTGCTGTTCGGGGCGGTGTTCGGCGCGGCGGCCGTCCGGCAGCGGAACCTCGTCGTCGGCGAGGAGGACATCGCCGAGCGGACGGCGGCGCTGGCGGAGGGGCTGCGGGACGCCGTCGCGTGCGGCGGCGAGGAGGCGCTGGAGGCCGAGTTCGGCGCGGCGGTGGAGGCGCAGGCGGCGGCCGGGCGGGCGGTGGCGCGGTTCGCGGCGCTGCGCGCGGTGGCGCTGGCGGTGAGCGGATGGCTGCCGCTGCTGCTCGTCCTCGCGGCGGCGCCGTGGCTGATGCGGCGCGGCGCCACCGCCGGGACGGTGATCGGCGCGCTGACCTATGTCCTGCACGGGCTGCAGCCGGCGCTGCGGACGCTCGTGCAGGGCATGGGCGGCAGCGGGCTGCGGCTCGCGGTGACGCTCGGCCGCATCCTGGAGACGAGCGCGCCGGACGCGCCCGCCCGGCCGGCGGCGGGCGCGGCCGTCGCGGACGCTCCGGCGGTCGAGCTGCGCGGGGTCACGTTCGGCTACGGGGCCGGCGCCCGGCCGGTGATCGAGGACCTCGACCTCGTCGTCCCGCGGGGCGGCCACCTGGCCGTGGTCGGGCCGAGCGGGATCGGGAAGTCGACGCTCGCGGCGCTCATCGCGGGGCTCGCCGTCCCGGACGCGGGCGAGGTCCTCGTGGCGGGACGGCCGGCGGGCGACCCGGAGCACCGGGTGCTCATCCCGCAGGAGGCGTACGTGTTCACCGGCTCGCTGCGCGACAACCTCGCCTACTACGCGCCCGGCGCCGATCCCGGGCAGATCGGGCGGGCCGTGGACGCGCTGGGGCTGGCGGGGCTCGTCCGCGACCTCGGCGGCTACGGCGCACGGCTGGAGCCGGGCGCGCTGAGCGAGGCGCAGCGGCAGCTCATCGCGCTGTGCCGCGCCTACCTGGCGCCGCAGCCGCTGGTCGTCCTGGACGAGGCCGCGTACCGGCTGGACGCCGCCGCCGAGGCACGGGCGGAGGAGGCGTTCGCGCGGCGCGGGGGCACGCTGATCGTCATCGCGCATCGGATCAGCTCCGCCGTGCGCGCGCGCCGCGTCCTCGTTCTGGACGGAACCCGCCCGTACCTCGGCCGGCACGCGGATCTGCCCGCGGTCTGCCCGCTCTACCGGGACCTCATCGGCCGCTGGGAGGCGGGTTCACAGCCATCCGGCGTCCTCGGCGATCCGGATGGCCTGGACCCGGTTCTGCGCGCCGATCTTGCGGTTGATGCGGGACAGATGGTTGCGGACGGTGCCGATCGTCAGGACGAGGTCCTCGGCGATCTGCGCCGCGGAGGCGCCCCGTGAGGCGAGCGAGAGCACCTCGATCTCCCGCTCGGTGAGCGGGCTCGCGGCGGAGCTCAGCTCGGTGAAGGCGATGTCGGGGTCGAGGACGCGCGCCCCGTCCGCGGCCCGCCGGATGGCGTCCACGAGGTCGCCGGGCGAGGTGTCCTTCAGCACGAGCCCGGACGCCCCCGCGGCCACCGCGCGGCGCAGGTCGCCGTTCCGGCAGCGGCCCGCCATGAGGACGGTGCGGCACTCGGGCACGGCTTCGCGGAGCGCGCAGGCCACGGTGAAGCCGTCCACCCCGGGGAGCCCGGCGTCGATGAGCGCGATGTCGGGGCGCTGCCCGCGCGCGGTGCGCAGCGCCTGCTCACCAGAGCCGACCGCGGCGACGACATCGAGGTCTTTCATACCTTCGAGCAACGCGACCAGCCCGCCGCGGAGGAGAGGCGCCCCCTCGGCGAGAAGAATCCGAATCATTTTCGTCTCCATTGGCCGGCCACCCACAGTGGCCCTGGAAGGACATCATTACCGAACACCATTCGAGGGGTCGCGGTGATCATGGAGGCGATCGCGAAGGCAGACCGGGGATTCGGCCGGGAGGTAAACAGGGGTTCATGGGTCACCTGGCGTGGGGTGGGTGATCTTACCGAGAGGAGTCAACTTTATTCGGGGCGTCATTGCAAAGCGGCGTATGCATCGATCCACGGACCGGTATTCCGCGAAAAAAGCGGTACACACCTGATCACGCCAAGAAATCGAACTTCGTCCCGGTACCGGTGGCGCGGGCCGCCTCGTAGGCGGTCCAGCCGAGCGCGAGGTCCTGCCAGGGCAGCCCGACCGGCGCGTACACGGTGACCTCGTCGCCCTTCACCCGGCCCGGCATCCGGCCGCGCAGCAGGTCGCGGAGCGTCCCGGCGGCGTGCCCGGCGCCGAGTCCCGCGGCGGCCAGCACGCCCATCTCGGCCGCGAGCGGGACGTCGTCCACCACGACGCGGGCGCCCTTCAGCAGGTCGGTGCCCAGCTCGGCCTTGCCGGGCTCGTCCGCGCCGAGCGAGGTGACGTGCGTCCCGGGCAGGACGTCGGCGGCGTGCAGGAGGGGGCGGCGCGCCCAGGTCGCCATGACGACGATCCCGGCGTCCCGGACGGCGGCGCGCGGGCCGGCCGCGACGGCCGCGCCGATTCCGAGCCGGGCGCCGTGCCGTTCGGCGAAGGCGGCGGCGCGGCCGGCGTCCAGGTCGCAGACGGTGAGCCCGCGCACCTCGCGCAGCTCCGCCAGCCCCCGCATGACCAGGTCGGCCTGCGCCCCCGCGCCGATCACCGCGACGGTGCCGGCGCCCGGACGGGCCAGCGCGTGCGTGCCGAGCGCGGCGGCCAGCCCGGTCCGCCACGCGGTCACGGTCGCCGAGTCGAGCTGGGCCAGCAGCTCGCCGGTGCCGAGGTCGTGCAGGCAGACGACGCCGCGCAGCGCCGGGCGGCTGCCGGGGAACTTGGCGTTGACCTTGACCGTGTAGGCGGGGATGCCCGCGACCAGGCCCGGCAGCAGCGCGGTCGCACTGCCCCGGCCGGGCAGTCCCGCGATCACCCGGCGCGCGACCGCCCCGTCCCGCTCGGCCGTGAATCCGCGGCGCAGCGCGTCGAGGCACGCGCCGGGATCGAGCAGCGCCTCCAGGTTGGAACGAGCCAAAAGGAGCGTCACCAAGCCATTCTCACATCTGGCCCGTCCGGTGACCACCCGGGCATTTTGCTCCCTGGGAACCGGAACGCGGGGATTCGCGTCGAATATCCGATCCCCAGTGTTCTTGACCACATGTCGGATTCACTCCGCCGGGGAGATCCGCCGGACGCGCTGACCACGCTCCCCCCGCCAGGGTGCCAATGATCTTGCTGGGAATTGGTCAGCTTCTGCCCCTTACGCCCGCATTGACAGTTCTTACACCATGTCCAAGACCTCCGGCGCACCACAAGGGTGCGCCAATCCCCCCGCTGGAGGCACAAGTGAAGACGCGTCACACCCTCGTCGGTACCGCCGTCGTCGCCACGGCCGCGGCCGGCGTGGCCGCGGCGACCCTCGCCGCCGCTCCCGCC
>NZ_BCQQ01000232.1 GCF_001552155.1 Actinomadura formosensis NBRC 14204 | reverse complement strand
GCGACGGCGACGGCGGCGGGCACGCGGCCGCCGCCGTTCGCGGGCGCGGTCCCGGGCTCGCCGATGCCGCGCAGCGCGGGCACCAGCGCCAGCGCCGGCGGGATCACCAGCGGGATCAGCCCGAGGAACACCCAGCGCCAGCCGATGTGCTCGGCGACGAAGCCGCCGAGCGCCGGGCCGATCAGCGACGGCAGCACCCATGCCGCCGCCAGCGCCGCGAACACCCGGGACCGCAGGTTCTCGGGGTAGACGCGGGCGATCACCACGTACATCGCGACGAGCGAGATCCCGGTGCCGAGGCCCTGCACGGCGCGGCCCGCGACGAACACCTCCATGGACGACGCCGCGCCCGCCACCACCAGACCGGCGAGGAACGCGCCGAGCCCGGCCATGAACGGCCGGGACGGGCCCGCCCGGTCGACCCAGCCGCCCGCCAGCACCGTGGACAGCAGGCTCATGATCAGGGTGGCGGAGAAGCCCCACGCGTACAGCGGCAGGCCGTTCAGGTCGTCGGCGACGACCGGCATGACGGTGCCGACGGCCATGTTCTCGAACGCCAGCAGCGTGACGACCAGGACGATCCCGGACGTCGCCCCCCGGTACCCGGCACCCAGAATGCCATGATCTGCAACTTTCACCTGATCATGATGGAGGATTCCGGTCATCGCGCCGCCATCAGGTCGGCGGCCCGGTAGCGCCCGCTGGGGAGCCGGTGGGCGATCAGCCGGTGCAGCGCGGCGGCGGCCTCCGCCGGCGGCGGGGCGGCGTCGGCGTCCTCCCCGGCGGCGCGCAGCATGGCGGTGTTCATCTCGCCCGGGTCCGCCCACCAGACGGCCACGCCGGGCTCCTCGGCCGCCAGGACGTTCGACAACTGCTCCAGCGCCGCCTTGGACGCCCCGTAACCGCCCCACGTCGCGTAGCTCTCCACGGCCGCGTCCGAGGTGATGTTGAGGATCGCGCCGCGCCGTTCCCGGAGGCTCGGCAGGACGGCCTGGATCAGCGCGAGCGGCGCCAGCACGTTCGTCGCGAACGTGCCCGCCAGGTCCGCGGCTGGCAGTGAGGCCAGCCGCGGCATGGGCGTCGGCCCGAGGGTGCTCGCGTTGTTGACGAGGAGGTCGAGCCCGCCTGAGACCGCCCGGACGAGGTCGGCCCGATGCGCGGGGTCGGTGACGTCCCCCGCGATCCCGGTCGCGCCGGTCTCGGCGGCGGCGGCCGAGAGGGCGGCGGTGTCGCGTGCGTCGATGACGAGGTTCCAGCCGTCCCGCGCGAGCTCACGGGCGAGCGCCCGTCCGAGCCCCCGGGACGCGCCGGTGACGAGTGCCGTTCTCATGCCTTCGACGCTAGGAACCGGCGCGGCTCGCGGCATCGGCCGCACGGCCCCCCGGCCGGTGGTCAGATGGTCCTAGGACCGGAGCCGGGGCGGCCCGGACACCGATACTCGCTCAGGGTGATTCGGGAGGACGCGCCCAGAGAGTACGGTCTTCACATGTGAGCACCGCGTAGGGCTCGGCAGGGGGAGGACGAGAGGCCGGGATGGACACCGACAACGGGTGCCGCGGCGACCAGGGCGCGACCCTGCACGCCGTCAGCTCCGCCGTGCTCGCGGTGACCCGGCACCTGTCCGTGCACGAGGTGCTGCAGGTGATCGTCCGGGCGGCGGCGCAGTTGCTGGACGCCCGGTACGCGGCCCTCGGCGTCCCGGACGACGAGGGATCGTTCGCCGAGTTCGTCGTCGAGGGCGTCTCGGAGGAGGAGTGGGAGCGGATCGGCCCGCTGCCCCGCCAGCACGGCATGCTCGCCGCGATGCTGAGGGGCGACGCCCCGAAACGGCTCGGCGACATCCGCAGGGAGCCGGAGTTCGAGGGCTGGCCGGCCGCGCATCCCGTGCTGAGGGATTTCCTCGGCGTCCCGATCCGCGACGGCGAGGACGTGCTCGGCATCATCTTCCTGGCCAACAGGCGGACCCCCGGCGGCTTCACCCGGGAGGACGAGGAGCTGCTCACGCTGTTCGCCGCGCACGCCGCGATCGCGATGGCGAACGCCCGCCTCTACGAGCACAACCGCGAGCTGACGGTCGTCGCGGAACGCACCCGGCTGGCCCGCGAGCTGCACGACGCCGTCGCCCAGAAGCTGTTCTCGCTGCGGCTGACCGCGCGCACGGCCTCCGCGCTGGCCGGCCGCGACCCGGCCCGCAGCGTCCGGGAGCTGGCGCAGGTCGAGCGGCTCGCCGCCGAGGCCCTCGCCGAGCTGCGCGCCGTGATCTTCGAGCTGCGGCCCGCCGACCTCGCGGACGGCCTGGTCGCGTCGCTGCGCAAGCACGTCGAGGTCCTCGACCGGGCGCATGAGGCGACCGTGCGCATCGCCGCGGACGAGGCCATCGTCCTGCCGGAGGAGCATGAGGCCGTCGCCTACCGCATCTCCCAGGAGGCGCTTTACAACGCGCTACGGCACGCCGGTGCGCGGACCGTGGAGGTCCGTCTTGCGACAGAGGACGAACGGGCCGTCCTGGAGGTCGCCGACGACGGCTCCGGTTTCGACGTTTCCGACACGGAACCGCAGGGCGGGCTCGGGCTCGCCTCCATGCGCGACAGGGCGGACTCCATCGGCGGGGAACTCACGATCGACGCCGCGCCGGGGAAGGGCACGACCGTCCGGCTGGAGGTGCCGCTGTGAGTCCCCGACCGGACGCCATCAAGGTCCTGATCGCCGACGACCACCCGGTCGTCCGGCAGGGGCTGCGCACGTTCCTCGGCATCCAGGACGACATCGAGGTCGTCGGCGAGGCCGAGGACGGCGTATCGGCCGTGACACTGGCCGAATCCCTGGATCCCGATATCGTTCTCATGGACCTCAAGATGCCGGGCACCGGCGGCTTGGCCGCGCTGACGGAGCTGCGGGCTCGCGGGGTGAAGGCACGGGTCCTGGTCCTCACCAGCGTGACGGAGCGCGGGCACGTGCTGCCGGCCGTGCAGGCGGGTGCGGCCGGGTACCTGTACAAGGACGTCGACCCGCAGGCGCTCGTCCAGGCGATCAGGGCGGTCAACGACGGGCACGTCCTGTTCGCGCCCGACGCGGCCGAAGCGATGCTGCGGGACGGGTCGGCGGAGCGGGACGACGACCGCGGCCTGGCCGCGCTGACCGAACGGGAACGGGAGGTGCTCGTGCACATCGCGCGAGGCAGGTCCAACCGGGAGATCGCGCGTGCCCTCGTGGTGTCCGAGAAGACGGTCAAGACGCACGTCAGTAATCTGCTCATGAAACTGGGAGTACAGGATCGGACGCAGGCGGCGCTGTACGCGGTCCGGCACGGTGTCGGTTCGTCCGGCGCAGTCGGGGAAACTGGGGAACCAAGTGTCCGCGACTGATAAAACTCCTCTGACAGGATCGTCATCGAAATTGGTATGAACGTAGCAATCAGGTACGCAGCAGGTAGCGACATCGGGTGCAACCGAGAGAACAACGAGGACTCGGGTTACGCCGGTGCGCGGTTGATCGCGGTCGCGGACGGCATGGGCGGCTATGCGGGCGGCGAGGTCGCGAGCTCGACCGTCATCGGCTCCCTGCGCTCGCTGGACACCGCTGCCCCCAAGGACGATCTTGTCGACATGCTGGGCCGCGCGGTGGCCGAGGCCAACGAGAAGCTCCGCATCGTCCGGGAGGAACGTCCCGACCTGAGCCGGATGGGCACCACGCTCACCGCGATGCTCTGGTCCGGTGAGTCCGTGGCCCTGGCGCACGTCGGCGACTCGCGCGGCTATCTGCTGCGCGACGGCGAGCTGTTCCAGATGACGCAGGACCACACGATGGACGAGCTGCTGAAGGCGGAGGCGGAGCAGGCCGGCCAGCAGGCCGACCCCGGCGAGACCTCGCGGCTGTCGCACGTCCTGTACCGGGTGCTGGACGGACGGGAGGACCGCGAGCCCGACCTGCGGCTGCGCGAGGCCCGGCTCGGCGACCGCTATCTGCTGTGCTCGGACGGCCTGAGCGGCCCGGTCGACGCGCAGCGGATCTACGAGGTGCTGTCCGCGGAGGCCGATCCGCAGCGGGCCGTCGACCGGTTGATCCAGCTCGCCCGCGACAACGGCGGCCCCGACAACATCACCGCGGTCATCGCCGACGTCGTCGAGGCCGAGCACCTCCACGGCGGCGAGGACCCCGTCGTCGTCGGCGCCGCCGCCCAGAGCTGACCGCCCGGACCCGACCGCCCCTCAGCCGTCTTCGAGACCGCCGCGCGCACCGGGCCCGGACCGGTCCACGGGGATTCTTAGGAACCCGTAATACAAAAGAGTTCCCACGTAACTGGCGGTTTGTCTTACTCTTACCCTGGAGTGATGTCAGTGTGCATCGTGTAACGGTCCAATCGCGGAACGTTACACGGACTTGACTCACCTCCGGGTGAACCCGATATACGGGTCACCCATCTGTATGTCATCGAGGCGGAGGATTCGTTGGGGGGAGCGCCCGGGGCGGCGGCCACCGGCGCACCGGACGGTGCGCTCGGCGGGATCGTCAGCCGGACCCTCACCGCAGCGCGGCACGGCCCCCTGGGCGCGGTGCTGCGCGTTGCGGCGATGGCCGTCGCGGCCATCGGCGCGTCATGGATCCACCGTGTCAACGACCCCGGCGTGCTCTGTCCCCTGCGGGCGTTCACCGGAGTCCCGTGTCCCATGTGCGGGGGCACGACCGTGTTCATCGAGCTCGGCTCGGGCCGTCCGGGCCAGGCCGTGCTCGCGAACCCGGTCGCCCTGACCGGCGCGATCGCCGTCGCCGCCGCACCCCTGGGGCTGGGACGACGGTGGTGGGCACTCCAGCCGAACACCCGTGCCTGGATGCTCGGCACCGCCCTCGTGGGGTCGGAGCTGTGGCAACTCGTCCGGTTCGGAATTTTGCGGGTTTGAGCCGAGGTGAATCCTCGGTCAGACTTGCGGAGCCCACCGGGTCCGGCGGGCGTCACATAACCACAGGGTCAACCAATAAGGAGCAAGTGTGGGTAACCCCTACGACCCGTACGGTCAGCAGCCGGGCTACGGGCAACAGCAGCCCGGGTACGGCCAGCAGCAGCCCGGGTACGGTCAGCAGCCCCCGGCGCAGCCGGGCTACGGCCAGCAGCAGCCCGGGTACGGCCAGCAGCCCCCGGCGCAGCCGGGCTACGGCCAGCAGCAGCCCGGGTAC
>NZ_BCQQ01000231.1 GCF_001552155.1 Actinomadura formosensis NBRC 14204 | reverse complement strand
CGGTGTACCTCCCATCAGGGGCGGTCCGGACCGGGTCGGGGTCGACGCCGGGACGGTTGCCGGCCGGGTGGCCGGTCGAGTCGTCGGCGGGGTGGTACTCGGTGTCGAGATCGGCGGCCATGACCGGCACGCCGCACGGGTGGCAGCGGAACCGGACCGGGCCACCGTCCAGCGGCGTGCGGCAGGTCGGGCAGCGCTTGACCGGACCGGCGGTCAGCGTCCGGCGCGGCGCGCCGTAACCGGGGGCGGGCGTGGTCGAGGTCATGCCGCGGTCACCTCCGCCTCGCCGAGGTCGGCACCCTCGGCGCACTCAAGGCACTCGCCGAGGTGGCGGGGCAGGACGTAACCGGCGTCGCGTCGGCAGGTCGGGCAGTGCCGGCGGGCGGCCAGTGCCTTGCCGAGGGCGGCGCGCTGTCGGTCGGTGGGGACGCGCTTGGGCAGTGCCAGGCGCACGTCGTACAGGTAGGCGGCGCGCACGCCCGTCCGGGAGCGGCGGGAGTTCCACAGCACCTGTCCGGCGATGTCCTGTCCGCCGGGGCGCAGGCCCTCGGCGGCGAGCTGGCGGAGGGTGCGCAGGTGCGGGGGCGCCATGCGCCACGGCCACGTGGGGATCCCGAACCGAGCGCCGGTCGGGTCGAAGAACCGCGCGGAACTACGGCGGCGGGTCATGACGCCACACCCCCCGCACGACTCATGGCGTAGGCGGGCCGCTGAACAGTGACCAAGTGCCAGCCCTCGGCGCGCAGCGTCCGGTAGACCGACACCGATGCGGCCACCGTCAGCGCAGTGACGGCCAGGGCGGTGAGGGCCACGGTCGGCACCGGGTGCGCGACCGCCAGCACGCCACCGGCGGCGGCCAGGCGGAGCGGAGAGGCGCACAGCCAGCACAGTGCGGCGAGCACGGCCACGGCGAGGATGAGGGCGGTCATCAGGCCACCCCCAGCGAGGCCAGCAGCGCGGCGGCCAGCAGCCAGCCGACGTGCCAGGACTGGTCCAGGGCGTAGGCGCCGGTACCGGTCGGCGCGGTCGCGCCGTCGCCGAGCCGGGCGAAGTCGCCCTTGCCGGGGATCAGGTGGCGGCCGAGCCAGTCGGCCAGCGCCAGCAGCGTGGAGCGCCGGTCGGCCCAGTAGTGCGAAACCGCGTCCACCACCAGCGCCGCGGCGGCGGCGTAGGGGTTGACCGGCAGCGCCAGCACCAGCGCCACCAGCGTGACGGCGGCGCCCTTGACGGCGGTCAGGGTGGCGACGTGCCGGGCGCACAGGATCCGGCCGGGCCAGCCGGGCGCGCCCTTGCCGCACGCCTGCCCGTGCGTCTGCAACCAGTGGTCGCCCACCTCATGCGCGGCGTACAGCGCGGCGAACACTGCGGGGAACACGATCGGGTCAGCGCCGAACATCTCAGGCCACCTCTTCCAGGGCCGCGGCGGCCAGGGTCCGGGCCTCACGCTGGAGCGCGGCCAGCTCGCGGGGCAGGTGGCCCGCCCACACACCGAAGGCGGGGCGGATCCGCAGCGCGTAGTCCAGGCACAGGGCCCAGACCGGGCAGTCCTCGCACACCTCGCGGGCCACGTCCTGCCGGGCCAGACGCTCGGCGAGCGGCTCGTCCTCGAAAGCGTCCGGTCCCATGTGCAGGTCGGGGTCGTGTCGGCACTCGCCGCGCTCGGCGAGTTCAGTCACCAGGCCCCCCAGCGACAGAGTCGACGGGTCAACGGACATGCGGTCCTCCATGCGGGTCGTGATCGGTCGGGTAGGGCGGCCCTCGGCGGCGTGCTTGGTGGCTTGTGCGCCGAGGGGTGGAGCCTGCGGGTAGTGGGCGGTCATCGCTGGTCAGCCCAGCGAGCCCGAGAACGTCGTGATTGCGTGGATCACCTGGTTGACCAGCGCGGCGGCCTTCTCCGGGTTGTTGATCGCGAAGATCGCGACCGCGATGCCGGCGAGCCACTGCGGGATGTTGCTGGACTTCTGCGGGAACACTGCGCTCTCCCTAAGTCGGGTGAAACGACAAACGTTTGGCGTTTGACGTACTCTCGATTGTGGCCACTCTGGACCGGATGTCAAGGGGCGCCAATCGTTTGGCGTTTGGCGACGGCTCTGGTTAGGTGGACCTAACAGCCCTTGCACAGCACTCGCACAGCAGGAAGGGGCAGGTCAGTGCAACAGTCCGAACGTCACGGGTTCCGCGACATCGCCGCGAAAATTCGTCAGGAGATCATGGAGGGCCGGTACCGTGCCGGGACCGTCCTGCCCGCCGAACCCGAGCTTGCCGACCGCTACGGGGCGTCCCGTAGTTTGGTGAACAGGGCAATGCAGGTACTCGCGGCCGAGGGCATCGTCCGGCCTCGGCAGGGACGGGGCACCATGGTCACCTGGCTTCCGCCGATGCTCCACTCGCCGGCGCGCTACGACCGGGCGACGCGCGAGAACAACGGCGCCCGCGGCGCGTTCGACGCCGAGGTTCGCGCCCGTGGGCTGGAGCCGCAGCACGAGATCACCACCGAACGCGCCGAACCGCCGGCAGCCGTCGCCGAGGCGCTCGGCCTGCCGACCGGTGAAGTGAACTGCCTCGTTCGGCGTCGGCGACTGCTGGCCAGCGGCATTCCCGTCCGGCTCAACGCCAGTTGGTTCCCGCTCGACATCGCCGAGGGAACCGTCCTGGAGGAAGACGGGCCGGTGATCGTCGGCGGCGTCAAGAGCGCGCTTGCCGAACTCGGCTACGCCCAGACCAGGGCGCGCGAGCAGATCATCCCGAGTCGCCTGCCCACCGATGCCGAGGCACGCGCGCTGGAGATCAGCCCGGAGCGCACGGTCGTCGAGATCACGCATGTCGGCATGACGGCCGAGGGCCGCGCCGTCGAGGTCACGGTCTCGGTCGCGCCCGCCCACTACGTGACGGCTCAGTACGAGTTCCCGCTTGCCTGACAACCGGAAGAGACCACACCCGATGATCACGCGCCTAGTCGAAGACCACGCCCAGGCCCTGGCCAGCAAGGGCGAGCTACCCGCGTTCGTCTACGACCTCGCCGCACTGCGTGAGCACGCGGCCGAGGTCAAGGCCGCGCTCTCGGCGCCCGGTGCGCCGGAGATCTTCTATGCCGCAAAGGCCAACCCGGACGCTCCGATCCTGCAAGGGCTCGCCCCGTACGTCGATGGAATCGAGGTCGCGTCCGGCGGCGAGCTGGCGCATGTGCGCGAGGCGCTGCCGGACGCGCGGTTGGCGTTCGGCGGCCCCGGCAAGACCGACGACGAGCTACGGCTTGCCCTCGACCTCGGCGTCGAGCGCATCCACGTCGAAAGTCCGTACGAGCTGTCCCGCCTGGCCGACATCGCTCGGACGTCCGGCCGTGAGGTCGATGTCCTGCTACGGGTCAACCTCGCTGGCGACCGCAGCGGCGTCGCGCTCGCCATGAGCGGCCCGTTCGGCATGGACCCGGACCTGATCGAGTCGTGCACCGGCATCCTGGAGACCTCTCCGCAGGTGCGTCTACGCGGCATCCATGCGCACCTGGCGTCCGGCCTGGACGCCTCCGCCATGGTCGCCCAGTCCGCCGAGATCCTCTCGTGGGGCCGCTCCTGGCTCGACAGGATCGGCCACACCGGACCGCGTGAGTTCAACCTCGGCGGCGGCATGGCCGTCGACTACTCCACGCCTGAGACCCGATTCGACTGGAAGCAGTACGGCGCCGACGTCGCCGCGCTCGCCGAGCCGGGCGAGACGTTGCGCATCGAACCGGGCCGCTCCATCAGCGTCTACGCCGGGTGGTACATCACCGAGGTACTGGACGTGAAGAAGGCACACGGCCAGTGGTACGCCGTCCTACGCGGCGGCACCATGCACATCCGCACGCCAGTCACCAAGCAACACAACCACCCGTACGACGTCCTCACCCGCAACGGCGACGGCCCCGCGGTCGCCGGCGAGCCCGTGACCCTCGTAGGCCAACTCTGCACACCAAAGGACGTCTTCGCCCGCGAGATCCCCACAGACCGCATCGCCGTCGGCGACCTAGTCGCCTTCTCCATGTCCGGCGCCTACGCCTGGAACATCTCCCACCACGACTTCCTCATGCATCCCAAGCCAGCGTTCCACTATGTGAACAATTAGCATGTGTTCCGTAATGTGACTCCGACCAGTCGGCTGGTCGGAGTCACATTACTTTAGGGCCAGAAGTCTTATGAGGTCACACCGTAGGTAGCTTGTCGCGACGATGAAGGCGGGCCATCTGGTAGGCATAGAAGGGGTCGGCAGTCGTAGTTCCGTCCTCCCATCGATACTTCATGCCGATGAACCCCACCAGCGAGGCACCCGAATACATGGTCAGGCATTTACGGCTTCGGCTGACGTCGCCTGCTGCAGGTTCAGTATGTAGTCCCGCGGCCTCGATGCCTAGCTTCTTCCCTGCACGGCGGTATCGCCTAAGTTCTCGATTCTTGAAGAGAACCATATGCATATCCGGCATGCGGTCTGTAGTTCCATTGAGGAAGTCGAGAACGGACGGAGGCACCCTGAAGCCGTCATCGACGATTCTGCATGCAATGTGCTTGGCGAAGTACTTTGCCAAGTTTGGAACTTCCACGCTCCATGAGTCGCCAAATATGTCAGCCATGTCGATGTACCTGCTACGCCACAGCGCATCCATGTTGCGCCAGACGTAACGTGAATATGTTACGTATGCATCATCGAATGGCTGACTTCTTGCGCCGTTGCAGTTGAGGCACAGGCTTGCGCCAAACTTTGCCACGTCGGACTTCGGTCCGTTAATCTTTGTCAGACGTTCCATGTTGCCTGAACTCCAGTAGAGGTAAGGTGAATCACCCCACATCTGAGTCAGGTCGGTTCGTTTGAACTTGTGTTCGCGAGTAGTGGCGGGCGCGGAGCACCACCAACAAAGTCCGTCCGGGGCAACACGATAAGGATCAAGGTCGTTTCCCTGAAGCCATGTAGTCGGATCTGAGAAGTGTCTCTCGTTCATGGCGACATGGTACCTCCCCGGTTCACCTCGCTCACGGCAATAAGCACCAGCCCCGGCCCGCCGACGTGAGAGCGTCCGGGCGGATGGGCGTGGCGATCGGCGTCTGAGTGACCAACTGAGTGACAACGAGCAAGTGATCGTCTGGACGTCCGTAGACGGTGGTGGACGCTGTTCACCATGGTCGCTGCAAGGGAGCACTGGACGCGATCTTGGCTGGAATGC
>NZ_BCQQ01000230.1 GCF_001552155.1 Actinomadura formosensis NBRC 14204 | reverse complement strand
GTGCCCGTCGAGCCCGGTGGCGCCCGGCGCGGGCGCGGGCTGCGCGGCGGGCCGGAACGCCTCGTTCGCGTCCACCGGGCGCGCGTCCTCCCAGTGCAGCGCGTACGGGAACGGTTGCTCCGCCGGGAGGCGCGGCGGTGCCGCGGTGCCGCCCGCCGGGGCCAGGGTACTGCGTTCGCGCAGGTCCATCCGGGCGTGCAGGCCCGCGAGGAAGCCCGGCAGCCACCAGTTCGCCCCGCCCATGAACCGCATCGTCGCCGGGACGAGCAGCGACCGGACGAGCACGGCGTCCACCACGACCGCGACGAACATGCCGACCCCGATCAGCTTCACGACCGTGATGCCGGCCATGCTGAACGCGGCGATGACGACGAGGAACAGCAGCGCGGCACTGGTGATGATGCCGCCGGTGTGCTGCATGCCGGACGCGACGGCCCGCCGGTTGTCGTGCGTGAGGTCCCATTCCTCGCGGATGCGGCTGAGCAGGAAGACCTCGTAGTCCATCGACAGGCCGAACACGACGGCGAGGATGAGGATCATGCTGGTGGCCTCGACGCCGCCGGTCGGGGTGAAGTTCAGCGGCCCGGCGAGGTGCCCGTACTGGAAGCCCCACACGATCGCGCCGAACGAGGCGCCGATCGACAGGACGTTCATCACGATCGCCTTCAGCGGCAGCACGATCGACCCGAAGAACATGAAGAGCAGGATGAACGTGGCGATCCCGACGGTGAACGCCATCTTCGGCAAGGTGCGCATCAGGCTGGACATCAGGTCCATCTGCGCGGCCGTGCTGCCGCCGACGTCGATGTGCATCGGATAGCCGTCCTTCGACAGGCTCATCCCGCGGATCTCGGTGACGAGCTCCTGGGCACGCTGGTCCATCGGCTCGTACCTGTGCGTGACGGAGATGCGCACGCCCCCGTACGAGCCGGAGTAGCCGGTGTACTGCGCCTCGGTGACTCCGGGAAGCCCGCCCAGGCGCTGCCTGAACTCCTCCAGGTAGGGCGGGATGGGATCGCCCTTCTTGGCGGGCTTCCAGTCGCGCGGGATGAGGTCTCCGGAGACGACGACGTCGATGGGCTCGGCGGACCCGTTGGGGAAGTTCCTCTTGACCGTCTCCACCACGGCCCGGGTGGGGCTGTCCTTGGGCAGGACGCGGGCGTCCACACTGCCGAACTGGACGTTCAAGAACGGCACGAACATCACGCCCAGGATGACGAGCACGATCGCGAAGTACGGCAGCGGATGCTTCATCACGCTGTGGCCGAGGCGGTACCAGAAGCCGCTCTGGGGGTCGCGCTGCGCGCGCTTGGACGTGGGACGCCGCCACGGCATGCGTCCGATCTCGACGCGCGGGCCGAGCAGCGCCAGCAGCGCCGGGAGGAGGACCGTGGCGCCGAAGACGGCGACCATGACGGTGGCTATGCCCGCGAGCCCGATCGTCCGGAGGAACATCTGCGGGAACAGCAGAAGCCCGGCGAGAGCGGCCGACACGGTGACGCCGCTGACCATGATGGTGCGGCCCGCGGTCGCCATGGTGGCGGCCAAGGCCGCCTCCCGTATCGGCTCCAGCGCCGTCTTGTGGGCCTTCTTCGCCGCCTTGCGCGCCTCCGGGTCGCGTTCCCGTTTCCAGGGTTTGCCCTGGGGCAGCCCCTGCGCGGACATGCCGCGCTCCAGTTCCTCACGGAAACGGCTGATGATGAACAGCGAATAGTCGATCGCCAGGCCGACGCCCATCATCGTGACGACTTCCAGGGCGAAGGACGTCACGTCCGCGACATACGTCACCACGTGCAGGACGGCCAGCCCGCCGACCGTCGAGAAGATCGCCACGGCCATCGGCAGGAGGGACGCCATCCACGCGCCGAACAGGATCATCAGCAGGATCAGCAGCGGCAGCGCCGTGATCAGCTCGGCGCGCACGATGTCGGCGACGACCTGCTTGCCGAACTCCTCGCCGAGCGGCACGCTGCCGCCGTACCGGGCATCGAGCCCCGGCGCCGACAGCCGGTCCTTGATCGCGTGGTAGTTCTCGGCCTTGGCCGCGCCGTCCTTGCCGCGCAGCTTCACCGCGACGAACGTCGACCGCCGGTCGTGGGAGGCGAACGAATGCGCCGCCTCACTGTCGAACGACCAGTACGAGATGATCTCCTCGACCTGCGCCTTCGGCAGCCGCGCCACCGTGGTGACGACGCTCGCCTCGTAGCGCGGATCGTCCACCGTCATGGAGTCGCTCGTGTAGAGGACGAGGACGTCGGGGTTGGTGCTGCCGAAGTAGGTCGCGCCCAGCCGGGCGACGAGCGTCGAGGACGCGTTCGGGTCCTCGAAGCCGCCCTCCTTGAACTTGGCGAACACGCCGAGGCCCCATGCGCCCCCGACCCCGGTCAGCACCAGGATCAGCACCAGGCCGGCCCAGCGTCGCCGGTGGATGAGACGCCCCAGCCCCGAAAGCATGATCCTCCTGTTTCGTCGCGGCCGTCGGGCCGCCTCGGCTACTTGCGGGACGCCAGCCGGGCCGCCGTCGTCGGCAGCCCGCCGTCCAGGTAACGCTGCCGCGTCGCCGCACGTGCGATCTTTCCGCTGGACGTGCGCGACACGCCACCCGGTTCGATCAACACGAAGTCGTGGACGCTCATCTCGTGCTCGATGTTGACGGCGCCGCGCACCGCCGCCTCGACCTCGTCCGGGTCCAGCCGTCCGAGCGGAACACGCCGGTTGCGCTCGGCGACGATCACCAGCCGCTCCGTCTCCTCCCCGGTGAGCGCGAACGCGGCGACGTGGTCGGGACGGATCGCGGGGTGCGCCTCCTGCGTGGTGACCTCGATGTCCTGCGGGTAGTGGTTGCGCCCGTCGACGATGATGAGGTCCTTGATGCGGCCGGTGATGTACAGCTCGCCGCCGTGGATGACGCCATAGTCACCGCTCTTCATCCAAGGCCCGGACGGAAGGTCCCCAGGTTCGGACAGTTCGCCGCCGAACGTGTCCTGGCTCCGCTCCGAGTTGCGCCAGTAGCCGGGCGCCGTGTTGGGCCCGTGCACCCAGATCTCACCGACCCTGCCGTCCGGCTGCTCGACACGGGTCTCCGGGTCGACGATCGCGACGAGCTGCCCGTACGGCCGCCCGCACGACACGAGCTCGGAACCGTCCGCGCGGAGCCTGAGCTCGCCCCGGGTGAGCGCCTCCCGGTCCACGGAGATGATCTTGGGCGGGGCGTCCTCGGTCGCCGCGGACACGAACACCGTCGCCTCCGCCAGCCCGTAGCCCGGCGCCTGCGCGCCCGGACGCAGCCCCGCCGGCGCCAGCGCCGCCGCGAACATCGACAGCGTCGAGGTGCGGATCGGCTCCGCGCCGTTCAGGCACGCCGTGAGCCCGGACAGGTCCAGGGCCGCGATCTTCTCCGGCGACGCCGTCGACGCGACGTACTCGTACGCGAAGTTCGGCCCGGCCGTGTACACGTTCCTGCCCGGACGCTCCGCGATCAGCTCAAGCCACCGAACCGGGTTCATGATGAACGAGACGGGGTCGGTGTAGATGGCGTGGTCGCCGCGCACCAGCGGCATCGCCATCGTCGCGATCAGCCCCATGTCGTGGAACAGCGGCAGCCAGCTGACCAGCTCCGGGTTCGGCCTGTCCGGCGCCCAGCCGACCCACAACTGCGCCGCGTTCGCCGTCACGTTCCCGTGCGTGATCTCCACCCCGGCCGGACGGCGTGTCGACCCCGACGTGTACTGCAGGTACGCGAGGTCGTCGAACGCGATGGGCTCGCCCTCCCACCGGTCGGCCAGCGCGAGATCGATCTCCTCGGCGAACACGATCTCCTTCGGCTGCGGGACGTCGTGGTCGGCGAGGAACTTCTCCACATGCGGCAGGGCGTTGCGCATCGTGACGATCACCGCGGGCTCGGCGTCGGTGTAGGCGCCGATCAGCCGGTCGGCGTGCCCCGGCAGGTCGGGCGAGAACAGCGGCACCGCGATGACATGCGAGTACATGGCGCCGAGCATCGTCATCATGTACTCGAGCGTCTGCGGCAGCAGCAGCGCGGCCCGCTCCCCCGGCCCGGTGACCTGCCGCAGCGTCGCCGCCATGGCACGGGCGCGCCGGTCCGTCTCGGCCCAGCTCACCGTGGTGTGCGCACCCGCCGGGGCGGCCGAGTAGTCGACGAAGGTGTAGGCAGGGGCGTCCGGCTTCTCCTGCGCCCACCTCGCCGCCCGCTCGATCAGCGGGGTGCGGCCGGAACCGCCGGGCAGGAGTTCGGGAAGCAGCGAGCCCAATGCCATTGATCATTCTCCCGGGGGGACGGGCCGGACGGGCCCCGAGCAATGCGTACGGGTGGGCGCCATCGGCGGATCTTGGCCGCGTCGGCCGGACGGCTGTGTCTGGAGCGCCCCCGGTGACCGGCAATGATCGCCAAGCTACCCGATGGTAGTCGGCGCGCGATATCGGCTCGCGGTCACATTCACCAAAGCCGGGTTTATCACCGCCGTGACAAGAGGAATTCCCCTTTCACACGTGGTCACCCGGCCGGTCACCGACCGTGCCCGGCGCCCCCGGCCGGCGGAGAAGATCCACCGCACGATATTCCGGCGGTGCGGGGTCCCCTGTCCGTCACGACAGTGTTTACTGTCCGACGGTCGGCCCGCTGACGCGGAACCCGATATTGAGCTGGTTCGTCCCGATACGGGCGTCCAGAAAGGGCATTCCCAGCGTTCGTGCCGTCACCGGTCGGACATGGCCCGCCGCAACGCCAGCCGCCGCCTCCACAACCCGACGCACGCGGCCCCCCACAGCAGCCCGATCTCGGCGATCAGCGCGATCCCGGTGACGACCGCCCAGTCCGTCCCGTCCGACTCCTGCGCCCCGGCCGGCGCCATCAGCGACATCCGGCTCTCCCCGGTCGCCACCCGGGGCCCCGTCGGCTGATCGAGTGGCGGCAGCACGACCGGCTTCGAAGGTGCCACGGTGGGCAGATCCGGCGCCGGAAACTCTCCCCCCTGCCCGCCTGGAGCCCCAGCTTGTGGCCCCTCACCAGGCCCCGGCATAACGTCCCCGGGCCCCGGCTCAGCCACGGACGGCCCCACAGGCGCACACGTCCCCTCACCGCTCTTCGCCTCACCCGCCTTGCAAGGCCCACCAGACGACGACCCCGCACCAGAGTGACTACCACCCGGCCTCGGACCGGACGGCTGCACGGACGGACACGACCTCCCCGCCACACTCCTCTTACCGGGCACA
>NZ_BCQQ01000229.1 GCF_001552155.1 Actinomadura formosensis NBRC 14204 | reverse complement strand
GGCGGCGGTGCCGCCGGACGCTGGGGCGCCGCGGGCCGCGGCGGCGACGGTGGTGCGGCGTTCCCGAGCCCGGCGAACAGCGGCAGCGGGGTGCGCGGGACACCGCGCAGCGCCTTCGCGAGGTCGGCGGGGGACGCGAGCGGCTCCCCCTGGCCGAGGCCGAGGCAGCGGCAGACGATCGCGTCGACCGCGTGCGAGATGCCGGCCTGGACCTGGCGGGGCGCGCGCGGGGTGCCGTCGGCCGCGGGCGCGGCGGGCAGGTCGGAGGCGTCCTCGGCACCGGGCCAGTGCGCGGTGAGCGCCGCGTACAGCATCCGGCCGAGACCGCGGGCGTCCTCGGCGGCGGGGTCGTCGGAGTGCCGGTCGCCGAGGACGGCGTCGGTCGCGACACCGAGGATCTTGACGGTTCCGCCGGTCGTCCAGACGAGGTTGCGGGGGGTGAGGCAGAGGTGCGACAGCCCGGCGGAGTGCGCGGCGGCGAGCGCCTCGGCCGCCTCGTACAGCAGCGTCGCGGCGCGTCCCGGCTCCAGCGGGGCCTTGCCGAGCATGGCCTCCAGGTTCTCGCCGACGACCCACTCGCTCACGACATAGGCGCTCTCACCGGAATCGTCGGCGTCGAAGACCTGGGTGAGCCGGGGGTCGGTCAGCCGGCTGGCGGACCGGGCGGAGGTGACGGCCTCGGCGATCCGGGGGAACTTCGGATCGAAGGTGCGGACGGCGACCGCCCGCGCGAGGATCTCGTCGATGGCCCGCCAGAGCGATGATCCGCCGGAATCGCTGATGCGCTCTTCGAGCCGGTAGCGGCCGGCGAGACGTGTGCCGGGTTCGATGACTGACGTGCTCACGGCAGCGTCCTGCACAGGTGGTCAGATCCCATGTTCGTGGCGTGGCAGCTTACGCCTCCGACCCTCCTCTTTGCGTTCCCCAGGGTGTCGCCCCGCAGGCCGTAGTCCCCCACATGGTAGTGGTTACTCGCATAAGTGGCCGCCTTATCGCCGCGCGTCCTTTTTTACTTCGGGATGTGGTCGACGGCGGGTGGTCAGCGTCCGGGCAGCCGGCGCGCGAACGTGGCGATGGCCGTCTGAACCTCCTCTACCCGCATCAGCCTGGCGAAGAACACGTACAGTAGCCCGCCGCCGGCGGAGCCGACGACCAGGGTGATCAGCGCGGGCAGCATCGTCGAGGTGTCACCGGCGGCGTCCGCGATGGTGTGCGCGGCGTAGGCGAACCCGATCAGCGGCCAGACCGCGACGAGGAGCTTCAGGTGGCCGCCGACGATGCGGCGTCCGTCGATGCCGCCGAGCTTGCGGCGCAGCACCAGCCAGCAGGCGATCGTCCCGACCACGTTGGTGATCGCGAATCCGCCGGCGATGCCGATCACGATCCACTTCACGCCGAGGACGTTGTAGGCGGTGAACGCCATGATGATGTTGGACGAGGTGACGACGAGCCCGATCAGCGCGGGCGTCCTGGTGTCGCCGTGGGAGTAGAAGACCCGCAGCATGAGCTGGTAGATCGAGAACGGGACGAGCGCGATCGCGAACATCTGCATGACCCGCGCGATGACCAGCGCGTCGTCGGCCGAGGTGTTGCCGTGCGCGAACAGCACCGTGGTGATCTCCGGGCCGAGCACCAGCATCAGCGCCGCCGCCGGCATGATGATCACCGAGGAGAGCCGCAGCCCGCTGGAGAACGCGGCGCGGACGTCGGCGGTCTTGCCCTCGGCCGCGAACCGGCTCATCCGCGGCAGCAGCGCGGTGATCACCGACACCCCGACGATCGCGTAGGGCAGCTGGAAGAGCTGGTAGGCGTTGAAGTACGGGGTGTAGCCGTAGCTCTCGCCGAACCCCTCCTTCGCGGCCCTGGTCCCGGCGGCGTTCGCCAGCGCGGTGACGACGGCGAACGCGGCCTGGGCCGCGACGACGTACAGCAGCGTCCAGCCGGCCATGCGCCCGACCTCGCCGATCTCGCCGCGCTTGAAGTCCAGCCGGGGCCGCCACCGGAACCCGACGCGGCGCAGCGACGGCCACAGCGCGACCGTCTGCAGGACGATCCCGCCGGTCGTGCCGATGGACAGCAGCATCAGCTGCGAGTCGGAGATCGTGGACGGGTCGACGCGGCCCGTGGTGATCGCCAGGAACGCGCCGCCGATCGCGATGACCACGATGTTGTTCAGCACCGGCGCCCACATCGGCGCGCCGAAGCTGCCGCGCGTGTTCAGGATCGCCCCGGCGAACGCGCCGACACCGTAGAAGAACAGTTGCGGCAGGAAGAACCGGGCGAACAGGACGGCCACGGTGCGCTGGTCGCCGGTGTAGCTGCCCGCGAGGATGTCGATGAACAGCGGCGCGCACAGCACGGAGACGACGGTGAGCACGCCGAGGCCGATCACCGCGAGGGTGAAGACGCGCTGCTCGTACTGCTCTCCGTAGGCGCGGTCGCGCTGCTTCGCCCGCACCAGCAGCGGGACGATGACACTGGTCAGGATGCCGCCGAGCAGCAGGTCGTAGATCTGGTTGGGGATCGTGTTGGCGGTGTTGTAGGCGTTCGCGAGCAGCCCGGTGCCGAGCGCGGCGACGATGACGGCGGTGCGCAGGAAGCCGGTGACGCGGGACGCGAGGGTGCCCACCGCCATGATCGCGCCGGAGCGCAGGATGCCGCCGGACGCGGCCTTCCCGCTCTCGCCCTCCCCGGAGCCGGACTCGGGGGTGGGGGTGTCGACGACCGTCTCCGCGACGGGTGCGCCGCCGCCGGGGACGGGAATGTCAATCGCCGTCTCGGCCGCGTTCGGCGGGCCCGCCGGCCTGCCCATCGGCGGCGGGCCCGGGTAGGCCGGGTTCGGTGCGCTCTGCGGTGGCGGAGCCGGCGGACGGCCCTGCGGGGGCGGGCCCTGGGGGTGTCCCCGGCCCGGCACCGGCCGGTCCCGCCCCGGATACCCCGGGGAACTCGGTGGCGGATATCCCTGCTCCTGGGAGCCCGGGAGCTGGGAACCCGGGGTCCTGTCCCCCTGTCCCTGCCGATCCCATTCCCGTCGACCCGTCACCGGCTGCCTCCGCTTTCCGGCGGCGCCTCGCTCTGATGGCCCGCACTCCGACGCCCACGAAGAGTACGGCAAGTCCGCCGCCCGTGATGAGCAGCGCGAGACGTCCGTAGCCGGTCACGGTCACCGTGACCTGCTCGCGGCTCCCGTACGTCCGGCCCTTCGCGCCGGGAACCCGCAACTCCAGGAAGACGTGGAAGTTGCCGTTACCGGCCGCCTGCGCGGGAATCCACCGCTGCGCCCGCTCGCCGGGCCGCAGCTCGATGACCGCGTCCTCGGGATCCAGCGTTCCGAGCCGGAGCTTCGCGTTGCTCTCCGACGTGGCGACGAGATGGACCTTGACCGACTGGTCGCGCAGCGTGTTCTCCACGAGCACCGGCAGCCGGCCCGATCTGCCCCCCATCAGCACGCGTTTGCTCTTGGTGGTGACGATACGGACCCGGCGCATGTCCGAACTGAGCTGGTTCTCCAGCTCTATGCGGGACGCTCTGGCACGGCGCGCCGACGTCCGCCACGCCGCCGACTCCATGCGCAGCACCGCCCGCTCGTAGGAGATCTTGATCGGGCCGGTCATCACGGCCTGGAACGACGCGGCCTCCCGGGAGATCTCCTGCACCTGCCGCAGGTGCGCGTCGCCGATTTCGTACTGCAGGTAGTCGTCGGAGTATTCGTTGAAGACGCGGTCCTGCGCCGGGGCCGCCTCGATCTTGCCCAGCGGCACCTCCTTCAGCCAGGCCGCGTCCTTGGTGTAGGTCAGCAGGTTCTTCGCGACCCCGTCGGCCGGGTCCCAGTGCCGGTCGGGGGCGATGACCACGGTGCGCTGCAGGCTCGGCGTCTCCGCCGCGATCATCGCCGTCTCGGCGAGGAACCGCTGCTCGGTCAGCAGCGCCCCGGACGCCGTCCGCGCCCCCCCGCTGATGATCCGGTTGAGCTTCTCGTCGTAGAGCAGCGTCTTCCTGGCGCCGTGGTGCGTCTGCAGCGTCGTGGTCGCGTTCGGCGGCGCGGGCGGCGCCGGATCCTGGAACTGCGAGCTGCTCATCAGGAACGCCCCGCCGTCCTTCAGCGCGGACCTGGCGAGCTGGTCGAGCGTGCCGCGGCCGGCGGCGCCCGCGGGCGGCCAGGCGACATGCCGGTCCGGGGCGCGTCCGAGGACCTGCGACACGACGCCCGTGTTCCGCTGGTCGAAGGCGACGCCGATGTCGCGCGGCGTCTTGCGGCGGACGAGCGCCACGACGTCCGGATCGGCGTAGGGGAGGGTGAAGTACGGGTCCTTCTTCGCGGCGTCCCGCAGGGCCGACAGCCAGGACGCGGCGACCGCGCTCTTCTGCTTGCGGACGCTCGCCTTCGCGCCCGGCGCCCGGACCGTGTAGTCGCCGGACGCCATCTGCCGCACGTCGTCCAGCAGCGCCGGGTCCAGCGCCCACGTGACGGGCGTGGCGGTGCCGGACGCCGCCTCGACGAGCCGGTTGAGCCGGCCGCCGGGCGACATCTCCTTGGTGAGATCGTCGTCGGTGAACGTCCGGTCGCCGGTGCGGTGCATCTGGTCGATCAGCGGCAGCACCCAGCCGACCGCCACCGGCTTGAAGTTCGGCCGGTTCGGCATGTAGGTGACGAACGTCGTGATGCCGCCGACGACCTGCTGCGCGGAATTCAGCACCTCGACGCCCACCGGGTAGACGCCGGGCGTGCCGGCCGGAGCGCGGAGCCGCAGTTCCCTGACCGTGGTCTTGAACGTCCAGCCCTGCGTGGCGCCGGGCGACGCCGCCCCTGGAAGCGGCTTGGCCGGGCCGATGTTCGGCAGCGCGTTCGGCGGGCTCGTCGCGAGCTGGTCGAGCTGGGTACGGCTCGTGACGGGCTGCGCGCTGTAGCGCAGCCGCAGGGAGACGCCGGGAAGCTGATGGCCGGTGCGGTTCTTGGCCAGCCCCGAGATCTCGATCTGCGGCTTGCTCTCACTGACGGTCTTGGGACCGACCTTGGTGAGCGCCATGGCGACCTGGGCACGCGCCTGAACCTGTGCGGGAGCACGCCGCGCGAGAGCCGGAGACGTCGGCATCATCGGCACCGCCGCCATACAAGGCACCAGCGCGGCCAACGCCACCGTGCGTTTGACCGTCCTCACGCCGTACCGGCCGCCGCACGGGGACGGCGGGCCAACAATTCCCGCACCACGGGGTTGAGTCTAGTGGTGCGTTTATTGCTGTGTTCATGGCTTC
>NZ_BCQQ01000228.1 GCF_001552155.1 Actinomadura formosensis NBRC 14204 | reverse complement strand
AAGCGAGATCAGCACCGTCCAGGGACGTCCCTACATGCCCGCTGACCAGCGCCGCAACCTCCCGGGCGTCCACACCCGTCCAAGATCATCCGACCTCGTTGTTAGCACCGCCGTTAGCACCCACGCCCGTCCCGGAGGGTGCGCCCGCGCGAACGACGAGACGCTGTGACAGACCGATTCGCGCGGGCGTATCCTCCGGCCCGCGGGGGGCTGGGGGTCGCGAGACCCCCGCTTCGCGCTCGCTCTACAGGCGCGCTGCCCAGGCAGTAGCAACTGGGCCTAACCTGACGATCTACGAAGGCATGCACAGGACGACACTCCCGGAGGCTACTATCCCCCGTAAGAGTGACAGCACTCTTACGTTAACCAGACACCGTTCCACGAACGTCTCGGAGCACCTTTGCGCATGACAACTGTCAGAGATAGGCGAATATGTCCCTAGCGACCCGGATTCATCAGTACTTCGCCGTACAAGAAGTGCCAGAGTTTCCGACACTTCCAGACGAAGAAGCTGCCGAAGTAGCCAAAGAATACTGGCTCCGAACACTAAGAGCAGACGAAACCTCTCGCACTAGAGCTCAAACCGCTTATGCAATTACGAGTGCTCTATCAACCGTCGGCATCGGTGTATTCTTTACCGCGGGCATGGCAGTCCAGGTCATGCCAACCAAAATTCTAATCGTCCTTGCGATCATGTCTTGGACGGCCGCGACCTTCCTGTATCTTGCAGCGGTATCCTCAAGCAATAAGCCCGACGACGCCAACAGCAGCGAAGATGGTGATCAACAACCTGGTTCGATGCAGCCTATAGACCTAATTGATCTAGCCAATGCTGGAATGATGGAGGTGCAGGAGACTCGTTCCCTTGTCGTCGCTTGGCTACGGAGGGCTAACGCTGCATCTTTTGCTGCTATAGTCTTTGCGGTTGCCGCCTTCCTGGTATCGGCCTTTTATATACCCAAGAAAGAGATAAAAGCGACCATTTTGGTCGAGCAAGTTGGCGCTTCGGCTTTGTCGAGCCTTTGCGGCGAAAGGATATCAACCTTGGAGGGCACAGTGGACTCGGAAAGTTTGAAAGACACTTACGTAACCATAAAGATCAATAAAAGAAGTCCGTGTTTTGGATCACGGAAGATGACTATTCAACGCGCCTGGGTCAACGCGGTAGTGTCGGATAAATAGGTTCGATCAGGTGGCGTCCTCTCAGGGAAGTAACCGTCCTCTCAATATCATTTGGACTTGTGATTCCAATGAAGTGGAAGTGGAAGAAAGCTTTCGAGAGGTACTTGCCATGCTTGAAGGAAATTGGGTAGACCCTCGACCCAAGATCCTTCCTGTACGCTATAACTCAAGTGAATTGAATGCCGACTACGAGCAAGATGTCAACGTTGGCCTTCTGCTGGAACGTGCGCACTTAGCCTTTATCCTTCCGGACCAGCAAGGAGTTCTTTCGACAGGATGCACGGAACTCGCTGCCGCCGCAATAGATGCAAGAGTTCCTCTATGGGTTCTTCTTCAGGGGCCGTACCCTTCTGCTGCTCTAGCCCAGTCTTTCAACGCGCTGGGAGATTTGGATACCTATACACTGATCGGGAACACGAGTAAGCACGGCGTCCCCGCTGTGGTGTGGGCAGCATTGCTACGGGCCGCCCTACTGGCTGAACGCGGAGAGTTCGTTACTCAAAGCGGAGCCAACCAAGGCACTCCTGCTGGGAGCCGCGAAAGAGCAAAAGAGCTTCGTGGAAGGATACCAAAGCTATGAACATAAAACTGGTGGCGTCGCTCCTATATCCGACAGAGGTTGCTCCACACCCAAACTGGAGCGCTCAAGAGATCGACTCTTATGGTGCCATAGCACTGCTTTCTTTGCACCATTTCTCCGAGTACAACCAATTCGCTCGCAGAGACCTTGTGCCGGACCTCACCGAAGATGCACAAACGCCGGCGGGAGATTGGGCATTAGTGCAAGCGTTCGGGCGGTCTCTATTCGTAGAGACACAAATGCTTGGAGTTAGACAACTCGTTGACCTCTCACAGGCTCACGAATCCACGCTCGTCAAGGCGATTGCTGCCATTATGGCAGCCTGCGCTTATTCTGACATGAACGACTTCAAGGCCGCTCTTTCTGTACTTCAAGATTTTGTGAACCCCGCCCAGCAAGAGACTGTTCCTCCTCTTGGCCGCACCCTCCTTTCGCTTCAACTCGGTTGCAGAAATGCGGACCTCGGTGATTACGCGACCGCGCTAGATCACTACGATGCCGCCCATGCTCAGGCCATGTCCATTGATGTCGAGAATCAAGAAGTATTCTCGCTCGCAGAGGGATCCAAGCGCTCAAGCATAGATGTCATTAGAAGCATCGTCGATGGTCTTATCGAATCAGCGTATCTAAATAAAAGCAACATGCGCTTTTACCTGGGTGACGCGGACATCTGGAAGGAAACTGTCCGCAGACCAATCGTTAGCTACTGGTTGGAACACAGAAGTGCCGCTTACGCGGCACTGTCGAGATGGCAGGGGCAGGTGTTTGATGATCAAATCGATGCCCCGACTCGGCTGGGTAAGCGAAGGGTATTCGGTGGAGGCGTGTCCCAATACAGGACCTTGGATTCACACGCTCTAACCGCGGAGCTTGCGGGCGACTGGGTTCGTGCGCGTGAAGCCCGGCTACTTCTAGGACGCGATCGCTTTCTTCAGTCACCAAGCGCCGAGTCGCCACAGTGGAACCGACGCGATGGCCTCGCCCTCTTGCTGCGCAGTGGCGATACCAAGAACCTTACAAAAGCTGCTCGGTTGCTGCAATGCGAAGGCCCGCTTGCCGTTCTAATCGACACGGCTATGAGCATGCTTCCCAACGAGCAGGACAAGCTTGGGCGGGGCCATTTTGCCATCTTCCGCGCCGCCGCGTCGCTCCTTCCTAGTGAGGCTGTCGATCACATTATCGCGAGCCTACTTGGAAGAGGCATTGATCGGACAGTAAGAGATGCAGCTGGCTTGTATCGCTTTGATGACGAGGCTTGGTCCGCCATATCCGCGCTGACTTCCTATGCCTCAGATAAGACAATCATTCAGGAGGCAATCTGGGACGCTGCAACCCAGACTGATGACCCGCTCGTCCTGCGCCGTCTGGCCGATATCGCCCCAAAACTGGACTGGTCGACGGTGGTAGGTAGCTACCGCGACAATTGGATTCAGTGGGCTGCCGATCACTTGGTTGGCGACGGCGCGGGACTGAGTGCCTCTGTTGCCGAATGTCTTGCCAAAATTGGCGACTTCCGGCTCGTTGATCAGATTGCAGAGGCTATCAGAGCAGGTGAGCAATCCCTTCTACTCGCTGCCTGCCTCGTAGATGCTTCGCGCGCGAGTTCATATTCAATTCCGATTACCACTCGCAACAAGATTCGGACCTTGCTTCTTGAGAATATCCAAAAGAAGCGCGACGACTCTGCACGCGGCTCCTTTAGTGTAGGCGGCATTGACGTAACCTATCTGGCCACTGTATTCGCATTCATGTACCCGGACACTGCTATCTGGGAGGCTATAACGGCTTGCCTTACTGACTCGCTAATACCCGACTCAGACAAAGCCAATAGTCTGAACTGGATTACTGTCAATATTTCCAAGGTTCCAGACGAAACAATGGCCAACCTGCGGGCAAATGCGCACCGTCTAACGAACGAATCTCGGCTATCCGACTTTCTGGATTGGAATAAGTCGGCTGCAGCTTTGCGCTTTCTCTGCCAAGCGAAAGAGATTGACCCGGGCGCCGTGTTTTCGGCCATTGAAGAAATGCGTTCCGCAGCTGACAATCAAAGTCGAATTGAATGCGCCAGAAGCCTCATCTATGCTGCCAATATCTTGCCCCCCGTGTTTCCTGCTTCCGTTGCGCTGGAACTGACGCGAGATTCATCCGTACGTGTCCGGGCAGCCTCGGCACGCTCTCTCGCGGAACTCGCCTTCTCGGTCGAATCTCAAATGCGCGAGGTGATCTTTCGGAAAATTGAAGAAATGCTTTCCAGTGATGGCATTGATGTACCCTTGGCTTCACTTAGGGGAATTCAAGATTTGGCTACCCCCCAGAAAGAAGCGCTGGTTACGGAGCTTGGCGTGGTTTTTGAAACTCTTAGAGGGCACCCTGACGTGCGCATCCGCCAAGCGATCGAGTCTCTCGGGGGAGCAGCAGCGTAGCCAGCCGCTAGCCGGTTTTGAGAGCTTAGAGCGGTAGGGACTCTTGGAGACCAGGTGAGGAGCCAATGCTCTGGAGCCTTAGGCCGCTCGGCGGGCGGTCGGGGCGGGTCGGCCCGGAGAGGCCGCATGCCCGGCCCGGACCGACCGGCGGCGACCGCGTAGCGGGCGCCCTTGAAGACGTAGAGAAAGTTCTCATCCGGTGGGACTGTCCTAAAGATCGTGTGGGTGGGGTGGTGATCCGGAAGGCTGGGGCCGTTGCCCTGGCCGGGAAGGATCACGCGTGACCAAGGACAAGGACGAGACCGTCGGTGGGCTGGATGTGCAACTGGCGGCCGAGTTGATCGCCAAGGCCAAGGCCGAGGGGGTGTCGCTGGTCGGGCCGGACGGGCTGCTGGCCGGGATCACCAAGACGGTGCTGCAGGCCGCGCTGGAGGCCGAGACGAGCGAGCATCTGGGCTATGAGCGGGGCGAACGTCCGGCCGAGCCGACCGGTAACCACCGCAACGGCAGCTCGCCCAAGACGGTGTCGACCGAGGTCGGGCCGGTGCGAATCGAGGTGCCGCGGGACCGGGCGGGTGAGTTCACCCCGCAGATCGTGCCCAAGCACGCCCGCCGGGTGGCGGGGTTCGACGAGGCGATCGTGTCGCTGTATGCCAAGGGTCTGACCACCGGGGAGATCCGCGCGCACCTCGCCGAGATTTACCAGATCGAGGTGTCGCGCGACCTGATCTCCCGGGTCACCGACAAGGTCGTGGAGGAGATGGAGGCCTGGCGGGCCCGGCCACTTGACAGCGTCTACCCGGTCGTGCTGATCGACGCGCTGTATGTGAAGATCCGCGAGGGCAACGTGGCCAACCGCCCGATCTATGTCGCGGTCGGCATCAACTGCCACGGTGAGCGCGAGGTGCTGGGGTTGTGGGTCGGGACCGGCGGCGAGGGCGCCAAGCACTGGATGACCGTGCTGGCCGAACTGCGCAACCGCGGCGTGCAGGACGTGTGCATCGCCTGCTGCGACGGGCTCAAGGGCCTGCCCGAGGCCATCGAGGAGATCTGGCCGCAGGCCACCGTC
>NZ_BCQQ01000227.1 GCF_001552155.1 Actinomadura formosensis NBRC 14204 | reverse complement strand
ACCGTCGCCGCGATCGGCGCGGCCGCCGCCATCCGGCGCGCCCGCCGGCGCCGCCGCTGAGCCGGGCCCGTCCCCGTACGGGGACGGGCCGGTCAGCCGGCCGGCGGATTCGTGCTCGGCGACGGGCTCGCCGACCCGGACGGTGCGGCCGACGGGGACGGCGACGGGCTCGGCGACGTCTTCGGCGCCGCCCGGCCCGCCGTCGCCAGCGCCGCCTGCGCGTCCTTGATCCGCTTCCAGGCGTCGCCCATGCCCGGGTAGTCGCCCTTCTTCTGGGCGTTCTCGTAGTCCGTCACGGCCTCGTTCAGGTCGCTGATCGCCTTCTGCGCCGCCGGGCTCAGCTGCCCGCCCGGCGCCGGCTGCGGCGAACCGGACTGCGCGGGCGAGCCCGCCCCGCCGAGGACCTGGTCCAGCGCGTCGTCGAAGGTTTCCGCGGCGGCGATGCTCTTGCCGTACTGGACCAGGACCTTCCCGAGAATCGGGTACGGCTGCTGCTCCTTGCCCCCCGCCGCCTTGGTGTACATCGGCTCGACGTACAGCAGGCTCCCGCCGAACGGGATTGTCAGCAGGTTGCCCGGCACGGTCTTCGTCCCGCCGAGCCGCAGGGCGTTGATGTCGCTCTTCACCTGCGAGTCGGTCTCGAACGAGTTCTGCACCTGGCCCGGGCCCGCCGGCTGCGCGTTCCGCGGCATCTGCAGGATCTGGATCTGCCCGTAGTCGCGTCCCGGGGTGGACCCCACCGCCATGAACGCCGCCAGCTGCGGGTTGCCGCGCGGGTTGAACACCGTCGTCAGCGAGAACGACGAGGCGTCCTGGCCGGGCATGCGCAGGCTCTGGTAGTAGGGCGGCTGCCGCTTGCCCTTCACCGTCGGGTCCTGCGGCACCTCCCAGAAGCCCTCGGCGTTGTAGAACGCCGACGGGTCGGTCACGTGGTAGTTGGTGAGGATCTTCCGCTGCACCTTGAACAGGTCCTGCGGGTAGCGGAAGTGGGACTCCAGCTCCGGCGGGATCGACGAACGCGGCTGGACGGTGTCCTTGAACACCTTCATCCACGTCTTCGTCACCGGGTCGTTCTCGTCCCACTGGTACAGGTGGACGCTGCCGTCGTAGGCGTCGACCGTGGCCTTCACGGAGTTCCGCATGTAGTTGATGTGGTCGTTCGCCTGCCGCGCCACCGCCGACCGCGTGTCGGTGATGGTGTCGCGGGTGGCCTCCCCGAGGCTCATCTGCTCCGAGTACGGGTAGCTGCTGGACGTCGTGTAGCCGTCCACGATCCACAGGATGCGGCCGTTCACCACCGCCGGATACGGGTCGCCGTCCAGCGTCAGCCACGGCGCCGCCTTGTGCACCATCTCCCGCGGCGACCGGTCGTACATGATCTTGGCGCCCTTGTTGATCGCGCCGGACAGCAGCAGGTTCTTGTCCTGGAACTTGGTCGAGTACAGCAGCTTGCGGAAGAACGAGTCGACGTAGACGCCGCCCTGCCCGTCATAGGTGCTGCTCCGCTGCCCCACCTTGCTGTCGTCGGGATAGTTCAGCTCCTGCTGGCCGCGTCCGCCGACCACCGAGTACGCCGGCGGGCGCTCCCCGAAGTAGATCTCCGGCCGGGCCACCTTGATCTGCTGGTTCGGGGACGCCGGCATGTCCCGGGTGATGAAGTTCGGCTCCCGGGAGTCGAGCCGGTCACCGTACGCCGACACGAAGCCGTAGCCGTGCGTGTAGACCATGTGGTCCTTGATCCAGCTGCGCTGCCCCTCCGGCGCCCCGGACAGCTCGCGGAGCGCGACCACCGTGTCGACGAGCTCGCCGTTCACCGTGTAACGATCCATGTCCAGCGTGTCGGGGAACTTGTAGAACGGGCGGATCCGCTGAAGCTGCTGGAACGTCTCGCCCACCACGTTCGGGTCGAGGACACGGACGCCGCCATCCCTCAGCTTGGCGGCCTCTTCCCGGAGCTTCTTCTCGTCCGTCACGGGCGTCGACCCGTACGGGACGACCTTCGCCCCGTCCACGCCGTAGGCCGCGCGCGTGAACTTGATGTTGCGCTCGATGTACTGGCGCTCCTTGGCCAGCTCGTCCGGCTTCACCTGGAACTGCTGGATCAGCAGCGGGTACACCCCGCCCAGCAGGATCGCCGACAGCACCAGCAGCGTGAACCCGACACCGGGCAGCATCATCCCGCGCCGCAGCAGGTTGCCGAAGAACATCGCGGCGCACAGCAGCGCGATGACGGCGAGGATCGTCTTCGCCGGCAGCAGCGCGTTGACATCGGCGTAGGACGCGCCGGTCGCCACCCCGCGCTCCGAATGCACCAGGCCGTACCGGTCGAACCAGTACGCGACCGCCTTCAGCAGGATGAACAGCCCGAACAGCACCGACAGGTGCGCCCGCGCGGACGGGCTCGCCTTGTCGCCCGGCCCCTGCAGCCGCAGCCCCCCGTACAGGTAGTGCACGATCACCGCGGCCAGGATCGACAGGATCACCGTCGCGAAGATCACACCGAGCACGAGCCGCAGGAACGGATACGTGAAGACGTAGAACGAAACGTCCCTGTGGAACTGCGGATCCTTGATGTTGAACGGCGTCCGGTTCAGGAACGCCAGCCACACCGGCCACTGGCCCGCCACCGACGACCCCGTCAGCACCCCCAGCAGGCCCAGCAGCACACCGGAGATCAGCCGCCGCCGCGGATCGATCACCGAGCGGTACCGCTCCAGGCCCTGCTGCTCCACCGACAGCGGCCGGTACGCCGGACGCAGCCGGTACGCGACCACCACGTTCGCGCCCACGAGCAGCGTGATCAGCAGCCCCGCCCCGAAGAACAGGACGGCCTTCGCCTGCAGTTGCGTCGTGTAGACCGACGAAAAGCGGATGGAGCGGTACCAGAGCAGGTTCGTGTATATCGCCGTGAAGACCAGGAACACGATCAGCAGCGCGGCCAGCGCCACCAGAACCGGCAGCACGAGCCGTGTCCGTGCGGTACCAAGCCGGCGCCCGAAAGCGGGAGTCCGGAAGGTCAAGTGGCCCCTCCGATCAAGATCTCGCCCACCGGCCGCCCGCCGGTGCTGTAGATGCAACTTACCGACAGGGAGGGGGGTTCCCGTCAGCACCTTGCGCCGATTGGGGGAAAGATGGTCCCGTGAGCCTTCTGGAAGAAGTCGTGCTGGACCTCGAACGCCATTCGGCCCAGGAGGGCTGGGACAGCGCGCCACGCCTCTACGCCCTCGTCCGGAGCACCGAGCTCCGCCGCACCGAACCCGAACTCGCCGACCAGCTCGGCCTGGCCCCCGGCGCGGACACCCTCGCCGCCCTCGAACAGCCCGCCCTCCCCGAAGAGGACGCCGTCGAGGACGCCCTCGCCTCCATCGCCTGGCCCGGCGCCGTCGAAGGCTGCGCCATCGTCATGGAACGCGTCGTCCTCCCGCCCGAAGCCGAAGCGGACATCCCCGAGGACGAGGCCGAAGCCGCCGCCTACGCCGCATCCCACCCCAAGCGTGAAGACGTGCGCATGGTCGTCGGCGTCCTGCGCGACGGCGCCCGCCACTCCGCCCTCCGGCTCCGCCGGCACGACAGCGACGACGAGGTCCTCGCCGGGCCCGACCTCGTCCCCGCCCTCGCCGAAGCCCTCGCCGCCACCCTCGAACCCGACGAACCAGGAACCTCCCACGGCGAATAGGCCGCGCCCAGAGAGGTAGCCTGCGGAACGTGACCCAAAGCGTTGAAGCCGAGAACGTCATCCGGCTGATCGGCGTTCGCGACACCCCCCTGTCCGTCGACGAGGTGTACAACGCCGTCGGCGCCCCCGGCGCCGGCGGCATCGCCGTCTTCGTCGGAACCGTCCGCGACACCGACCACGCCCGTGCCGTCAGCGCCCTCGCCTACAGCGCCCACCCCACCGCCGAACGCGAACTCCGCGCCGTCATGGAGAAGGTCACCGCCGACTTCCCCGTCCTCGGCCTCGCCGCCGTCCACCGCGTCGGCGACCTGGACATCGGCGACATCGCCGTCGTCGTCGCCGCGTCCAGCCCCCACCGCGCCGAAGCGTTCGCCGCCTGCCGGCGCCTCATCGACGACCTCAAGGCCACCGTCCCCATCTGGAAGCACCAGACCTTCACCGACGGAGATGACGAGTGGGTCGGGGCCTGCTGAGCGCCCTGACCGCATAGAGTTTTCGGCATGTCTCGTCGTGCCACCACGCTCACCGTCGCGAGCGTGCTCGTCCTCCTGCTCGCCGTCATCGGGTCCGTCATGAGCGTCCCCTACGTCGCGCTGATGCCCGGCCCCACGAGCAACACCCTCGGCACGAACGACAAAGGCCAGCCCCTCATCCGCATCGAAGGCCGCCAAACCTACCCCGACCAGGGGCACCTCAACTTCACCACCGTCACCTACCGCGGCGGGCCCGGCGGCCGCATCGACCTCTTCACCGCCCTGCGCGGCTGGCTCGACGGCGACATCGCCGTCGTCCCCGAAGAGACGATCTTCCCCAAGAGCGAGTCGCCCAAAGAGGTCGACCAAGAGAACACCCGCGCGATGCAGGACTCCCAGCAGAACGCCGAAGCCGCCGCCCTCCACGAACTCGGCATCCCCGTCAGCACCCGCGTCATCGTCGACGGCGTCCAGAAAGAACGCCCCGCCGACGGCGTCCTGCGGCCCGGCGACGAGATCACCGCGCTCGACGGCACCGCCGTCACCAGCGTCTCCCAGGTCACCGGCCCCATGGCCAAGCGCAAGATCGGCGACACCGTCACCCTGACCTACAAGCGCGACGGCAAAGAGAACAAGGCCACCCTCAAGACCGTCGCCGACCCCACCGGCAAACGCGCCGTCGTCGGCATCGTCCTCTCCGAGCAGTACAAGTTCCCCCTCAAGATCGACATCAGTGTCGGCGACATCGGCGGCCCCTCCGCGGGCCTCATGTTCTCCCTCGCCATCTACGACAAACTCACCCCCGGCCCCCTCACCCAAGGCAAGTTCATCGCCGGCACCGGCACCATCACCCCCGAAGGCGAAGTCGGCCCCATCGGCGGCATCCAGCAGAAAATGATCGCCGCCCGCAAAGCCGGCGCCACCGTCTTCCTCACCCCCCAGAAGAACTGCGCCGACGCCCTCGCCGCCCGCCCCGACGGCCTCCGCCTCGTCCGCGCCGACACCCTCCACGGCAGCATCCAAGCCATCAACGCCCTCAACACCGGCAAAGGCCAAGTCCCCGCCTGCACCAAATGACATCCCGTACCAACCACCCCTGCCGATGCCATAGACTTAACTCAA
>NZ_BCQQ01000226.1 GCF_001552155.1 Actinomadura formosensis NBRC 14204 | reverse complement strand
CCCCCCCGAACGAGCCTGGGCCCATCGAGAGTCTGTGCAGCTAAGAGCGACAGAGCCCTTAGCTGCACAGACCCTGTTATGGTCATGGTCGCTCTCCTGGCGATGACCGGGAGGCCGAGTTTGGAGGGCGGGTGGCGGACGGCTGCTGCCGCAGGCCGGTCAGGAGGGCGTGGAGGGCTTCGGCGGCGGTGTGGCGGGCTTCGGCCGGGTCGGGGGCGGCGCCGGCGGTCATTGCCGCTTCGCAGAGAGCGCTGAAGACCAGGCGTGTCAGCATCGGACCAGGCTCCACTGACAGTTCCCCGGCGTGGGCCAGACCGTCAAGGAGCGACTGTAGCTCGGGCAGGGCCATCTGCTCGTCCAGTTCCCGGCATCGCTCGGCGCCAAGCGCCGCGGGGGCCTGCTGGAGCAGTGACCGGTGCGCGGTATCGGTGACGGTTCCCTGGAGGTAGGCGTCCAGCGCGGCGGTCAGCCGAGGCCAGGGCCGGTCATGCGGCATGGCCGCGGCGGCGACGTCCTCCGCCAGGCGCTCTTGGCGGTCGCGGAACACGGCTTCGAACAGATGGGCCTTGTCGGTGAAGTGGTAGTAGACCGTCCCCTTGCTGACGCGAGCGGCATGGGCGACGTCGTCGATCGTGGTCGCGGTGAACCCCCGCTCGGCGAAGAGTCCTGCGGCCGCATCGAGCACCGCGCTCCTGGTGAGTTCCTTGTACTCGGCTCTGCGGCCCTTGACGGTCATGCGGACTAGGATATAGTTCTCGACTATGAGTCAGTTTCCGACTGTCGGTCAGAATCTACCGGAGACGCTCAAAGGCACCGTCCGCTACTGGACGAACGGCGAGGGCTCTGGGCCCGCCGTGGTCTTCCTGCAGGTCTTCCTCGCCGGACCGGATGCCTGGACGCCCGCGGTCACCAACGCGTTCCCCTGCGGCCACCTCGAAATGATCAAGGATTCGGGGACGTTCACCTCGCACGACCAGCCCGCACGACTCACCGAACTGCTCGCGGGCTTCCTGGACGGACAGGACCACCGGTGACCCCCGACGAGTTTCCCGCCGCCTTCGCCGCGGGCTGGGCACTGCCCAAACCCGATGCGTTCCTCGACCACTTCCGCCCGCTCATCGCCCCGGACGCAACGTTCACCCAGCCCATGTTCCCCGCCGCCCACGGCGTGACCGCCATCGAGAGCATGTTCCGGCGCCTGTTCGCTCTGTTCCCCGACATGGCGCTCACGGTCGTCCACACCGCCGTCGAGACCGACACCATCTACATCGATTCCCTCTGCACCGCGAGCCTCGGCCGCGGACCCGTCGAATTCCCCGTCTGCGACCGGTTCACCGTCGCCAACGGCGCCATCAGGGCGCGCCGCTCCTTCGCCGACCCGCTTCCGGTCCTGCTCACCGGGCTGCGCCGTCCCTCCGCCTGGCCCCGCCTCCTACGCAGCCGCCTTCCCGTGCCGAACACGAAAGAGCTCCGTGCAGGAGAGGCATAGACGCTGCGGGCCCCAGGGCTGTGTCCGATCACTTTCACCGCCCCGTGCTCCGCCCGGGTGTCCCGCTGCCGGCGACCTCGGCTTCCGCCCACGCCGCCGAGTCCGCCCCACCCGTCCCGCCCGGTCCCGTGGCGCCTCGACCCGCACTTGCCCGCCCTCGGTCGACCCCGTTTCGGCTCAAGTGCCGTGCGGTGGTTACTGGCCGGCTCGGCTGGGCGTTCGCTCCCGCTCATAGCCCAGATGATCGGTCATCTCGGCCTCCAGGGCTGGCCTGCAGCACATTCTTGATGATCCCAGCCGGCAGTCCGTCCGGGCCGACCGACACCCCCTACCTTGGCCTCCTCGGCTAGGTGTACTGCCCACGGAGGTTGTGAATGCGAGGACACGGCCGGATGATCTCGGGATGAGTGAGGGCCTCCGGGTTCGGTGTGGATTGCGACATCTGCACCGGCGCCCAGGAGGCCCTCATGCCCCACCGTAACGCCCCGCTGACCGAGACCGGCCGTCTGCGCCTGGCCCGCTGCGTGGTCGAGGACGGCTGGCCGCTGCGGCGGGCGGCCGAACGTTTCCAGGTCTCGCCCACCACGGCCCGCCGGTGGGCGCACCGGTACCGGCAGCTGGGCGAGGCCGGCATGGCCGACCGCTCCAGCCGCCCGCACCACAGTCCGCGTCGAACCCCGACTCGGACCGAGCGGCGGATCATCAAGGTGCGGGTGCTGCGCCGGTGGAGCTCCCGGTGGTCAAAGGCATCCCAAACCTCGACCTACCGGGAGCTCCGTGCTTCTCGATCACGCCGCACCGAGTCGTAACCAGCGCGTGACCAGTAAAATCACGATGGAATCAGCTCACCGTTCCACTGCCGGCGGCGCGCCGTGGAAGGATCAGCCGCCCACGCCGCCGTCCCCGGACTGGCGAGCCTTGGGCGGCCCGGGAACAAGGACACAGGGCTCGACGGGGCCGGTGGCGGCGCCGGCCAACATCCAGGCGGCGGAGGCGCCTCGGCCAAAGTGAGTGAAGCCGACCTCCAGCACCAGCGTCTGTCCGGGCTTGAGCCGGTCGGGATGGATGCGGTTGAAGGCGCCGTCACTGCCGTCGTCCTCAGGGCGCATGATCGTGACCAGCGTGCCGTCGTTGTCGGTGATGTTCCCACGGGGCGTCCTGCAGTTCTTGTCGTTGGGCACGAAATCGACGACCGCCGGCACCCCCAGCGCCCGTAGCCGGGAGGCGATGACCTCCGGATGCCGGTAGTCGCGGATATAGAGCCGGATCGACCCGTCCGGATCCCGGACGACCGCGTTGGCCTTGGACGCCCGATCCCCGTTCAGCACCGGAATACCGATTGCCATTCCCACCGCGGTCGCCACCGCAGCGGCCGCCAGCCCCGCCCGCCGCCACCAGGTGGTCAGGATGGGCGGGTCCACCGGAGCCGATGTGGTGCGGGCGGCAACGACGTCCTTGAGCTCCGCCAAGAGCCGATCTTCGAAGGTCTGCACGATCACTCCCTGGAGTAGGCGAGGGTGGCCGAGATTGCGGGCAGTGCGGCACGCACCGCCTTACGGGCCCGATGGAGCCGAACACGGGCGGCAACGGGCCGGATCCCCAGCGCGGCGGCCGCCTCGGTGACCGTGAGCCCGTCCACCGTGATCAGTTCAACTACGGCCCGGACTCCTTCCGGAAGTTCGGCCAGCGCCTCGTAGATGCGGCGCCCGGCGCTCTCGGCGTCGATCCGCTCCTCCAGCCGGGCGATGTCAACGGCGTCCAGCAGCCGCCGCCCGGCGACCCTCCTCACAGCCTGAGACTCCCGTGCCATCCTGCGGTGCTCGGCAGCCACGACATTGCGCGCCACCCCGTACAGCCAGCCCAGTTCGCTGCCCATGGCGGGCCGGTAGGTGTGGGCCGAGTCGATGACCGCCATGAACACCTCCGCAGTCAGGTCGGCTGCGGTATGCGGATCGCGGACACGGCGGGCCACGAACCGGCTGACCTCCTCGATGTGCCGCCGATAGAACTCCTCCAAGGCGGTGGGATCCCTGCCGACACAAGCGAGGCCGCTCTCGGGTTCGGCCATGCTCTCTCCTCTCGCAGTCACGCCCCTACTTGGCGCGGCGCCGGAAAAGCGTTACCGAGCCCCGGCTACAGAGCCGCCGGCCAGCGGGCCGAATCGCCCCGGCCCGCCAAGGACTGACCGTGATCCTTTCCGCCCGCCGTCTGGACTGGTCAGCGTGATGCCGGTGACTCAGCGGTCCCCCGGCGGGGCGCCGCGACCTGGAGATTCTGCCGTGTGAGCTTCCCAAAAGGACGTCCCGGCCGCCCTTCCAAGTCCCTGACCCTCCAACAGGCGGAGTCGGTGTTGGACGCGGCCCAGACCGCGGCCCCGGCTTCGCGCATACGTCGTTCTGTCCCTGTTGACCGGCGTCCGGACGGAGGAACCCTGTGGGCTCCTCTGGCCGCATGTCGTTGCGTACGACGAAGACCGCCAGGAGCGGCGCACGGTGGGGTGGACACCGGCGGCGGGGAGCACGAAGAGTCCGCCATGCACGTCTGGCGCTCCGTCCGGAAGGGCGGCGACACCAAGACAGCCAAGTCTCGCCGCACGCTCAAACTTCCTCGGCGCTGCGTGGCAGCGTTGCAAGATCTCTGGGAGCTAGGCCGTGTCCGGTAGATCTTGGTGTTTGGCTGAGGGTGATCTTTGGGTGTGGATTTGATGCTGTGTCATGGTGCGACGGCATGAGTTGACCGATGCGGCGTGGCGGCGGATCGAGCCGCTTTTGCCCGCGCAGCCCGCTCGGGGTGGCCGGTGGGCCGATCACCGCACGGTGTTGAACGGGATCTTGTGGAAGCCGGCCACCGGTGCCCCGTGGCGGGACCTGCCGGAGCGGTACGGCAAGTGGAAGACCGTCTATGAGCGGTACCGCAGGTGGGCCGCCGACGGCACCTTCGACCGCATCCTCACCCATGTGCAGGTCCACGATGATGCGGTCGGCCGGATCGACTGGACGGTCAGTTTCGACTCCACCGTCGTGCGCGCTCACCAGCACGCCGCCGGTGCCCGCAAAAAGGGGAACCGGACGGGACGAACCCGGCATCGGGCAGCGGTCAGGCGCTCGGGCGGTCACGGGGCGGGCTGACCACCAAGGTCCACCTGGCCGTCGACGGGCGCGGAATGCCGCTGTCGATCGTGCTCACCGCCGGCAACGTCAACGACTGCACCGCCTTCCCCGACGTCCTTGCCGGGATCGGGGTGCCGCGCCCGGGGCGGGGGCGGCCGCGGTGCCGACCGGACCGGGTGATCGCAGACAAGGCCTACAGTTCGGCGGCGATCCGCCGGACCCTGCGCCGGCGGGGCATCGCCGTCACCATTCCCCAACGCGCCGACCAGAAGGCCGGACGCGCCCGCCGCGGCTCACGAGGCGGGCGCCCACCGGTGTTCGACCCGGCCCTGTACCGGCGCCGCAACGTAGTCGAACGCTGCATCGGCCGCCTCAAACAATGGCGCGGCATCGCCACACGGTTCGACAAACTCGCCCGCAACTACCGCGCAGGACTCGTCCTGGTCACCGCCCTACTCTGGATCAACTCATGATCCACCGGACACGCCCTAACGCAGCCGGACCGGCACGGCGGCCTCGTATTCGCCACACGGACCGACGGGCAACTGAGCGCGGGCAACGTCCGGCGAGAGTTCCACCGCGTAGTTGCGCGTGCGGAACTCACGGCGTCCGACTGGACCCGCAGAAGATGCGGCACAGCTTCGTGTCGCTGCTGTCCGACAGCGGCGTCCCTCTCGGACACATAGGAG
>NZ_BCQQ01000225.1 GCF_001552155.1 Actinomadura formosensis NBRC 14204 | reverse complement strand
CCCGCTCCCGGCCCGCGGCTTCTTGCCGGCGCCGGCGGGCGGCTTCTTCCGGGCGGGCTTGCCCGTGGACGCGCCCTTGGGCGCCTGCTTGCGCTGCGCCGCCGTGCGCTCTGTCCCCTTGCGCCCGGCCTGTCCCTTGCGCTGGGTCTCCTTGCGGGGCGTGGTGCCCGTCCCGGTGCGCGCGGGGCGGCGGGGCGCGCCGCCCTTCTTGCCGGGCCGTCCCGCGCCGTCCGCCCTCCCGCCCGGGGAGCGCGGAGTGCCGCCGGTCTGATGCCCGGACGCGCGCGCCGCGCCCGGGCCGCTCTTGTCGTCCCGCCCGGCCGAACCCCGGGAGGCCCGCCCGCCGGCGCGTCGTCTGCCGGGCGAAGGGCCGGTGTTCCCGTCTCCCGGCCGTTTCGTCACCGTGTCTCCCGCTTCCGGGCGCCGCGCCCCGTCACGGCGCCCCGGTCCCGGGCCGGACGTCGTCGCCGGGCACCACGGTGCCGGGGACGCCGACGACGCCCGCGGCACCGGCCGAAGCGGCTGCCGCGGGCGGGACGGGACGGATCGCGCCGCCGCTCGCCTGGCCGGTCTCGGGGTTGAAGAAGACCGGGTCCTCGGCCTTCTTCAGGCCGAGCGCCCTGGCCTTCTTCTCCAGGTTCGCCGGGGAGCCCTCCCGCGCGTTCTCCTCCTCGTAGGCCTGGCGCTGCTGTTCGAGCTGCTTGGTGCTCTGCTGGAGCCTGGTCAGCGTGAACGCGTCCCTCGCGAGGACGGTGTTGAGCAGGAGCAGGCTCACCAGGGCGCCGCCGAGCAGCCCGACGACGAGCAGCACGAACGGCGTGCGCGGTGCGGCCCGGCGGGACACGGCCGGGCGGGACCGGCCCGCCGCCCCCGCGGTCCTCTGCTTCACGCTCTTCCTCGCCGCCGGCTTGGCGGCCGTGCTCTTGGACGGGGCCTTGGGCGCGGGCTTGGGCGCGGGCTTCGCGGCCGCCGCCGCGGCGGTCCGCGGCGTGGCCGTCGTCTTCACGGCGGCGGTGCCCTTCTTCGGCTTCTTCGGCGCCTTGGCCGGCCGGCGCCTGCTCGTCGTCGTCATGTCGCCTCCCGGATCCGCTCCGCGGCGCGCATCCGCACCGATCCGGCCCGTGGGTTGGTCGTGGTCTCCGCGTCGGACGGCAGCTCGGCCCCGCGCGTCAGGAGCCGGAACCTCGGCTCGTGCTCGGGCAGCGGGACGGGCAGGTCCGGCGGGGTGGTGTCGGCCGCCTGGGCGGCGAGGACCCGCTTGGTGATGCGGTCCTCCAGGGAGTGGTAGCTGAGAACGGCGATCCGGCCGCCGACCGGGAGCGCGTCCAGGGCGGCGGGCAGCGCCCGGCGCCAGACGTCGAGTTCGCCGTTCACCTCGATGCGCAGCGCCTGGAAGGTGCGCTTGGCCGGGTTGCCGCCGGTGCGGCGGGTCGCGGCCGGGATGGAGGTGCGCACGAGGTCGGCGAGCCGGCGGGTGGACTCCAGCGGGGCGCGCTCGCGCTCGCGGACGATGGCCGCCGCGATGCGCTGTGCGAACCGCTCCTCGCCGTACTCGCGCAGGATCCGGGCGAGCTCGGCGGGCGGGTAGCCGTTGACCACCTCGGCGGCGGTGAGCCGCTGGGTGCGGTCCATCCGCATGTCGAGGGGGGCGTCGTAGGAGTAGGCGAAGCCGCGGCCGGTCTCGTCGAGCTGCGGGGACGACACTCCGAGGTCGAACAGGACGGCGTCCACCGCGGGCACGCCGAGCCGGCGCAGCACCGCGGGGATCTCGTCGTAGACGGCGTGCTCCAGCCTCACCCGGTCGCCGAACGGGGCGAGCCGGAGCGCAGAGCGCTCCAGCGCGACGGTGTCGCGGTCGAGGCCGATCAGGCGCAGCCGCGGGACGGCCCGCAGCATCGCCTCGGCGTGGCCTCCCATGCCGAGCGTGGCGTCGAGGTAGACGGGGTCGCGGCCGGTGACGGCCTCCACGGCGGGGACGAGAAGTTCGAGGACGCGGCCGAGCATGACCGGTACGTGGCCGTGGCCCGGCTCCCGGCTCTCGGACGCGTGGTCGTCCACATCCATGCTTCACCCCCTGTACTGCCACCTCGCTCGCGGACTGTGTGGCATCGCCGGACCGGACCGCCCCCCTGCCCCCGCAGGGGGCCTCGCCCGGCCAGGTCCCCATCCGCTGCCCTAGAGGAAGATCACCGCGGTATCCGCGGGGGGTCGCCGTCTGGCACCGGGGAAGCTGCGCCAGCTGGCTTGGAGAGCGGCTGGAGACCTGGCCGAACGTGGGCCACGGCGGTCAACGGACCGGCGAGTCGTCATCTCAGAGGATCCCTGGCAACACCTCCTCCGAGACATCGGAGAACGTCTGCTCCTCCTGCTCCAGGTAGGTCTCCCAGGCCTGGGCGTCCCAGATCTCCAGACGTGTGTTGGCCCCGATGACCGCGCAGTCGCGGGTGAGGCCCGCGTACCTGCGCAACGGCGGAGGAATCGTGACGCGGCCCTGCTTGTCCGGCACCTCGTCGGAGGCGCTGGCGAAGAAGACCCGGCTGTAGCCGCGGACCGCCTTCTCAGTGACCGGCGCGGCGCGCAGAGCCTCGGTAATCCGCTGGAACTCCGCCATGGGGAAGACGTACAGGCAGCGCTCCTGGCCCTTCGTGATCACCAATCCCCCCGACAGCTCCTCGCGGTACTTCGCCGGCAGGAACAGCCGTCCCTTGTCGTCGAGGCGCGGGGAATGGGTGCCGAGGAACACCGGCCCACCTCCCGCGCCGCATGGGGGTGCTCCAGCTCCCCACGGCGCCCCACTCTACTCCACTCTTCCCCACCGTCAACAAGAAAAACACCGTCCACGGGCGAATTCGGCGCCGGAAAGCGCAGGTCAGAGGGGGTGGTGCGGAGTGGGGCCCGGCGGGTGCCGCTCCGCGCGCCGGGCCGCGGCGCGGCGGTCCTGGACGCCCTTCCGGAGCCGGCCGCGGACACTGGATGATCTTGGTGGAGTGAAGTGGGGGCGCGGCGGGACGGCGTTCGACGTCCTTCCCGTGGAGCACAATGGGCTCGCGTTCCCCGCGAACATCACAGTGGGCCTTCCGACGACGTACTGTCGGGTGGAACGGCTGAGGAGGGTTTGGTGGCAGTAGGTACGCACGGTGAGTCGTTCATGGAGACCGACCCCCCGGCATCCCACCCTGCCCGTCGCGGCGCCTCGGGAGGCGAGGGGGCGGGCCGCGGGCTCGACGAACTCGCCCATGTCGCGGACAAGATCCGGGACGCGGTGGAGTCGGTGATCGAGGGCAAGTCCTCGGTGGTCAGGCTCGCGCTCACGGTGCTGCTGGCGGAGGGGCACCTGCTGATCGAGGATGTGCCCGGGGTCGGCAAGACGATGCTCGCCAAGGCGCTCGCGCGCTCGGTCGACTGCTCGGTGCGGCGCGTCCAGTTCACCCCGGACCTGCTGCCCAGCGACATCACCGGGGTCAGCGCCTACAACCAGGAGCTGCGCGAGTTCGAGTTCAAGCCCGGCCCGGTGTTCGCCAACATCGTGGTCGGCGACGAGATCAACCGGGCGTCCCCGAAGACACAGTCGGCGCTGCTGGAATGCATGGAGGAACGCCAGGTCACGGTGGACGGCACCACCTACGCGCTGGAGCCGCCGTTCATGGTGATCTCCACGCAGAACCCGATCGAGATGGAGGGCACCTACCCGCTGCCGGAGGCGCAGCGCGACCGGTTCACCGCCCGCATCTCGATGGGCTACCCCGATCCGGCGGCCGAGCTGGAGATGCTCGACACGCACGGCCAGGCGTCTCCGCTGGATCGGCTCACCCCGGTCGCGCACGCCTCCGACGTCCGCGACCTCATCGAGGTGGTGCGGCAGCAGCACGTCGCGCCGGCGGTGCGGCAGTACGCGATCGACCTGGTCGCCGCCACCCGCAAGCATCCCGAGCTGCGGCTCGGCGCGTCCCCGCGGGCGACCCTGCACCTGGTGCGGGCCGCGCGGGCTTACGCGGCGCTCGACGACCGCGACTACGTCGTCCCCGACGACATCCAGGACCTCGCCGGTCCCGTCCTCGCGCACCGGCTGCTGCCGACCGCGGAGGCGCAGGTGGAGCGGCGGCGGCCCGAGCAGGTCGTGGCCGACCTGGTGAAGCGGCTGCCGGTGCCCTCCCCCGGGAAGTGACCGGTGGGACGCGCGCTGGCCGGCCTCACCACGCGCGGGCGGTCCTTCGTGGCCGCCGGCGTGACCGCGATCGCGTGCGCGATCGTCCTCGGCGAGCGCGACCTGCTGCGGGCCGGGGTGCTCGTGCTGGTGCTGCCGCTGCTGTGCATGCTCGCGGTGTCGCGGACCCGGTACCGGCTGGCGTGCGCGCGGCGGCTGGAGCCGGCGCGGCTGCCGGTCGGCCACGAGACCCGCGTCGACCTGCGGCTGGAGAACGTGTCCCGGCTGCCGAGCGGGCTGCTGATGGTGGAGGACCGGGTCCCCCACGCGCTCGGCGGGCGGGCCCGGTTCGTGCTGGAGCGGATCGAGCCGCACGGTTCCCGCGGGCTCGGCTACCGGATCCGCTCGGACGCGCGCGGGCGGTACCGCGTGGGGCCGCTGACCGTCCGGCTCGCCGACCCGTTCGGGATGGTGGAGCTGGTGCGCTCGTTCAGCCTGTCCGACACGCTCACGGTGACGCCCGCGATCGTCCCGCTGCCGCACAGCCGGCCGGCGGGCGGGTGGTCGGGCGGCGGCGACAGCGTCGCCCGCGCGGTGTCGGCGGCGGGCGAGGACGACGTGGCGCCCCGCGAGTACCGGCACGGCGACGACCTGCGCCGCGTGCACTGGCGGTCCACCGCCCGGCACGGAGAGCTGATGGTGCGCCGGGAGGAGCAGCACTTCCAGAGCAGCGGGACGCTGTTCCTCGACACGCGCTGGGCCTCGCACCGGGGTGAGGGCCCGAGCGGTTCGTTCGAGCAGGCGGTGGCGGCGGCCGCGTCGATCGGCGTGCACCTCGTCCGGACGGGGATGAGCCTGCGCTATGTCACCGACGCCGGCGAGGCGCTTGCGGCCGCGCCGTCGGAGGGGGCGTTCGAGGCGCTGCTGCTCGACACGCTGGCCGTGGCGCGCAGGTCCAAGGGCAGCTCCCTGACGGCGGGGCTGGCCGCGCTGCGCGCCGCCCAGCGCGGGCGGGACGGCGAGGGCCTGGTCATCGCGGTGTTCGGGGCGCTGTCCGGGGACGAGGCCCGCTCGGTGGCGGCGGCGCGGCGCGGCACCGGGACCTGCGTCGCGGTGCTGGTGGGCGGCGGGCCCGCCGGGCGGG
>NZ_BCQQ01000224.1 GCF_001552155.1 Actinomadura formosensis NBRC 14204 | reverse complement strand
TCGTCCAGCCGCTCGGCCCAGCTCGGCCGCGACGCCCGGCGCTCCAGGTCGAACCCCGGATGGTCGTCGTTCCCCATGCAGAGACACAGCGCCAGCCGCCCCGGCCCCCGCCGCTCGTAGCCGGTCCCCCGGCAGGTCTCGCACACCTCCTCGACCGGGAACGGCTCCGGGAGCACCGGCAGCGCCGCCCAGTCCCCCCGCTCCACCGCCGCAGCCGCAGCCGCGAAAAACTCCGACCGGGACGGCAACGACTCCGACCGCAGAACCTCACGCTCCACAGCACACGACACCCGCGAGAGAGTGTTCATGGGCCAGTCCTTCCGTTCGACTGAGCTGGTCCAGCGGCCCCGGCGGTGTTTGGCGACGACGCCGGGGCCGCGTACTGTCTCACTCTGAGACAGCATTGATACTGTCTCACAATGAGACAGGAACGGAAAGCTATGGACTTGGAAGACGCCCTTCGCGAGCTTCTGCCGGACCAGGAAAACACCCAGGTTGAACAGGGAAAATTGGTCGCGGCCGCCGTTGAAGCGTGGCGGCGACGCCACGTCAATACGGAGGCGGGTGCCGCCGTCATAGCCGCGCTGGCGAGACTCGGCCTCTCCTACAGACAGATTGCCGAGCTGACCGGCATCCCTGCCGCGACGGCACACCGTTGGGCCAGGCCACCCGAGCAAGATGCTGAGTAAAAGCGAAGGGCCGGGAGCTGCGAACTCCCGGCCCCACAAGTCACTTCCCACCAGGTCAAGCAAGAAGGACGTTTCGACATGAGCGTACCCACCCGTTCCGACAGCTTCACGCCCCGCGTGGTCCGCCCGGCCGATATGGACTGGGTGAAGTTCGATGCCCAGTTGGCGCGCGACGGCTCGGTGGATCCGGTCGACAAGGCGCTCTACGCCGCTCTGGCCAGCTTCGTTGACAAGGACGGCCGCGACAGCGACCCGGACCCGAGCGGCGAGGACATCCCGACACGCGCGGTTCTCGCGGCGTGCATCGGCCGGTCGGTAGACACCGTGGACCGGGCGACCAAGCGCCTGGAGCGTCGCGGCCTGGTGCGCGTGGAGCGCCGCCGCGACCCCAACAGCTCACATGCGAACCTGCCGAGCGTGTACGAGCTGCTCGACCACGAGCTGTGGGACGAGCGCGCAGCCGCGCGTGCCGAGGCCCGGAAGGCCGCCCGCAGGGAGCGCGAGCAGCCTCCGCAGATCGCCCCGCCGGGATCAGAGAAGCCCGGCGGGGGGGGCCGCATGGGTGCGGCGGTTCCTCTCTCCCTCCAGAATGTCTCTCTCTCAGACGCGCGCGAAAGCGACGTCCCGGCGCCCCGTACGGCGCCCGAAGAGGGGGAGAGAGAGACCTCTTCGCGGGACGAACAAGCCCGCGCTGTCGCGGCCGCGTGGACGGCCGGTACGGGGTTGCCGCGCGTCCCTGGCAGCGAGCGCAAGATCCGCGAGCAGGCAGCCGAGTTGCTCGCCGAAGGGCACGACCCGGCACATCTGGCTTCAGTCGCCCGCTGGATGGCCGCTAAGGGCTGGCGGGACCTCGGGTATGCCCTGACGGCCCCCGACGCGCCAGCGGCCCTCTCAGCAACTTCTGAGGGCCGTCAACGGCGGGAGTGGTGCGGTGAGTGCTCCGACCCGATCAAGCGGCAGAGCGAGGACGACGAGGGCCGTGTCCGCCGATGCCCGACTTGCCACCCGCTGAACTCGCGAGCCAGCACCCTTACAGCGTCAAGCTGACCGGCCCCAAGCAACCGGCCCTGGGCACTTTCGAGAGAGGCGCAACCCCCATGACCACGAACACAGCCGACACTGGAGACGAGCGGTTCACCCTCGGATTGGTTCACGAGGTGTTCGCGCTGCTCGACCAGCACGGCTACCAGCGCGGCCCCGCACGCGCAGTCGGTGAGTGCTACGGCCTGCTCCAGCAGCTCGTGACCCTCTACGAGGGCCGCGACGAGGGCGAACACGGCTGAGTGAGAACTTTCTCTACGTCTTCAAGGGCCGCGCCGAGCGCGGCCAGGACGTCGACGGCGGCCGGGCGTGCGGCCTCTCCGGGCCGGTCCCGGCCGCCGCCAACGTCCACCAGGACGTGAGGGGTTTCGTCCCGGCGGCCGCGGAACCGAGCGCGCGACGAAACCTGGCAGGACGGCCCCGTACGGCTGCGCGTGGCTGCGAGCCCGGCACCGGAAACGATCTTGTCACGGGCTCTGTCACGCGTGTAGCTGTCACGGTGTCACGGCGCCGCTGACCTGTAACTCTCTCCCCGGCCCCTCTTGTGACGGGAAGGGCGTGACACCGGGCCGGGCGAGCATTGCCGAATTGAGCTGTTTGGGATCAAGCGCGGCCGCTGGCGCGGCCGCGAGGGCGGGCCGGGCCGGGCGTGCGGCCTGGGGGCCGGTCCCGGCCCGGCCCGCCCGCCGGCCGATGGCAGGCGGACCGGTTGCCGAAAGATTCAGCGGCCCCGAGCGGCCCGTCTCGTCTCACCGTCTCAGCAGGGGTTCGCGCGCGTATATGCGCGCGCGCCTTGAGGGCCTCTGCACGGGGCGAGACGACCGTGAGACGAGACGCCGAGACGAGACGCCGAGACAGCCCCTCCGCGAGGGGTCAGCCGGTCAGGTCGGCGCGGATCTGCGCGGCCAGCTCTTCCCGCCGGGCGGGGTCGGCGGCGGCCTGGCGCAGCAGCGCCCGCCACATCACCGAGTGCGGCAACGTTGGGGTGTCGGTTCGCTCCGCCAGCTCGTCGACGAGCTGGCGCATGGCGCGGTAGTCGGCCGGGTCCAGATCGACCGTGATCCGGACCGGCTTGGTTCGTCGCGCGGTCGCGCCGGGCGTCGGAGCCTGGCCGGTCTCGGCGTCCTTGCGGCGCGAGCGGCCAGCCGCGGCGAACCGGTCCGGCGAGGACCCGCTACGCCGCGCCATCACCGCGCGCCCTTCAGCGGCAGGCCGGCACGGGCCAGGTAGGTCTCGGCCAGCACGTCGAACGGATCACCGGGCCGGACGCGCGGCGGTTCGCCGTAGGCCAGCGCGTAGACCTCACGGCGCGGGATCTGCGCGCCGAGCACTTCGTACCCGAGATCGGTGAGCGCCTGGCGGACGTCGCGGCCGGACCGGGCCGAGCCGACCACGCGGTTCAGCAGCACCGCCACCCGGGCGGGGGACGTGCGTACTTCCGCGACTTCATCCAGCAGGTCAGCCATGCCCGAGGTGCGCTCGACCTCGATCGTGGACGGCGCCACCGGGATCGTGATCTCGTCCACGTGCCGCAGCACCGACCGCACGATCAGCCCGTGGTCTTCTGCCTGCGGCAGGTCCGCCACGACCACGGTGTCCGGGCCGGACAGTCCGGCCAGCCGCCGCCCAGCGTCGCGCATCGCCAGGCCGTACACATCGAACGGGAACCCGCTCACCGCGTCCGACCACGACAGCGCCGACGCGGCCGGATCGCAGTCGGCCAGCACCACCCGATGCCCCCGCTCATGCAGTGCGTACGCCAGCAGCACCGCACACGTGGTCTTGCCCGTTCCCGGCTTCAAGTTCGCGAACGCGACCGCAACGCCCATGAGCGTTACTGAATCACGGAACACCGTACTTACTGAAGTCTCGCCAGCGCCGGACGCACGCGACCACGAACGCGCCATGAGCAGTCACGACAGCAGGCTCCGAGAACGCTCAGGAGCGGTGCGGACGGCCGGTTGAGCGTCGTTGCCGCTGGGGGCTCCACCGCCCCCAGACCCCCGCGAGCCGGAACACCCGGACGCCCGCAACCGTGAGCGATCATGCGGACCGTTCGGGCGTCCGGGCACTCCGGGCCGTGCGGCACTCCGGGTTTCGTGCGGGGCGTACGTCACGTCATCGGCGTACGTGAAACCGCAGACGTACCGCGACGGCGGCCGCCACGACGAAGGCCCCCGGACCAGTGATCCGAGGGCCTTCGAGAAGGTGTGAGGTCACGTCATGTCGAGCCACGAGGCCCACGCGGCCGCCGCCTCAGCCGGCGACAGCACCCGAGGATGCGCCCAACCGGTATCCCGGCAGGTCAGGCAGTCCGGACGCCACAGCAGAGCCGCGGCCGCCGCCGTACCGTTCAGAGCCGGAGCGATTGTGCAGGCCCCACACAGCGACCACACCCGCGTGACGCCGTCCCGACCC
>NZ_BCQQ01000223.1 GCF_001552155.1 Actinomadura formosensis NBRC 14204 | reverse complement strand
GCTCCGCATCGTCCCCGAACACCACGCTGGCGAGCGGCCGGTCCAGGTGTGGGTCGACCGCCTCGCACACAGCGTCGAACGCCTCGGTGTAGACGGGTGACGTGCTGTGAAGCTCCTGCCCCATGCCCAGGTGCTGGCTGCCCTGACCACTAAACATGAACACCACGCCGCCGCCGTCTCGGGGCGTGCCAGTGACCAGGGATGCATGCGCCTCATCGGAGGCCAGGGCGGTGAGCGCCTGGACGAGAGTCGCCGTGTCGTCATTCCGGGCCACGATGACGGCCCGGTGGTCGAACAACGTCCGTTGTGAAAGCGCCCCCGCCAGCTCAGCCGGAGTGGCCTCCGGACGATCCGCAAGGTGGTCGCCCAGCCGAGCGGCGGCATCCCGCAAAGCCTCGGGCGTCTTCGCCGACAAAGGCACGGTGACCACAGGACCAGCCGACGCCTCAACAACGCCCTCGTCCGACGTCTCAGGCGCGGCTTCCAGAATCAAATGCGCGTTGGTACCGCTGATCCCGAACGACGACACCGCAGCCCGACGCGGCTCCCCCGTCTCCGGCCACGGGGTGCTGTCAGCGAGCGGCGCCACGTGCCCGGTGTCCCAGTCGACATGAGGCGACGGCTCGTCCAGATGCAGCGACGCCGGTAGCATCCCGTGCCGCATCGCCTGCACCGTCTTGATGACACCCGCGACGCCGGCCGCAGCCTGCGTGTGCCCGATGTTCGACTTGATCGACCCCAGATACAAAGGCAGCTCAGCAGTGTGGTGCTGCCCATACGTATTGAGCAGGGCCTGCGCCTCGATCGGATCACCCAGGCTGGTGCCCGTCCCATGCGCTTCGACCACATCGACCTGCCCGGCCGACAGCCCGGCATTGGCGAGAGCCTGCTCAATCACACGCTCCTGCGACGGCCCGTTAGGCGCGGACAACCCATTACTGGCACCGTCCTGGTTGATCGCCGAGCCCTTCACGACGGCGAGCACGCGGTGACCGAGACGTTCGGCGTCCGACAGCCGCTCCAGCAGCAGCACGCCGGCGCCCTCGGCGAAGCCCGTTCCGTCGGCGGCCGCGGCGAACGGCTTGCAGCGTCCGTCCGACGAAAGACCGCGCTGGCGGCTGAACTCCAGGAACATGCCGGGGGAGCTCATCACCGCCACGCCCCCGGCGAGCGCCAGCTCGCACTCGCCCGAGCGGAGCGCCTGCGCCGCCAGGTGGATCGCGACCAGGGACGACGAGCACGCCGTGTCCACCGTCACCGCCGGGCCCTCGAAGCCGTAGGTGTAGGAGACCCGGCCGGAGATGGCGCTGCTGATGTTGCCGGTGAGCAGGTAGCCGCCGACCTCCTTCGGGCCCTGGTGCATCCGGGGCCCGTAGTCCTGGGAGACCGCGCCGACGAACACGCCCACGGGACGGCCGCGCAGCGTCGTCGGGTCGATCCCGGCGTTCTCCATCGTCTCCCAGGACGTCTCCAGCAGGAGCCGCTGCTGCGGGTCCATGGCGAGGGCCTCGCGCGGGCTGATGCCGAAGAACTCGGCGTCGAAGTCGCCCGCCGTGTACAGGAAGCCGCCCGACCGGACATAGGACGTCCCCGGACGATCAGGATCCGGGTCGTACAGGCCACTGCTCCAGCCGCGGTCGTCCGGGAAGGGGCCGATCGCGTCGACCTGGTCGCGGACGAGCCGCCACAGCGCGTCCGGCGTGTCCGCGCCGCCGGGGTAGCGGCAGCCCATCGCGACGATCACGACGGGATCGGTCTCGTCGACGCGGGCGGTGACGGAGAGCGGGGCGGGGGCGCCGCCCGCGGCCTCCTCGATCAGGAAGCCGGTGATGGCGTGGATCGTCGGACGATCGAAGACCAGCGTCGTCGGCAGCCGCATCCCGGTGAGCGAGTTCAGCCGGTTGCGCAGCTCCACGGCGGTGAGCGAGTCGAAGCCCAGCTCCTTGAACGCGCGCCGGTCGTCGAGCCCGCTCGGGTCGGCGTGCCCGAGGACGACGCCGACCTGCGCGCGGACCTCGTCCAGCACCCACGGGTACCGGTCGTCGGCGGGCAGCGCGGCGAGCGTCTCGGCCCAGGTCGCGTCGGCCGCCGCGGCGCCGGAGGCGGCGGTGCAGCGGCGGGTGGCCGGGGCCAGGTCGCGCAGCAGCGGCGACGGGTGGTGCGCGGTGGTCGCCGTCGGCAGCGGCGTCGCGACCAGGTGCGGGCGGCCGAGCTGGACGGCGGCGTCCAGCAGCGCCAGCGCGTGCTCGTCGCTCATCGGGGTGAGCCCGGCGCGCCGGAGCCTGGCGAGGTCCGCGCCGGTCAGCTCGCCGGTCATGGCGCTGCTGTGCTCCCACAGTCCCCACGACACCGACGCGGCGGCCAGCCCGTGCCGGTGCCGCTGGTGGGCGAGGACGTCGAGGTAGCTGTTGGCGGCGGCGTAGTTGGCCTGGCCGGGGTTACCGAGGACGCCGACGGCGGAGGAGAACAGCACGAACGCGTCCAGGTCCAGGTCGCGGGTCTGCTGGTGCAGGTTCCAAGCGGCGTGCACCTTGGGGCGCAGCACCTCGGTGAGGTGGTCGCCGGTCAGCCCGGTCACGGGCGCGTCCCGCAGCACCCCGGCGGCGTGCACGACGGCCGTCAGGGGATGCGCGTCGGGCACGTCCGACAGAAGGGCGTCCAGGGCGTCTGGGTCGGCGACGTCGCAGGCCGCGACGGTAACGTGCGCGCCGAGTTCTTCCAGCTCGGCCGCCAGTTCGGCGGCGCCCGTGCTGTCCGGGCCGCGGCGGCTCGTGAGCAGCAGCCGCCGCGCGCCGTGCTCGGTGACCAGGTGCCGGGCCATGAGCCCGCCGAGCGTGCCGGTGCCGCCGGTGATCAGGACCGTGCCGTCCGGGTCCAGCGTCCGCGGCGGGGTCAGCACGATCTTGCCGATGTTGGCGCCCTCGCGCAGATGGCGCAGGGCGGCACGCGCGTCGAGCAGGTTCCAGCACCGCACTGGCAGCGGCTTCAAAGCGCCCGAGGCGAACAGCGCCATCAGCTCGTCGAGCATTTCCTGGACGCGCTCCGGCGGCACCGCCAGGAGATCGAACGCCTCGTAGACGACACCGGGATGTTCGGCGGCCACGGCGCCTGCGTCCCTGATGTCGGTCTTGCCGATCTCCACGAAGTGGCCGCCGCGCGGCAGCAGCCGCAGGGAGGCGTCGGCGAACTCGTGGGCGAGCGAGTTCAGCACGATGTCGAACCCGGCGCCGCCTGTCGCCTCCTGGAACTCCTGCTCGAAGACGAGGCTGCGCGAGTCGGACGTGTGCGCGTCGTCCAGGCCGAGTTTCCGCACAGCGTCGCGTTTCGCGGCGCTCGCCGTCCCGTACACCTCGGCCCCGAGGCGCCGGGCGAGCTGCACCGCCGCCATCCCGACGCCTCCGGCCGCCGCGTGCACGAGCACCGACTGCCCGGGACGCAGCCCGGCGATGTTCACCAGGCCGTGGTAGGCGGTGAGGAACACGATCGGGACGGACGCGCCCTGCTCGAACGTCCATCCGTCCGGCAGCTTCGCCAGGTGCCTCCGGTCGGCGACCGCGACGGGCCCGAAGGCGTGCTCGAACAGGCCGGTTACCCGGTCGCCGGGCGCGAGGCCGGTGACGTCAGAGCCGACCTCCAGTACGACGCCCGCGCCTTCCAGGCCGAGGCCGGTCTCGCCCTCGCGCATGGCGAGCGTGACGAACACGTCCCGGAAGTTGATCCCGGCTGCGCGCACCGCGACCCGCACCTGGTGCGGGAGGAGCGCGACGTCCCGCGCGTCGGACGGGACGACGACGAGATCGTCCAGGCTGCCCGTCCGGGCGGAGGTGTCCAGCCGCCACGCGGACGGCGCGGCCGGGAGCGGCCCCCGCGAACCCGCCCGGGCCAGCCTCGGCCGGTACACGCGGTCGCCGCGCACCGCCAGTTGCGCCTCGCTGAGCGCGTGCGCGGCGGCGACGGCGGCGGAGATCCCGGTGGTGCCGGACGACGTGGCGTCGAGGAGGTGGAACTGGTCCGGGTGCTCATTCTGCGCGGTGCGGACCAGGCCCCACACGGCGCCGTGCGCCAGGTTCAGCTCGTGGTCGTCATCTGGCATCGCGTGCGCGTGGCGGGTGCAGACCGTGAGGGTGCCGGTGTGCAGGTGCGGGGCGTCCAGCCATTCCTGGACGAGGGCGAGCGCCGCGGCCGAGGCCGTCTCGACGGCGTCGGGGCAGGTGCAGTCTTTGTCCAGGTCGTCGCCGCAGGACGTCGCGAACAGGCTGGGCAGCGCCACCACGTCGGCCGGGGCCGGGAGCGTCCCTTCCGCGACTGCGGCGCTCAGCTCTGCCAGCGTTCCGTAGCCGTTCTCGGCGTCGCCGATGAAGACCGGCGTTCCGGGCTCCGCGGTCGTCGTCTCGGCGGGCTGCCATTCCAGGAGGAACAGGTCGTCGCCGGCGGCGCGGGTGGGCGCTGCGGCGGCCGCGAGGTCGGTGCTCAGCGGCCGGAGCGTCAGCTCCTCGACGGTGAGGACGGGCCGTCCCGCCGGGTCGGCGGCATGCAACGCGATCGTTCCGGGCCTCATTGTCGTTAGCCGGACGTGCAGTGTGTCTGCCTCTACGGCGTGCACCCGGACACCCGACCACGAGAATGGGAGGCTCACCGGGCCGTCCTCACGCAGAACGATCGCCGCGAGCAGTGCGTGGAGCGTGGCGTCCAGCAGCGCGGGGTGGATGTCGTAGCCGGTGACGGGGGTGTCGGGGTCGAGCTGGACGCGGGCGTGCAGCGTCGCGGCCTGCTCCCGCATCTCGCGGAGGTTCTGGAACGCCGGGCCATAGTCGTAGCCGCGCTCGGACAGCGCTTCGTAAATTCCGGCGAGATCTGCGGGTGCCGTGCCCTCCGGCGGCCAGGCGGCGTCGTCGTCCGGGACGTCCCGCTCCGCCGGGGACAGGACACCACTCGCGTGCAGGACCCAGTCGCCTTCGCTGTCGTGCGGGCGCGAATGCACGCTGATTTCGCGAACGCCTTGGTCGTCCGGTGCGGTGACGTTGATGTGCAGGTCGCGGGGTGTGTCGGTGGTGAGGGGTGTGTGGAGGGTGAGTTCTTCGAGGGTGGGTGTGTTGAGGGCGTGGGCGGCGTGGAGCACCAGGTCGAGGAACGCGGTGCCGGGCAGGATCGGAGTTCCGTGGACGGCATGGTCGGCGAGCCACGGCTGCGCGTCCAGGGAGAGGAGCCCGGTGGCCTGCCAGCTCCCGTCGGGCAGCGCCGTGGTCGTGGCGAGCAGCGGGTGCTCGGCCGCACTCAACCCGAGCCCGGCCGCGTCCTTCGCCGCTGGGGCCGGGTTCAGCCAGTACCGCTCACGCTGGAACGGATAAGCGGGCAGCGGGACGGCGGGCCGCTTCGGCTCGACGTGCCA
>NZ_BCQQ01000222.1 GCF_001552155.1 Actinomadura formosensis NBRC 14204 | reverse complement strand
GATGGCGCGGGTCGTGCGCCGGACGGCCGGGCGGTGGCGGATCGTGCTGGACTGGCGGACGTGCATGGGCCACGACACGGCGGTGCGGAACCTGGAGCGGCTGCGGGTCGCGCTGATACCGCTGGGCTGGCGGTGCGTGGGGCTCTACGACCGGCAGGAGTTCCGCTGCCCCGTCCCACTGCTGTGGGTCTACTGGGACAGCGCGGCCGAAAAGGTCTGGGCCGTGGTGACGCTCCGGGCCGTGCCCGGCGGGATGTGGGCCTACTTCGAGACCGGGGACGGACGCGGCGGCTTCGTGGCCCCCTGCGGAAACGCCAAGGGAGCGGCCACGGCACTGGACCTGATCCTGAAGCACCGGATGTCCCCCACCAGGCAATGGGGTCAGCCGTGATGAGCCGCCAGGCCGAGCAAGGCCAACCGGTGACCGAAGACACCACCGGTGGCGCCGAGTTCGTCCATCTGTGGCATGTCACCGGCGGCAAGGTCTCGTGGCTTCACCAGTACACCGACACGGCGCGGTGGCACGAGGTGCTGTGAGCGGTTTGTGAGCGGCGCACGGCAGCCTGCGCGGTATGAGTTACGCATTTCAAGCAAACGGCCTGGTCAAACGGTTCGGGAAGACGACCGCGCTGGCGGGGGTGGAGTTGGCCGCGCGGCCGGGCACCGTCCTCGGCGTCCTCGGTCCCAATGGCGCGGGGAAGACAACGGCCGTGCGGATTCTGGCGACGCTGCTGCGGCCGGACGCGGGCACGGCCGAGGTCTGCGGGCTGGACGTGGTCCGGGACGCGGCGAAGGTGCGGGAGCTGATCGGCCTCACCGGGCAGTACGCGTCCGTGGACGAGGACCTCACCGCGACCGAGAACCTCGTCCTCATCGGGCGGCTGCTCGACATGCGCAAGGCGGAGGCGCAGGCCCGCGCCGCCGAGCTGCTGGAGCGGTTCGAGCTCACCGACGACGCCGGGCGCCGCGTCTCGACCTACTCGGGCGGGATGCGGCGCCGCCTCGACCTCGCCGCCAGCATGATCGGGCGTCCCGCCGTGATCTACCTGGACGAGCCGACGACCGGCCTCGACCCCGGCCGGCGGGAGGAGGCGTGGCGGCTGATCCGGTCGATGACCGACGGCGGCGGGGCCGTCCTGCTGACCACGCAGTACCTGGAGGAGGCCGACGCCCTCGCCGACGAGATCACCGTCATCGACCATGGGACGGTCATCGCGTCCGGCACGCCCGCCGAGCTGAAGCGGATCGCGGGCGGGCAGACGATCAGCGTCCGCCCGCGTGATCCTGGGCGGCTCGCCGAGGTCGCCGTAATCCTGCACGCGGTGTCGGGACGCGAGGTCGAGTCGCGCCGGGACATGGTGTCGGTGCCGGTCGGCGGGGACGGGGACGGCGCGTTCACCGAGGCCGTCCGCCGCCTGGACGCCGCCGGCATCGGCGTCACCGAACTCTCGCTCCGGCTGCCCAGCCTGGACGAGGTGTTCTTCACCCTGACCGGCCGGCACACCGAGGAGGTGGCGGCATGAGCAGCGACGTCATCCTTGAATCCGGCATCGGCGTGCGCGGGGCGGAGCGGCCGAGGCGGCGCTACCGGCTCGTCCGGCACAGCCTGCTGCTCGCCGGGCGCAGCCTCACCAAGACGCGGCGCAGTCCTGGCGTGCTGAGCGACGCGCTGTTCATGCCGATCATCTTCCTGCTGCTGTTCGTGTACCTGTTCGGCGGCGCGGTGTCCGGCTCCACGCACGCGTATCTCCAGTACGTCTTCCCCGGTGTGCTGGTGATGACGATGCTGCTCGCCGGGATGCTGGCGACCGGGCTGAGCATCAACACCGACATCAAGAAGGGCGTCTTCGACCGGTTCCGGAGCCTGCCGATCGGACGTTCCGCGCCGCTCGTCGGGCTCGTCCTCGGCGACGTGATCCGCTACGTCGTTGCGGCCGTGGTGCTGTTCGCGACCGGCTACCTGATGGGCTTCCGCGTCCAGACCGATGTGCCGTCGGCGCTGGCCGCGGCCGGGCTGGCGACCGCGCTGGGCTTCGCGATGGGCTGGATCAACGTGCTCATCGGCGTCCTGATCAGGGAGGAGGTCGTCGTGCAGACGGTGGCGTTCCTCGGGATCTTCCCGCTGGCGTTCGGCACGAACATGGTCGTCCCGACGGACACGATGCCGGGCTGGCTCCAGGCGTGGGTGAAGGTCAACCCGGTCAGCGACGCGGTGGACGCCGCGCGAGGGCTGCTGGTCGGCGGTCCGGTGGCGCATCCGGCGGCGATGACGCTGCTGTGGTCGGCGGGGTTCCTCGCCGTCTTCGCGCCGCTCGCCGTGTCCGCCTACCGGCGCCGGAGCTGAGCGTCGAGCAGGGCGAACGCGCCGGGGACGTCCAGCCGCCGACCGCGGTCGTAGGCGGCCCGGAAGGCGCGTTCGCCCAGGTCCTTCCGGAGGCGGCGGGTGAGCCCGACGACGTCGGGGTTGAACGTGTCGGGCGCGCCGCGCAGGACGGACGCGGCACCGAGCGTCTCCGCGGCGCCCTCCGGGTCGGCCGCCGCGGCGCGGGCGATCGCGTAACCGGCGACGGCGGCGATCGGCATGTCGGGCGCGCCGGCGGCGAGCGTGAGCGCCTTCCGCAGATGCCGCCGTGCCGCGTCCGGGTCGTCCCGTTCCATGGCCAGATGCCCGTGCGCCGTCTCCAGCAGCGAGCGGAACTGCGGATGGGACGGGACGCGGTCGAGTTCCCGTCCGGCGGCGGCGTAGTGCTCGCGGGCCTCGCCCGCAGCACCGGCGTGACGTGCGAGATCACCGAGTGCGAGCCGGACGGGCACCAGGTGGCGGGCCGGGGTCGCGGCACCCGGCGCGATCATCGCGGACAGTTCGTCCCGCGCCCGCCCGACGTCACCGGACCGGGCCCGCGCCATGGCGAGCATCATCCGCTGCATGCCGGCGTTGTCGTCCTGCCCCAGCTCGCGCAGCAGCCCGATCGATTCCTCCAGCGCGGCGACGGCGCCGCCGAAGTCCCCGGTGACGGTCTGCGTCTCGGCCGCGAAGGTCAGCGCGAGCGCCAGCCCGGACCGCTCCCCGGCCGCGCGGAACCCGGCTTGGGCTGCGGCGATGTCCATGCGGGCCTGGCCCATCTCGCCCCGGTTGCCGTTGAGCATGGCGCGCACCAGATGCAATGTGGCGTTCGTCCACGGGTCGGGCTCGGGGAGGCGACGGTCAACGGCCGCGACACCACCGGCGGGGTCGTCGTTCAGCAGCGCGACCGCGGGCTCGATCAGCGCGGCCAGCGGATGCGCCGCCGCCCCCGGATACTCGCCGATCAGCGGGTCGTCACGCGCGTCGCCCCCGGACAGGACGGTGTTGAGCACGTAACCGCCCACCGCCGCCGCCTCCCCCGGGACCGGGGCCCGGCGGGGGACCTCCAGGGCGAGCCGCAGCCGCCGTGCCGCCTCGGCGTGATCACCCTGGATCATCCAGAAGACGGCCAGCGCGGCGGACATCCGGACGGCCGCCTCGGCGTCCCCCGTGTCCACGGCGTGGTGCAGCGCGGCGAGAAGGTTGTCGCGCTCCGCCGCCAGCAGAGAGATCCACCCCAGCTGTTCCGGGCCGCGCAGATACGGCTCCGCCCGTTCGGCCAGCTCCAGGAAGCATCGGGCGTGCGCGGCCCGCACCCGGCCGGTGTCCCCGGCGTCCGCCAGGCGTTCCCGCCCGTACTCGCGGATGGTCTCCAGCATGCGGAAACGAGGCTCGGGGCCGTCAATGGCCTGGAGCAGCGACCGGTCGACGAGCGAGTCCAGAACGTCCAGCGCGTCGGCGGAGCCCGTCACCCTCGCCGCGCTCTCCGGCGTGATCGTGCCGGGGAACACCGACAGCCGCTCGGCGAACCGGCGCTCGGCCTCCGCCAGCAGGTCCCAGCTCCACGCGACGACGGCCCGCAGCGTCCGATGCCGCGGCAGGGCGGTCCTGTTCCCGCCGGTCAGCAGCCGGAACCGGTCGTCCAGCCGGGCGGCGAGCTGCTCCGCCGACATCGACCGCAGCCGGGCGGCGGCCAGTTCGATCGCCAGCGGAAGCCCGTCCAGCCGCCGGCAGATCTCCCCGACCACCTCGCCGTCCACCGTGAACCCCGGCCGGACGGCCGCCGCCCGCTCGGCGAACAACCGCACCGACGCCGCCGCCCGCCCGTCCTGCCCCGGTTCGGGAAGGTCGAGCGGCGGCACCGGGCACAGCGCCTCACCGTCGACACCGAGCCGCTCCCGGCCGGTCGCCAGCACGCGCAGGCCGGGGCAGGTGCCGAGCAGCTCGTGGACGAGCCGGGCCGCCGCGTCCACGACGTGCTCGCAGTTGTCCAGGACGATCAGCGTCTCGTCGGCGGACAGCGCCTCCGCCAGCCGGTTCGCCCCGTCGCGGAGCCCGAGGACGTCCGCCACCGCGCGGGGCACGTCCTCGGGTTCACCGACCGCGGCCAGTTCGACGACCCAGACCCCGCCCGGAAACCGTTCGGCCAGATCCGCGGCGACCCGCGTCGCCAGCCGCGTCTTCCCCGCGCCTCCGGGGCCGACGAGCGTGACCAGCCGGCCGTCCCACAGCGCCCGCGCGATCCACGCGCACTCGCTCTCCCGGCCGACGAAGCTGGTCGGCGGCACCCGCAGATTCCCGCGCGCCCGTTCCCTGGGCGCGGCCCGCAGGACGGCCGTGTACGCCTCCCGCAGTTCCCGCCCGGGATCGGCGCCCAGCTCCTCCGCCAGCACACGCCTGAACCGCTCGAACGCCGCCAGCGCCTCGGCGGACCGTCCCCCCTTGTGCAGCGCCTCGACGAGCAGCGCGCGGGGCCGCTCCCGCAGCGGATGCAGAGCCGCCAGCTCCTCCAGCTCCGCGATCAGCCGCGCCGGTTCGGTCCCGGCGGCCAGCTCGGCGGCCACCCGGTCCTCGACCGCCGCGACCCGCAGCGCCTCCAGCCGCACGGCCGCCGCGTCCGCGAACGGCACCCCGGCCGCGTCCGCCAGGGCGTCCCCCCGCCACAGCCCGAGAGCCTCCCGCAACCGCGAGACCGCGGCCCCGGCGTCCCCGTCCCGCAGCGCCCCGCGCCCCTCCCCGGCCAGCCGCTCGAACTCCGGCGCGTCGACCGACTCGACGTCCAGGACGTAACCGCCGGGCACCGACCGCAGCCGCCCGTCCGGCAGGCACCGCCGCAACCGCGAAACGAGCGCCTGCAACGCGTGCACGCCGGGGCCGCCCTCCGGCCACAGCGCCTGGACGAGCGTCTCGGCGGTGACCGTCCGCCCCGGCTCCAGCGCCAGCCTGATCAGCAGCGCCCGCAGCCGGGCCCCGCGAACGGCGACATCATTCCCCTGGTCCGTGACCACCAGCGGCCCAAGGATCCCAACCCGCACCCCCCAACTCTCCCACCCCCACCCCG
>NZ_BCQQ01000221.1 GCF_001552155.1 Actinomadura formosensis NBRC 14204 | reverse complement strand
CCCGCCGGTCGGCGCCGGCGACCGCGGTGCCGGGCGACCCATCGCCCTGGGCCCCGGCTCCGACGCCCTCGGAGGTCGCCTCGCGCTTCGCCCGGCGGGCCAGCCGGTAGCCGGCCGCACCGGGCACGACCGCGCCCGCGACCCCGGCCGTGCTCCTGCGCGCCTCCGCGACCGACTTGTCGAGGTGCGCCTCGCTCTTCTCCCGCGACCCGACCGCCGAGTAGCCGACGGCGGAGAACAGGTGCTGGAACGGCTTGCGGTAGATGAAGGCCGCGAACGTCACCAGCGCGATGAGCAGCACCTGCAGACCCCACGGCAGCGTCTCGCCGAGGATCAGGCCGTACGCCCACAGCAGCAGCGACAGCACGCCGATCAGTGCCGCCTGCTTGAGCAGCATCGACAGCAGCAGTTCGAGCCATCGGACGGCGATGACCCGCCCGATGCCGGGATGTATCCCGATGCCGAGGAAGATCGGCCCGGCGACGAGCAGCAGCAGGAACGCGATCTTCACGACGATCAGCGCGATCGCGATGACCATGATGAGCAGCCCCGCGACGAGCGCGGCGAACAGCCCGCCGAACGCGACCGCCAGCCGGTTCTGCCAGTTCTTGCCCTGGAACAGCGCGTAGGTCTGCGGGTGGTTGTCCTTGATGTTCTTCGTGACGTCCTTGTAGGCGTCGGCCTTCTTGCCCAGATCGACCTTGTTGGTGCCGTACGTCTCCGGGAGATCGACCGCCTGCGACCACAGCAGCTTGTCGGCGTTCTCCTTGACGATCTTGGCGTTGGGGTCGGTGGTGCCGAACTCGCCCTGCAGCCACGGCTTGCAGACCAGCGCCACCCACAGCCCGTTGGCGTTGCGGGTCGTCGCGTCCAGGTTCTGCGACGTCGCCGGATCGGGTTTGCCGTCCGGTCTGGGGATGCATGCCCCGCCCTTGGTGTCGCTCTGCGGCAGTGCCGCATTGAACGCGACGCTGGTCGCCTCGGACGTCTTCGTCCCGAGCGTGGTGAAGTCCGCGGGCCGCGCGATCAGCCAGATCAGCGCCACCATCGCGGCGACCATCCAGATCACGCCCTCGGTGACCTTGCTCGCCCGCTTGCGGACCAGCCCCCACCAGGCGAGCCACATCGCGCCGAGGATGACGACCCACGACCAGTAGCGCGCGTTGAACGTCTTGCCGATGTCGCTGATGACGCCGTCGACCGTGTCCTTCAGCCAGCCGAGCAGCGAGTCGGACGCGGCCGCCTGGTACACGCTGATCGTCGTCCGGTCGACCGCCCGGACGACGGTGAACGTGGTGTTGGCGAGGGCGTTGCCCATGAGCGCCATCGCGTCCGAGCAGCCCATGTCGACCGCGTACCAGGTCTGACCGGCGGTGCCGTACCGGTCGTAGTACGTCAGCCGTTCGACGGGCGTCTTCTGCAGTTTCTCGTTCGGGTAGTCGGGCGGCTTGATCATGCCGTCCGTCCCCGACCCGTACTGCTCCGGCGGCGGTGTGTCCGCGGGACGGCACGCGTCGTTGGGCGACGGGAAGATGGGGTTCGCGCTCGCCATCGGGGACAGCACGACCATGAACAGGGCCGCCACCAGCATGACGAGGACCGGGCGGCGGGTGCGCGGGCGGGGCCGCCACCGGCGGCGCCCCGGGCGGTCGAGGACCGCGCGGTCGAGCCCTTCCCCGGGCGAACGCTGCAGGCGCGCCGTCCCGTGGCGGGGAGCCTTCATCGACTGACCTCCTCGACCTCGGCCCCCGCGGTGGCGAGTTCGGACGGGCCCGGACGTGACCGGGTCGGGTTGGTGTCCAGCCAACGCTGCAGTTCCTCGGAGATCAGGTCGACGCCGATGCGCCCCGCTCGGCCGTCGAGGTCACGGAAGATGCATTCGCCGTTGCCGAGGTTGCGCAGCACGGCCTTGTGCTCGTCGGACGTCTCCACCCCGAGAAGCGACATGACGTTGCCGACCTCGACCCGTTCGGTGGAACGGAACGAGAACACCGACGACAGGCAGTTCGTCACCTGTTCGTTCAACAGGTCCCCCGCGTTCTGGGAGACCAGGATCAGTGCGGTGTTACGGGAGCGTCCCATACGGGACACCTCCGGCACCAGTTTCGCGCCCTCGGGTGTCGAGGTGATGGCCCACGCCTCGTCCAGGAAGATGGCCTTCGGCAGCCGCCGGTCGAGGCCGTGCATGAGCCGCCGCGCGAACTGCGACACCAGGTACATCAGCGCCACCGACAGCCGCTGCTCGTAGGAGTAGTCCTCCCGCGAGATCGCGACGTCGGGCAGGGTGAGGCCGCCGAGCGTGAACACGGTGGTCCAGCCCTCGGTGTCGATGCGCTCGCCGCCGGACGGGTCGAAGCACAGCCGCGCGAGCCGCATCTCCGACATGGAGCGGAGCACCGCACCGAGGTTCTTGGACGCGGGATCGTCCGCGCTCTCCAGGTGGTCGACCACGCGTCCGAGCGAGGGCCGCTCGCCGTTGGCGACCGCGCCGACCGCCTGGATCATCGCGGACTCGCGTTCCTCCGACATCCGCGGCAGCAGCAGCCGCAGCGTCTCGGTCGCCATCGTCTTCATCGTGGCGAGGTCGTCGCCGAACGAGAACGGGTCGAGCAGGCCGGGCGCCGCCGAGCCGAGCGGCAGCACGCGCGCCTTGCGGCCACGCGCCCTCAGCAGCTCGACGAGCGACTCGGCGTCGCCCTTCGGGTCGATCGCCGCGATCGTCACGCCGCGCAGCGCCATCTGGTAGATCAGCAGCAGCGCGAGCGTGGTCTTCCCGCCGCCGGGCTCACCGGTGATCGCCACCGCGGTCGGCCGGTTGCGGGCCGCTGCGACGAGCGGGTCGAAGTGGACGATGGACCGGGCCCGGCCGAGCGTCTCGCCGATGTAGGGGCCGATCCAGCCCTCCTCGTTGTCGGCCGGGCGGTCGCCGAGGTCGACGGTCGCGGTCGGCATGCCGCCCGCGATCGTCCGCAGCGGCTGGCGCTGCGCGTAGGCGTTGAGCCGGATCTGGTCACCGGGCAGCGACTCCAGAAACAGCGAGAACTGGTCGCCGGTCGAGTTGACGACGTCGATGCCGATGTCGCGGTAGTGCTCGACGACGGCGTCCACCCGCTGGGCGAGGAGTTCCTCGGTCGGCGCGGACACGATCAGCCGATGCCACCCGTACACGAACGGCAGCCGCTCCTTGGTGATGCCGTGCTCCAGCATCCGCGCCGCGTCGATCTGCTCCGCGAGCGCGATCGGCGCCTCCGCGCCGGCCTCCCGGATGTGCTGGTCCATGTCGCGGGCGTGCGCCAGCTTCCGCGAGACGTCCTTGGACGCCTTCGCCGGCGAGATCAGCTTCATCCGCGCGCTGATCTCCACCGGGAACGGCAGCGCGTCGGCGTAGTGGAACCAGGGCTCCCCGTCGGGGAACGGCATCATGTCCGGGAACCGGGCGAACGACAGGTACGCGACATACGACGCGGCCGTGGCGCCGCCGCCCGCACCCGTGAAGTTGGGCTGCTCGATCCGCAGATACGAGCGCCCGTTGTGGATGGCGCCCTCGACCAGCGACTCGATCTCGCCCTTGCCCCACGTCCTGCGCGGGACGGCCGACGGCGGCGGATCGGCCAGCGACCCCGTCACCGCGTGCTGGAACAGCCATGCCACCTCCGTGGAGGTGGCGTGCCTGGCGTACAGGGCCGACCCGCCGAGCGCGCGCCCGATCCGCTCGGCCTGCTCCGTCCAGCGCGCGATCTCCTTCTTGTCGATCGCGTCGTCGTGGACGCCGAGCACGTTCTCGCTGCGCCTGTAGAAGCCCAGCAACTGCGACAGGACACCGCCCGACAGGTGCGCGCCCATGCCGCGCGGCCCGAGCCGCACCCCGAGGTAGACCTCCTTGGTCCAGAAGTCCTTCGCCCACACGTGCGCGTAGGTCTCCTCCAGGTACTCCCGCCATCCGGGCCCGCCGTCGGACGTCCGGTCCAAGGCGAGCGCCCATTCCGCCGCCGGGTACGTCCGGTGCGCGATCCGCAGGTGCACCTCGGCGTCCTGCATCCGGATGCCCGCCAGCGCGATGGTGATGTTGGTGGCGAGCGCCTCGCGCTCCTCACCGGTGGTGAACTCGTACGACACCGTGGGCAGCCGGAAGTACGCCCAGGCCGCGCTGTCAGTGAGCAGCACGCGGTCGTCGAAGTACCGGACGGCCAGCCGACTGGACTTGCTCATGCCGCCCTCCCGACCAGCGAGTGCCCGTCATCCCGGCGGACACGGCCGCCCGGTGGAGATTCTCCCGTCGGACGGGCCGCCGCGCAGGACTGCCGGGGAGAGTCTTTGCGGTCCGGACGGTCATGAACGTCAAGCCCATCCGCCAGGGGTGCCCGGTTCACTTGGGTCTCCGCTCGATGCCCGCGAGGGGCGCTCATCGGGTGGCCTCCTGCTCCTGCTGAAGCTCCTGGTAACGCTCGGGCACGACGGTGAACCCGCCGGCGACCACACCGGCGAGGGCGAGATAGGCACGCCGCGTCGGCGTGCGCAACGACTTCAGCTCGTTGCGGGGCGCGCGGTCCATGCTCAGGTGATCATCCCATGGGATGCGCACCAGCGCCCGGCAGCGCCCCCGCGCCACGGCCTCGGCCTGCTCGACGTCGTCCATGCTGCGGCGGCTCACCCCGTTGATGACGGTCACCGCGCGGGACCGCAGTTCCTCGTATCCGTGACCGTCCAGCCACTCGAACGTCATCGCGACCGCGCGCGGCGCGTCCGAACTGGCCGGCGCGACCAGCACGATCTGGTCGGCGTACGGCAGGACGCGCGCGACCACGGCCGCCGCCGCGTCCAGCAGCGTCACCGAGTAGAACTTGTCGATGGTCCGGATCGCGAGGGCGTAGTCCCTGTCGTCGAGCGCCTGCAGCGGGTTCTTGCCCGCCGCAATGACGTCGAGCCCGGACTTGGCCTGCGAGGTGTACCGGCGCATCGCGGTCAGGCTGCCGACCTGGTCGGCGCGCGTGATGAGCCCGGTGAGCGTCTCGTTGGTCTCGCTCCGCGTCCTGCGCGCCAGCGCACCGGGCCCCGGATTCACGTCGATCGCGACGACCGGCTCCCCGTTGTGCTGCGCGAACGTGTGCCCGAGCATCAACGCCGTGACGGTCTGGCCCGCCCCACCCGTGCACCCGAGCACCACCACATGCCGCGTCCCGTGGAACGGCTGTTGCAGCCGCTGCTGGTATTCGGCGTCGGCCTCACCGTGCCCGCCGCCGACGGCGTGGATGAGCCGCCGCAGCCCGCCGGTGGTGACCTCGTGCTCAGGCCCGGGCGGCGTGATCGCCGGCCCGGACGGCGGTGGTGCCGGCGGTGGCGGCAACGGCCGCGGCCGCACGGGTGACGCCGGCTGCGACCGCACGTCCCGCGGCGGCGCCTGCTCGGCCGCCGGCTGCGGC
>NZ_BCQQ01000220.1 GCF_001552155.1 Actinomadura formosensis NBRC 14204 | reverse complement strand
TCGGTCCTTCAGGGCCGAGTAGTTGACAGGCGGCGCAGGAGCAGGGCCAGGCCGGTGATGGGGGTGATCACCAGGAAGTACACCGCCCACATGATCAGGTACGGGTTCATCCATCCGACGTCCTGGTGCTCGCCGCGTTCCCCGACGCAGTACATCGTGTAGTTGGTGCCGCCCCTGCCGGCCCGGTAGGCGACGATGAACGGGTCGGTGTAGGGGGCGTCGCAGAGGAAGTGAGCCGTCCAGCGAACCTGGCCCGGCGCGATCACTGTGCTGAGCAGCGTCAGCATCGCTGAGGCGAATGCGCACACGACCAATACGCTGAGGATCTGCGCAGCGCGGTTCTTGCTCATTTCCGTGTCACCTTGAGGAACTGTCCGTCCGCCTTGAAGGTCACCACGGCGTCCGTGCGGGGAGACGAGACGGCGACGCTGATCTCCGGGGCGGCGCCGGCGCGGCTCACCTCCACCGAATCGACGTGGCCGTCCGTCCTGACCAGCGCCGTGTCCACGAGTTTCTCGACGTTGCCGAGGGCGGTCACGTCCTTGATGGGGAAGGCCATGCGGTCCAGGTCGTCGTGCGCGCTGACCTTCACCGGTGACCGGTCGCCGAGACCCTCCTCGGTGTAGGTGAACTCATCGAGCCGGTCCGGATGCCGCGGGTCGCGGACGCGTGCGGTCAGGCTGGCGTCCGGTGACTTGAGGGTGAGCGCGGTGAGGCTCAGGTCCTTCGACCGGTATTCAACGGCCAGGGCGTCCATCGCGTCCCGCACGAGCGCCGTGGTGAGGCCGCCGCCGCGAATCCGTATCTGCCTGTGGAACTCGTCGACGGGCGTCGCGCCGCAGGCGGTGGTCGCGGTCACCAGTGCCAGGGCCGTCGCCAGGCGGGTGGCCGGGCGGCCAAAAAGGGACATCGCGTGATCTTAGCCGGAGTCGTCCGAAATCTCGCTTATGTCCCCCTGACCGGAACCGGACTCCGCGGCGGGTCCTGAAACCCGGGTGAAACCGGGCTGAAGGCGGGGGCGCGCAGGCTGTGCCGCATGAACACAGAGGCGAGGCAGACGGCGATCCATGTGGCCGGGCTGCGGAAGGCGTTCGGGGAGAAGACCGTCCTCGACGGGATCGATCTCACCGTGCCGCGCGGGACGGTGTTCTCGCTGCTCGGCCCCAATGGGTCGGGGAAGACGACGATGGTGCGGATCCTGTCCACGCTGATCCGCGCGGACGGTGGCGAGGCGCGGGTCGCCGGGCGCGACCTGGCGCGGGACCCCGACGGGGTGCGCAAGGCGATCGGGGTGACCGGACAGTACTCGGCGGTGGACGGGCTGCTGACCGGGCGCGAGAACCTGATCCTGATGGCGGACCTGCACCATCTCGGCAAGGCCGCGGGGCGCCGCGCCGCGGACGGGCTGCTGGAGCGGTTCGACCTGGTGGAGGCCGCGAACAAGACGGTCGCCACCTATTCGGGCGGGATGCGGCGCAGGCTCGACATCGCGATGACGCTGATCGGCGGCCCGCGGATCATCTTCCTGGACGAGCCGACGACCGGCCTCGACCCGCGCAGCCGGCGGACGACGTGGGAGATCGTCCGCGGCCTGGTGCGGGACGGGGTGACGATCTTCCTGACCACGCAGTACCTGGAGGAGGCGGACCAGCTCGCCGACAGGATCGCGGTGCTGGACGGCGGCCGGCTCGTCGCCGAGGGGACGTCCGGGGAGCTGAAGCGGCTGGTCCCGGGCGGGCACGTCCGGCTGCGGTTCCACGATCTGGCCGGCCTCGACGCGGCGGCCCGCGTCCTCGGCGTGACCGCCCGCGACGACGACGCGCTCTGCCTGCAGGTGCCCGGCGACGGCGGTGTCCGGTCGCTGCGGGCGCTGCTCGGACGGCTGGAGGACGCGGCGGTCGAGGTCGGCGAACTGTCCGTGCACACCCCCGACCTCGACGACGTCTTCCTCGCCCTCACCGGCGAGAACGAGAACGAGAAGGTGACCTCGGCATGACCACGCTCACGACCGCGGCGGTGGACTCCGCGACGATGCTGCGCCGCAACCTGCGGCACGCGCTGCGCTACCCGTCCCTGACGATCGGCGGGATGATGATGCCGATCACGATCCTGCTGCTGTTCGTCGGCGTGTTCGGCAACGCGCTCGGCGCGGGCGTGGGCGGCCCGGCGAAGGGCGACTACATCACCTATGTGGCGCCCGGGATCATCCTGATGGCGGTCGCGTCCGGGTGCCTGTCCACGTCGGTCGCCGTCTGCACGGACATGACCGAGGGCATCGTGGACCGGTTCCGGACGATGGGGATCGCGCGGGCGTCCCTGCTGACCGGGCACGTGGTGGGCAGCATGATCCAGACGTTGATCAGCACGGCCGCGGTGATCGGGATCGCGGTCGCGATGGGTTTCCGGACGCATGGCGGGGTGGCCGACTGGCTCGCCGCCGCCGGCCTGCTGGTGCTGCTCACGTTCGCGCTGACCTGGGTGGGCGTCATGCTCGGGCTGCTGGCGAACAACCCGGAGGGCGCGAGCAACACGCCGCTGATCGTCCAGTTCCTGCCGTTCGTCGGCAGCGCGATCGTCCCGCCGGAGTCGATGCCGGCCGGGGTGCGGTGGTTCGCCGAGTACCAGCCGTTCACCCCGATCATCGAGACGCTCCGGGGGCTGCTGGTGGACGCGCCGGACGGGCATGACGCGGTCGCCTCCGTGGCATGGTGCGCGGGGCTCGCGGCGGTCGCCTACGCGTCCTCCAAGGCGCTGTTCAACCGGAAGGCGCCCCGGTAGCGAGCGCACGCGCGGCGTCCAGCAGCCCGGCACGGCCCAGGCCGGCGTACTCCGCCACCGCGGCGGAGTACGCCGGCTCGTCGGCGTCGAGGGCCGCGCGGCGGGCGGCGGCGGGGGACATCGTCGGCTGGAACGACCGGATGAAGTGCATCCGCTCCGCGAGCGCGATCCGCCGCGCGGCACGGGAGCGGTCGCCGTCGGCCATGGCGAGCGCCAGGAGCAGACCGCCGCAGATCGGCAGGTCCATGAAGTACGACGGCATGGGGAGCGGGGGTTCGGCGAGCAGCGCCGAGAGCTTGGCGGGCAGCCCGGCGGCGATGTCCTGGACGAGGTCGAGGCGCCCGTGCCGCGCGTGGGCGACGACCGTGACGGAGTGGGCCTCCAGCGTCCACGGGTCGAGGCCGGGCCCCGGGCCGGGGATCTCTTCGTCGGCCAGGCCGCGCACGGCCTCGCGCCACAGCCGCAGGCCGGTCTCGACGTCACCGCGTCCGAGGGCGATCTCGGCGCGTGAGCCGAGGTCGAACGTGGCCGTGCCGGAGAACTCGTCCTGGCCGTGCGCGGGCGACCGGTCGAGCCAGTGCTCCGCCTCGTCGTACTCGCCGAGGTGCAGGCAGACGGCCGCGAGCGCCCACAGCAACCCGAACATGTCGGGCCATCCGTACCGGTTGAGCACGTCCAGGGCGACCCGCAGGTGATGCTTGGCCCGTGCTCCCCGGTCGAGCTGCATCAGCAGTTCGCTGAGCCGGGAGTGGGCGATCAACCGCAGCCACGGCGTCCGCGGCGTGTCCGCCAGCGCCGTCATCGCCTCCGCGGCGGCCAGCGCCCCCTCCAGGTCGCCGTCCCGCTCGCGGAGGTAGCCGGCGATGCAGTTCGCGAGGGCCGAGAGCGGCGGCTGATCGCTCGCGCACATCCGGCGCAGCGCCGCGCCGTCCGGGTCCAGGATCGCGGGCACGGAGCCCATCACGATCGCCCCGGCCCGGATGAGGCTGGTCGGCGGGGCGGGCGGCAGGCGGCGCAGCGCGACGAGCGCACGCGTCGGCCGCGGGCCCTTCAGCATGAACGTCGTCAGGACGCTCAGGGTGAGGGCCGTCCGGGTGACCTCGACGTCGTCGGGGCCCGGACGGAACCGGCTCAGCGGCCCGGCGGTCTCCTCGGCCAGGACGATCATCCGGCCGTAGGCGGACTCCAGCGTCCACAGGCCGGCCAGCACCGCCGTCACGGCCGCCACCGCCGGGACGTCTCCCCTGGCGAGGCCGTGGCGGAGCGCCTGCACGAGGTTGTCCTGCTCGGCGCGGACCCGCTCCCAGGGGGCGGAGGGATCGTCCCCGAACAATGCCTCGTGGTGCGCGGTGCCGAAGTCGCGTGCCCAGGCCAGCAGCCCGCCGACCGCGCGGTCCGTCTCCCCTTCGGCCTCCCGGTGGGACGCGCTGAACTCCCGGACGCTCTCCAGCATCCGGAACCGCGCGCCCCCGCCGTCCTCGGTCATGGACAGCAGCGACTGGCCGACGAGATCCTCCAGGACGTCCAGCACGTCGGCGCCGTCCAGCAGATGGCGGGCCGCGTCCGCGGTGAACCCGCCGGAGAAGACCGACAGCGACCGCATCGCCGCCCGGCCGGACGGCGACAGCAGGTTCCAGCTCCAGTCGACGACGGCGTGCATCGTCCGGTGCCGGGACGGCGCGTCGCGCGTGTGCGAGCGCAGCAGGGCGAACCGGTCGTCCAGGCCGCGGGCGATCTCCGGCACCGACATGACCCGGACGCGCGCCGCCGCCAGTTCCACCGCGAGCGGCAGCCCGTCCAGCTGCCGGCACAGCTCCGCCACCGCGCCCGCGGGCAGGCCGGCGCCGGGACGCGCCGCCGACGCGCGCTGCCGGAACAGCTCGACGGCGGTCGGCAGGTCGAGGGCGGGCAGCGGATACACCGACTCCGACGACAGGCCCAGCGGTGCGCGGCCGGTGGTCAGCACCCGCAGGTCCCGCGTCATCGACACCAGCGCGCCGACGAGTTCGGCGACGCCGTCCACGACGTGTTCGCAGTTGTCGAGGACGAGCAGGACCGGCCCCGGCCCGAGCGCCTCCACGATCCCGCCGAGCGGGCCGCCCGGCCGTATCGGCGCCCGCCGGGACTCGCCGACGCCGAGAACGGAGGCGACCTCGCCCGCCACGTCCCCGTCCCGGGCGACCCCCGCGAGCGCCACGACGTGCACCGCGCGCTGCGGGGCCTCACGCGCCACCGTGTTCGCCAGCCGGGTCTTGCCGAGCCCGCCCGCCCCCACGATCGAGGTGACGCGTGACGTGCGCAGCAGGTTCAGCACGGCGGTGAGGTCGCCGGCCCGCCCGAGCAGCGGGTTCGGCTCGTGCGCGGCACCGCGCCGGACGGCGGGCGCCTCGGCGCGCAGCAGCTCCTGCTGGACGCCGCGCAGCGCGGCACCCGGATCGGTGCCGAGCGAATCGCGCAGCGACCGCCGGTACGCCTCGAACCGGGCGAGTGCCGCGGACGGCCCCGCCACCGCGGCCTCGCAGCGCAGCAGCTCGGCGAGGACCTCCTCGTCGCGTGGATACTCGCGGGCCGCGCCGGTGAGCGCGTCGAACCCCTCCGCGTGCCGGCCGAGCCGCGCCAGGGCCAGCGCGCGGGCACGGCGCAGCGTCCGGTACGTCGCGGCCCGCTCGGCGCGCAGGCGCGACAGCGGGTCGTCCCCGGGCTCCGGCTCCGGCGGCCCGTCCCACAGCGCGAGCCCCTCCTCGGCCGCGGCGAGCGCGCCC
>NZ_BCQQ01000219.1 GCF_001552155.1 Actinomadura formosensis NBRC 14204 | reverse complement strand
CCCGCCCCTGGGGCTCCGCCCCTAGACCCCCGACGCTGGGGCTGGGGTGGGGGGGTGTCCCTTGATCCCCCTTTTCGGGGGTGGTGGGGGGCTTGTCGTGTGTGCTTATGATCCGGCATTCACCGGTCTTACCTGGGGTTTTGTGGGGAAGGTGGCGGTTGTGGCTGAGTCGGTGGCTCGGGCTCGTCAGCACTCTGTGGGGGATCTGCTGCATCGGACGGCGCGGCGGTATCCGGACAGGGTCGCCGTGGTCGACGGGGACCTGCGGGTCACGTACGCGGAGTTCGACGTCGCGGTCAACCGGGCCGCGCACGCGCTGGCGGCACGGGGACTCGGCAAGGGGGACCGGATCGCGCTGCTCAGCCATAACTGCTGGCAGTACGCGGTGCTGGCGTTCGCCACGGCCAAGCTCGGGGTGGTGCTCGTCCCGGTCAACTTCATGCTGAACGCCGACGAGATCGCCTACATCGTCGGGCATTCGGGGGCGTCCGGGATCATCGCGGAGGACGCGCTCGCGGCCACGGCCGAGAAGGCGCTCGCCACGGCCGGGGTCCGGGACGGTGTGCGCGGGTGGATCGGGCTCTCGGGCGCCGCGCCCGCCGAAGGGTGGGAGGACGTCGACCCCTGGTGGCGGGAAGGGCCCTCCTCGGCGCCTGACGTCCTCGTCGGGGACGACGACCCGCTGCGGCTCATGTACACGTCCGGCACCGAATCGCGGCCCAAGGGCGTCATGCTGACGAGCCGCTCGCTGATCAGCCAGTACGTGAGCTGCGTGATCGACGGGGAGATGAGCGCGGACGACGTCGAGGTCCACTCGCTGCCGATGTACCACTGCGCGCAGCTCGACTGCTTCTTCTCCGTCGACGTCTACCTGGGGGCGACCAGCATCATCCTGCCGGTGCCCGACCCGGCCGCGCTGCTGGAGACGATCGAACGGGAGAAGGTCACCAAGCTGTTCTGCCCGCCGACCGTCTGGATCTCCCTGCTGCACCACCCCGACTTCGACGAACGCGACCTGTCGAGCCTGCGGAAGGGGTACTACGGCGCCTCGCCGATGCCCGCGGAGGTCCTGCGGGAGCTGATGCGGCGGCTACCCGATGTGCGGTTGTGGAACTTCTACGGGCAGACCGAGATGGCGCCGCTCGCGACCATCCTGCGGCCCCACGAGCAACTGGAACGTGCCGGCGGCGCCGGGCGTGCGGCCATCAACGTCGAGACCATGCTCGTCGACGACGACGGGAACCCCGTGGCGGCGGGCGAGATCGGCGAGATCGTCCACCGCAGCCCGCACGCGACCCTGGGGTACTACCGCGACGAGGAGAAGACCGCCGAGGCGTTCCGGGGCGGCTGGTTCCACTCCGGTGACCTCGGGATCATGACCGAGGACGGCTATCTGTCCGTCGTCGACCGCAAGAAGGACATGATCAAGACCGGCGGCGAGAACGTCGCCAGCCGCGAGGTCGAAGAAGCCATCTACGAGCTGGAAGGCGTCACCGAGGTGGCCGTCTTCGGGATCAGCCACCCCCACTGGATCGAGGCCGTCACCGCCGTGGTCGTCCCCAAGGCCGGCGTTGATCTGAGCGTTGCGGACGTGCATGCGCACACTCGTGAACGGCTCGCCGGGTACAAACGCCCGAAGTACGTCGTGCTCGCCGACGCGCTGCCCAAGAACCCCAGCGGCAAGATCCTGAAGCGGGAACTCCGCGAGCACCATGCGGGACTTGCCGAGTCCCCGTGAGCGGTGGCCGTTGTCGCGCCGAATGATCATGCTTCGGGTCAGCCGGTGTCCTGCTTGAGGTGGGGGGCGAGGGCCAGGGCCAGATGGAGGGTCAGGCGGTCCTGGCCGCTGGCCAGGGACAGGGACGTCAGTTCCTCTATGCGGCGCAGGCGGTGATAGAGGGTCTGGCGGTGGATGCTCAGGGTCTTGGCCGTCCGCTGGACGCTGCCTGCCAGGTCCAGGTAGGTGCGGGCCGTGTCGGTGAGATCCGGGTATTCGAGGAGGCGGTCGATCCCCCGGGTCCGGGTGGCCTGGATCAGGGCGTCGTCGCCGGCGGTGCGGAGAAGACGGAGGACGCCCAGGGACGTCCAGTCGCGGGTTTCGCCGGGGGCGGCGGTGCGGGCCGCCACGCGGGCGCGGAGCCAGCCTTCGTGGACGTCCTCCAGGGTCGGGCAAGGGGAGTACACACCTGCCCGGACGGAAACGTGGCGTTCCTCCAGGAGACGGCGGGCCCTGGCGAGGGTCGTCGGGGTGGGGGTCGAGGCGGGGATCACGAGGATGTGGTCGCGTTGCCAGACCGTGGTCAGGACGGAGTGGGGGAGCTGCCAGGGGTTGAGTGGTTCCGGGCTCGGGGTGCGCAGGACGGCCACGGTGAGGGGTGTGTCGGGGGCCACGGCCTCGGCCACGTCGCTTGCCGCCCGGGTCCGGACGTCGGGGTGGGTGGAGAGCAGGCCGGCGACCTTCAGACCCAGGTCATCGCGTTCTCTGGCCTGGCGGGCCATGAGGAGGCCGGCCCGTTCGCAGAGGGGCATCGCGCGGGCCGCCTGAGCGTCCGTTATCCGCTGCTCGTCGTCCAGGAGCCACAGGTAGCCGTAGGTCACGTTGTTCCAGCGGACGGGCAGGCAGAGGCGGCCCAACTGGCCGAGGGACGTGTCGGCCGGGATGCGCACCGGGCCCGTCGCGCGCGCTATGCCGTGGCGTTCGAAGCGGGCGCGGACCGCGTCGGACGCGCGGCGGTGCAGGATCGAGTCCATCCGGACGGGGTCGATGGTGTCGCCGTGGGCCGCGTAGGCGACGAGATGGAAATCGCGGTCCTCCAGGGTGGCGGGGGCGCGGAGGAGATCGGCCGCCTGTTCCACGATCTCCTGGAGGTCCGGGGCCATGCGTCCTGCCTTCGTACATTCGTATGAAGTACCACGGGACTGAAAGTGGCATTTGACTATAGGGGGTACAGCGTGGCGCTTCTAACGTGCGGGGTGTTCCTTGACGTTGGAGGCTCCCTATGCTCAGCCCTGTTCTCCTCGCCGCCTCGCGCAGCGAGCGGATGCGCCATCTCGTCACGTCCGTGCCCCTGACCAGGGGAGTCGTCGACCGGTTCGTCGCCGGGGACGATCTGGAGGCCGCGATCGGGGTGACGCGGGACCTGCAGAACGCGGGGCTCAAGGTCACCCTCGACCACCTGGGCGAGGACACCCTGGAACCCGCGCAGGCCGAGGCGACCCGGGACGCCTATCTGCGGATGTTCGCGGCCTTCGAGGAGTACGGGCTCGCCGGCGGGGCGGACGCCTCGGTGAAGCTGTCGGCGCTGGGGCAGGCCCTGCCGGGAGACCTCGCACTTGACCACGCGCGGGAGATCTGCGACGCCGCCGGGCGGGTCGGCATGACCGTCACGCTCGACATGGAAGACCACACCACCGTTGACTCCACCCTGGAGATCCTCGGCAAGCTGCGGACGGACTTCCCCTGGGTGGGAGTCGCCATCCAGGCGATGTTGCGGCGCACCGAGGGCGACCTGCGTGACCTCGCGGGGGAGGGGTCGCGGGTCCGGCTGGTCAAGGGCGCCTATGCCGAGCCTGAGTCGGCGGCCTACCAGAGCAAGCCCGAGATCGACCGCGCCTACGTGCGGGGCCTCAAGCTGCTGATGAAGGGCGACGGCTACCCGATGATCGGCAGCCACGACCCGCGCATCATCGAGATCGCGCTGACACTGGCCGCGGGACGGTCGCCCGCGTCCTACGAGTTCCAGATGCTCTACGGAATCCGGACCGCCGAGCAGCGGCGGCTCGCCGAAGCCCACCAGATGCGCGTCTACGTCCCCTACGGGGCCGACTGGTACGGCTACTTCATGCGGCGCCTGGCCGAGCGGCCCGCCAACCTCGTCTTCTTTCTCCGTTCCTTCGTTTCCCGCTAGGAGGGTTTCCTTTCCATGGACGCCGTGACCAACGTTCCGCCGCCGACGAACGAGCCGGTGCGCGGGTATGCGCCGGGCAGCCCCGAGCGGGCCCGGCTGGAGGCGAAACTCGCCGAGCTGACCGCCGAGGCGCCGATCGACCTGCCCATGACGATCGGAGGCGAACGGCGCCTCGGCGGCGGCGCCAAGGTCGCCGTCGTGCAGCCGCACCGGCACGCGTCCGTCCTCGGCACCTTCGGGACCGCGACGCAGGACGACGCCCAAGACGCGATCCAGGCCGCGCTGAAGGCCGCGCCCGCCTGGCGGGCGCTGTCGTTCGACGACCGGGCCGCGATCTTCCTGCGCGCCGCCGACCTGCTCGCCGGGCCGTGGCGGGAGACGCTGCTGGCCGCGACGATGCTCGGGCAGTCCAAGACCGCCCAGCAGGCCGAGATCGACACCCCCTGCGAACTGGTCGACTTCTGGCGGTTCAACGTCCACTTCGCGCGGCGGATCCTCGCCGAGCAGCCGATCAGCAGCCCCGGCGTGTGGAACCGGTCCGACCACCGGCCGCTGGAGGGATTCGTCTACGCGATCACCCCGTTCAACTTCACCGCGATCGCCGCGAACCTGCCCACCGCCCCCGCCCTGATGGGCAACGTGGTGGTGTGGAAGCCGTCGCCGACGCAGACCTACTCCGCCGTGCTGCTCATGCGGCTGCTGGAAGAGGCCGGGCTGCCGCCGGGCGTCATCAACCTGGTGACCGGGGACGGGATCGCCGTGTCGGACGTGGCGCTCCAGCACCCCGACCTGGCCGGAATCCACTTCACGGGATCCACCGCGACGTTCCGGCACCTGTGGAAGACGGTCGGGAACAACATCGAGAAGTTCCGGAGCTACCCGCGGCTCGTGGGAGAGACGGGCGGCAAGGACTTCGTCGTCGCGCATCCGTCCGCCGACCCGGCCGTGCTCAAGACCGCGCTCGTGCGGGGCGCGTTCGAATACCAGGGGCAGAAGTGCTCCGCCGCGTCGCGCGCCTACATCCCGCGCTCCATCTGGGACGGGGGATTCAAGGAGGAACTGGTCGCCGAAGTCGACGGGCTCACCATGGGAGACGTCGCCGACCTGTCCAACTTCATCGGCGCCCTCATCGACGAGCGCGCGTTCGCCAAGAACAAGGCCGCGATCGACCGGGCCCACGCAGACCCGGACGTCGAAGTCGTCGCCGGCGGAACCTACGACGACTCGGCCGGATACTTCGTCCGGCCCACCCTGCTCGTGTCCGACGACCCCGAGAACGAAATCTTCCGGACCGAATACTTCGGCCCCATCCTCGGCATCCACGTCTACGAAGACGACCGGTACGAGGAAATGCTCGCGCAGATGGAGTCCGCGGCCGAATACGCGCTGACCGGCGCCGTCATCGCCAACGACCGGGCCGCCGCCGCGCACACCGCCGAAGTCCTCCGGTACGCGGCCGGCAACTTCTACATCAACGACAAGCCCACCGGTGCCGTCGTCGGGCAGCAGCCCTTCGGCGGAGGGCGCGCCTCCGGCACCAACGACAAGGCCGGCTCCGTGCTCAACCTGCTCCGCTGGACGTCGCCGCGCTCCATCAAGGAGACCTTCGTCCCGCCGACCGACTACCGGTACCCGCACATGCAGTAGCCGGCGAAGGCGCGGCACCTCCCCCGGAAGGCGCCGCCGGCCCCCGACGCCCGTGGCCGGGAGAAAGCCCCGGCCACGGGCGAAAGGATTTGCCTAAGCCACCCCCGCCCAATACAGTTAACTCAT
>NZ_BCQQ01000218.1 GCF_001552155.1 Actinomadura formosensis NBRC 14204 | reverse complement strand
CCCTCGCCGTATCGGCGGGATCACGCTCCGCCCGTGCGACACCGATGAAGACGCATCTCACCGCGGTCGGCCGCGACCTGCCCGATCTCCAGGCCGTCATGAAACGCCGCAACACACGGCGAACCGGCCCGGGAACACCCGCACACCCACGCCCTCCGGGAAACCACCCGCACCGGAACCGAACCTGGAAGCCGCAGTGAGCTGAGGCGGCGGGCTCCGGCTAGGAGGCGCCCCGTCCGGCCCGCTGCAACGCGGGCTCCTCCCGGGCGTCGTCGTGCACGTACCGGCGTCCACGCAGCAGCGACACCAGTGCCGCGACCAGCGACATCGCGATCGCCATGCCGAACACGATGACGAGCCCGTGGTGGAACGGCTCGGAGATCAGGTGCGGGAAGTAGGACCGGCCGGTGAGGGTCGCCACGTCGTCCGGCGCGAGCCCGCCGAGCACATGGAACGGCACGAGCAGGTTCTGGATCGGGTTGTAGCCGAGGAACGCGGCGAACAGCGTGCCGACCGGCGGCAGCTCGCCGACCCGCGCCGCCGGACCGGCCGGGACCCCGTGCTGCGTCAGTCCCTGCGTGAGCGTCTTCGGCAGCGTGCCGGACAGGCCCGCGATCATCAGGGAGAAGAACACGCCGATCGACAGCACCATGCCGGCGTTCATGAACGTGGCGCGCATCCCGGACGCGACGCCGCGCCGGTCCGCCGGGACGGAGTTCATGATCGCGGTGGTGTTGGGCGCGGCGAACAGCCCGGAGCCGATCCCGTTGAGGAAGATCAGCAGGGCGAACGCCGGGTACCCGAAGTCGGTCGGGATCATCAGCAGCCCGGCGAACGCCAGCGCGGACAGCACGAGCCCGCCGGACGCGAACGCGCGGGCGCCGTGCCGGTCGGACAGATGCCCCGAGAGCGGGCCCGCCACCAGGAAACCGGCGGTCAGCGGCAGCAGGTAGATGCCCGCCCAGAGCGGCGTGTCCGCGTAGTCGTAGCCGTGCAGCGGCAGCCAGATGCCCTGCAGCCAGATGATCAGCATGAACTGCATCCCGCCGCGCGAGATCGCTGCGAGCAGCCCGGCCGCGTTCCCCGCCGTGAACGCCCGGATGCGGAACAGCCCGAGATGGAACATCGGCTGCTCCACCTTGGTCTCGATCCAGCCGAAGAGCACGAGCACCGCGATGCCGCCGGTGATCCCGGTCAGCACCCGGGGGTTCGTCCAGCCCATGTCATGGCCGCCGTAGGGCTGGATGCCGTAGGTGATCGCGGCGAGCAGCGCGGTCAGCCCGACCGCGAACGTCGCGTTGCCGAGCCAGTCGATCTTCGCGGTGACGGCCCTCTTCGCGGTCTCGACCAGGCTGCGGTACGCCCAGATCGTCCCGATGATTCCGATCGGCGCGGACGCGAAGAACACCAGCCGCCAGTTGATCTCGCTGAGCAGGCCGCCGGCGACCAGGCCGATGAACGTCCCGGCGATGCCCGCGACCTGGTTGACGCCCATCGCCATACCGCGCCGGTGCGCCGGGAACGCGTCGGTGAGGATCGCGGCCGAGTTCGCCATGAGCATGGCGCCGCCGATCCCCTGGAACACCCGCCAGCCGATGAGCCAGACCGCCCCGGCGCCCTCGTGCAGCGGATCGAGCGCCAGCACGAGCGTCCCGACCGTGAACACCGCGAATCCGGCGTTGTACATCCGGACGCGCCCGAACATGTCGCCGAGCCGCCCAAGGGTCACCACCAGCACCGCCGAGACGAGCATGTAGCCCATCAGGTTCCACAGCAGGTAGCCGATATTGCCCGGCTCCAGCGGATTCAACCGGATGCCGCGGAAGATCGCCGGCAGCGAGATGATCACAATCGAGGAGTTGACCGTCGTCAGCAGCATGCCGAGCGTCGTGTTGCTCAGCGCGACCCACGGATAGCGCTCGGACGACACGCCGCGTCACCCCCGCCAGATAGTTTCCTGCACTAACTGATCATGGGCGCGCTCTTCCACGCCACCCCGGCAAAGGAGCCTCAACCCTCACCCCCAGGGCACGTAAGATGCTCCAGGTGGGCGGGAAACACCGGCTGGACCTGGACGACGAACGCCTCGCCGCGTTCTTCGGCGAACGCCACATATGCACACTCGTCACCGTCCGCCCGGACGGCACCCCCCACGCCGTCCCCGTGGGCGCCACCCTGGACGCCGGGACCGTCCGCGTGATCACCTCGGCCACCTCCGCGAAGGTCCGCCACGTCCGCCACGCCGGCGAGGCCGGCCTGCCGGTCGCCGTGACCCAGGTGGACGGCCGCCGCTGGGCCACCCTCGAAGGCCGCGCGGTCGTGAAAACAGACCCGGACTCCGTAGCCGACGCCGAACGCCGCTACACGGCCCGCTACAAGCCCCCGCGCCCCAACCCGAACCGAGTGGTCATAGAGATCACCGCAACCCGAGCACTGGGCAACCTCTGACCCTCCCTGCCTCTGCACCCTTCCTACCTCTGCCCCTCCAGGGCCGCGTCAACGACCGAGGTCATCGAGGCCGGCGCGGCGGAAAGGGGACAGTGCGAGCACGACCGCGACGAGCAGGAATCCGCCCGAAGCGCCCCAGAGCACCGACCGGTCCCCGACCACGTCACCCAGAATCCCGCCCGCGGGTGCACCGACCACGATGACGGCACGGTTGATCGAACGCATGACGGCGTTCATCCGCCCCTGCAGGGCGTCCGGCGTCACCGCCTGCCGATACCCCATCTCATTCGCGTTCTCCGCGCCCATCGACAGGCCGAGCAACGCCTGCCCGGCGGCGAACAGGACCCACCCGGCCCACTGCGCGGTGCTCGATGCCATCAGCGCCCAGGAGACCCCGGTGAGCGCGCGACAGACGATGACCACCCGCCCCGCGCCGAAGCGCGCACCGAGCCGCGTGGCCGCGATGCTGCCCAGGAGCCCACCGCCCCCACCCGCCGCGACCGTCAGCCCCAGGCCGAACGGGCTCAGGCCGAGGGTCCGCAGCGCGAAGGTCGGCAGAACGGCGCCCGCGATGGCCGAGCAGAAGAACCAACCGTGGGTGGTCACCGCGAGGGGCCGCAGGGTGACGTGCCCATAGACCCACCGCAGACCTTGCACCGCCTCGCTCGTCACGCCATGAGCCGAAACAGGCCGGGACGCGGGCTCGGGCACCCGGACCCGGACGAGCAGCAGCCCCGACACGAGGTAACTCACGGCGTCGACGAGTACGGCCCACGGCGCCGTCAAGAGCGAGACCAGCCCACCTGCGAGAGCCGGGCCAGAGGTCTGCGCGACCGCCGAACTCTGGTCGAGCCGGGCGTTGGCCGCGGTGAGCAGATGGGCGGGGAGCAGCCGCGGAAGAAAAGCCTGAGACGCGGCGTCATTGAGAAGGGACATCAACCCGAACGAGGCCATGAACAGCATCAGCAGAAGCAGCGACAAGTGATGCGTCACGGCGAGCACCGGCACGGCGATGAGAAGAAGACCACGGCTGAGATCAGTGGTGACCAGCAGCGGACGCCGCCGGGAACGATCTACCAGAACCCCGGCGACCAGCCCGAACAGCAGGTACGGCGCCCAGCGCGCCGAACTGACCAGCCCTACGCCCGTGGCGCCTTCGTGCAGCGTGAGCACGATGAGCACCTGGATGGCGAGCGTTGTGACATAGCTGCCGAAGTCCGAGATGGTCGACGCCGCCCATGCCGACACGAAGCCGGGGCAATCACGCAGACGTTGCTGCGGCCGCCCCACGCTCTCGATCGCCACACAAGATTCTTATGACAAGGCATCTCGGTAAGCCAGCCCGATAAAACCGGACCGACGGGCCATGGATTTCCGGCCGTCCGGTGAATGAGATCCACCGTTATTTGGGCTCTGTCGCATATTCGGTGGTGACGTCCTGGCTTCGCGGTATCACGATCGGTCATGCAGGAGAACGACGATCTTGTGAAGCTGATGCTCTCCGGGCTGTCTCCGCTGGCCATCGAGGACGTGGTGGGCCAGGGCGAGCTGATCTGGGGGCGGGCGCGGACACCCGACGGCCCGGCGGCATGCCCGGGCTGCGGCACCGGGTCGATGCACGGTTACCAGTGGCGGGCGGTTGCCGACGTTCCGATCGATGCCCACAGGGTCGTGGTCGGAGTGCGGGTGCGCCGGCTGGTGTGCCCGATCCGCGGCTGCGTCCAGGCCTTCCGTGAACAACTGCCCGGCGTCCTGGAGCGTCACCAGCACCGCACGCCCCGCCTGACCTCGCAGATCGCAGTGGTCGTGCGGGAACTGGCCGGCCGCGCCGGCACACGCCTGTCATCCGCGCTGGGCGTGCCACCATCCCGGCACACGGCACTGCGCGCACTGCTGAGGCTTCCGCTGCCGGAGCGGCCGGTGCCACGGGTGCTCGGCGTGGACGACTTCGCCCCGCGCAAGCACCGCAGTCACGCCACCGCGCTGATCGACGCCCAGACCCGGCAGCGCATCGACGTGCCGCCCGACCGCAGGGCCGACACCCCGGAGGCGTGGCTGCGGGAGCACCCGGGCATCCAGGTCGTCTGCCGGGACGGTTCCGGCGCCTACGCCGAGGCGGTCCGCCGCACCCTCCCCGACGCGGTGCAGGTCGGGGACCGGTGACACATCTGGCACAACCTCGCCGAAGCGGTGTTGAAGGAGGTCGCCGCGCACAGCGCATGCCGGGCCAAAGCCGGGCCGCCGCCGCGCGAACAGGTGCCCGATCCTGCCGGGTGCCATCCGTAGCCACCGGCGCTCGGAATCACACCCCGGCAACACCTGCGCCACCGCCACACAGACCAGCTCGGCGTCGTTGAGCACCCGGCCGGGACCGCGTCTGCGAGGCCGACCCGCCGCAGGCAGGACATGGTCGTCCAGATGGACATAGAGTGCGGTCAGAAGGGCGTCCAGGTTTGTCTTCACACACTGATCATGGGCGCCCTTCGCCATGCCCGCAGCCGGTTCAGCCGACCACATCAGCGGCGGGCATGGTCCGCACCCACACGACAGCATGACCCACGCTCTTTGAGTGGCGAGTATGTCGCTGGTCAGAAGGCGGGAACCGCTGCGGGCGGACTGGTGCCGGTGCTGGGCGGGAGTGGGCGCGGCTCTCGTCAGGGGCCGGTTGTTTGACGGCGGCCCCGCGGTGGGGCACCGGTCCGTGGACGGCACCGTTGCCCTTGATAGGGGCCCGGAGGGGACGGCCGGATGACGGGAGTAGGCGGAGCCGTATTCCAGGGCATGTGGGTGCCGGATGGTGGGCGGTGTCGCTCCCGGGCGTCTTCGGGGGGCAGCAGACGGTAGCCGTAGCGACCGTCGGCGCCTCGGGTGATGTGGATCTGGCGCGGGTTGGCCGCCTTCCACCGGTTGTGCCACCCGCAGGTGAGGGCAAGCCGGTCGATGTCAGTGGGGCTGTCGCCCAGTGCCCAGCCGTGAACGTGGTCGACCTCGCACAACGTCCCGGGGACTTCGCAGCCGTGGACGGCGCAGGTCGGATAAAGGGCTTCGAGGACCTGGCGTTGGGCGGGGCTGGCGAAACGCACCCGGTGGCCGAGGTAGAGGGGTGTGTGGCCGCGTCCCAGGAGGAGCGACGACACTCCGGCGCTCAGGGCGATGCGGCGGGCCTGCTCGGCGGGGATGGGGGTGCCGTCGGTCAGCCTGGCCGGCGCCTTTCCACCGGTCAGGGTGTCCAGGTCGCAGATGACCGTGACCTTGGTGGCCTTGTGCCCGCCCGACAGCACCGAGGTGAGCGCGGCCGCCGTGCGTTCGGACAGGTCGCGGTGGTCGTCGGT
>NZ_BCQQ01000217.1 GCF_001552155.1 Actinomadura formosensis NBRC 14204 | reverse complement strand
GGGGCCTCGGCCGGGGCGCCGGCGCGGATCGCGGCCTCGATGTCGGCGCGGACGATCCGCCCGCCCGGACCCGATCCGGTCAGCGCCGCCAGGTCGATGTCGTGGTCACGGGCCAGCCGGCGCGCCAGCGGCGACGACGGCGGACGCGACGCGGCGGAGCGCTCCGGGGCCCGTGCGGGCGCCTCGGCGGCCGGCTGCGGAGCCGGCGCGGCCTCCGGTTCCGCCTCGGGCTTGGGCTCGGGCTTGGGCTCGGCCTTGGGCGCGGGTTCCGGCGCGGCCTCCGGTTCGGCGGCCGCCTGCGGCGGTGCGGGCTGCTTCGCGCCGCCCGCCGGGGTGATCACCGCGATCGGCGCGCCGATCGCCGCGGACTCGCCCTCCGGCACCAGGATCTTTTCGAGCACGCCGGCCTCGTACGCCTCGAACTCCATGACCGCCTTGTCGGTCTCGATGTCGACGAGGACGTCGCCGACCGCGACCTCGTCTCCCGGCTGCTTCTGCCAGGAGCTGATGACGCCCTCCTCCATCGTGTCGGAGAGGCGGGGCATGAGGATCTCGGTCATCGTGTGGGCTCCAGGGCGGGACGGCCGGTCGCACGGAGCGTCTCGCGGACGGCGGTGAGCAGGGACTCGGCGGACGGCAGCGCCGCCGACTCCAGGGACTTGGCGTAGGGGAGCGGCACCTCGGCCATCGCGACGCGGCGGACCGGGGCGTCCAGCCAGTCGAACGCGCCCTCCTGGATCGTCGCGGCGATCTCGGCGCCGATGCCGTAGGTGAGCCAGTCGTCCTCGGCGACCACGGCGGAGCCGGTCCTGCGGACCGAGTCCACGATCGTCTGCCGGTCGAGCGGGCGCAGGCTGCGCAGGTCGACGACCTCGGCGGACACCCCTTCGGCGGCGAGCCTGTCGGCGACCTCGGCGGCGACGCGCGCCATCCGCGAGTAGCCGATGATCGTGATGTCGGTGCCCTCGCGGGTGACGGCGGCGCGGCCGATCTCGGCGGGCTCGACGTCCTCGATCTCGGCGGGCAGCTCGCCCTTGGTGTTGTAGAGGGCGAGGTTCTCCAGGAACAGCACCGGGTCGTCGTCCCGGATCGCGGCCTTCAGCATCGCGGACGCCTCGGCGGGCGTGCTCGGCGCGAGGACCTTCAGCCCCGGGACGAACGAGTAGAACAGCTCGACGTTCTGCGAGTGCGTGGCGCCGAGCTGCTGCCCGCCGCCGCCCGGGGTGCGGATCACCATCGGGACGCTGGCCTGCCCGCCGAACATGCCGTAGATCTTCGCGGCGTGGTTGACGATCTGGTCGAGCGCGAGCAGCGAGAAGTTGATCGTCATGATCTCGACGACCGGCCGCAGCCCGAGCATGGCGGCGCCGATCGCGGCGCCGACGAAGCCCTCCTCGGCGATCGGGGTGTCCCGGACGCGGCGCGGCCCGAACTCCTTCAGCAGCCCTTCGGTGATCTTGTAGGAGCCCTCGAAGAGCCCGATCTCCTCGCCCAGCAGGAAAATGTTCTCGTCCCGGATCATCTCGGACCGGAGCGTGTCCCGGAGGGCCTGGCGGTAGGTCACGGTTGCCATGGGGAGGTGCCTCTCAGGAACGGAATACGGGGTCGGCGGGGAACCGGCGGTACTCGCCCGCGACGGGGGTGGCGTAGGTGTAGTCGAACAGCGTGGACACCTCGGGCGCGGGGCTCTGGTCGGCGAACTCGGCGGCGGCGTTCACCTCGGCGGTGACCTCGGCGTCCAGCCGCTCGCGGTCGTCGTGGGAGAGGATCCCGGCCTCCTCCAGGTCCAGTGCCATCCGGGCCAGCGGGTCGGCCTCCTTCAGGGCCTCCTTCTCCTCCTTGGACCGGTAGCGGGCCGGGTCGACGACCGAGTGCCCCTTCAGCCGGGGGCTGACGGTCTCCAGCAGGTACGGCCTGCTCTCCGAGCGGGCATGCTCGACGGCGACGCGCGCGGCGTCCCGCACCGCGACCACGTCGCCGCCGTCCACCCGGGCGCTCTCGATCCGGTAGGCGGTGCCGCGCTTGTACAGCTCGGGCTCGGCGGCGGACTTCTCCACGGTCGTGCCCATGCCCAGCCCGTTGTTGATCACGACGAAGACGACCGGGAGATCCCACAGGCCCGCGATGTTCAGCGACTCGTGGAAGGCGCCGATCGCGGCCGTCCCGTCGCCCATCTGGCACATGACGATCTCGTCGCCGCCCTTGTAGGAGACGGCGAGCGCGGCGCCGGTCGCGAGCGGCAACTGGCCGCCGACGATGCCGTACCCGCCGAGCAGCCGCGCCTCGGCGTCGAACAGGTGCATCGACCCGCCCCACCCCTTGGACACGCCGGTGGAGCGCCCGTACAGCTCGGCCATCACGCGGTCCGCGCCGATGCCCTTGGCGATGGCGTAGCCGTGCTCGCGGTAGTTGGTGAAGAGGTAGTCGGTGGGACGCAGCGCGGCCATCAGCCCGACGACCGTGGCCTCCTCACCGAGGTTCAGGTGGCAGTAGCCGCCGATCTTGGCCTCGGTGTAGGCGCGGGCGGCCCGTTCCTCGAAGCGCCTGATCAGCAGCATCTGCCGGTAGTAGCCGACGAGCGTCTCGGCGTCCTCCGCCGGGACGGACCCCTTCGGCGGCGTGGCGGCTGCCTCGGGCCCGGAGGCCTTGGCGCCGCGTGTCCCCCGGCTGCGCGCCGGAGCGGCCTTGACGGTCTCAGCCATCGGCGACCTTCCTCTGTGCGGGGCAGCGTCGTAGGATCGCCACAACACGCCCGATCATCGTTGATCTATGATCGATCATATTCCACGCGGTCAAGATTCGCCTACCCCATCGGGAGGTACTTACCCATCGTGGCGCTACGATCGAGTTTCGTGAAAACGCCAGCTCAGCTGCTCCGCACCGGACTCGCCGACCAGATCCGCGAGTTCATCGTGGAGGGCATCAGCTCGGGGCGCTGGGAGCCGGGCGAGCGCATCGTCGAGCGCCGGATCGCCGCCGAGCTGGGCGTCAGCCAGGGGCCGGTCCGGGAGGCGCTCCGCCAGCTGGAGGCGCAGCGGCTGATCGAGTCGCTGCCGAACCGCGGTGCCCGCGTCCGCGAGTTCACCGAACGCGACCTCGCCGAGATCTTCCCCGTCCGCGCCGGGCTGGAGCGGACGGCCGTGGAACTGGCCCTGCCGCGCCTCGCCGGCTGCGTGGACGTCCTGGAGGAGCACAACCGCCTGCTGACCGAGGCCGTGCACGACGGCGACCTGCACGAGCAGATGCGGCTCAGCATCGCCTTCCACCGCGAGATCGTCGAATCGGCGGAGAACGGGCTGCTCGTCTCGGTCTGGGAGGGCCTCGGCATCGAGCTGTGGACCACCCTGTCCCTGCGCCTTCACCACACGGAGATCTACTCGAAGTCGGCCGAGCACGCGGAGCTGATCGAGGCGTTCCGCCGTGGCGACCCGGAGGCGCCGCAGATGCTGCACGACCACGTCATGAACTACGCGCCCGCGCCCTGAGCCGGTTCAAAGCCGTTCGTTCTCGCGGTACGCCTTCGTGAGCTGCGCTTCCGCGTCGTCCAGGTAGGAACGCAGCTCCCGTTCGGCCGCCGCGAGGTCACCGCGCGCCATCAGGTCGTGGAGGCGCCGGTTGCGGGCGAGGTACGGCTCGTGGAACTCGCGCGGCGAGCCCATCTCGTGGAAGACGAGCCGCATCTCGGCGAGCAGGTGCCGGATCATCTCGTCCACCCGCGGGCTGCCCACCAGCGCGGCGAGGGCCTGGTGGAAGCGGATGTCGGCGGTGCCGACGTCGGCCCAGCGGCCCGCCCCGGCGGCGCGCTCGCCGTCCAGGACGGCCGCCTCCAGCCGGGCGAGGGCCTCGGGCGGCGCGTCCGGTGCGCACCGCACGCCCTCGCACTCCAGGATGCGCCGGACCCGGTACAGGTCGGCGAGGGCGTCGGCGGTGACGCGGCGCACGAACACGCCGCGGTTGAACTCGTGGACGAGCAGCCGCTCCTGGGCGAGCATCCGGAACGCCTCCCGCATCGTGTTGCGGGACACCTTCACGGCGCGGCACAGGTCCTCCTCGGGGAGCCGCGCGCCGGGCACCAGCCGGCCGTCGGTGATCTGCTCGCGGAGCAGGCCGGCGACCCGCGCGGCGGTGCTCGACCGGTCCAGGCCGGGCCGGGCCGCCGCGAGTTCGTCGAGCCACCGCTCCCGCACCGTTACCGGCCGCCTTTCCGCAGGTGCGGCGGTACGCCGCCGCGAAACGTGTGTGCGAGGCCAGCGTATCCCACGGGCAGGAGAACCTATCAACAAGGGGATTGCTCCATTGTTGAACAATCTCTACGCTGACGGAAAGCCGACACCCAGAAGGGTCACCCCCCATGACGGAACGGACCACCCTCGACGCAGGCCCGGCATCCGCCACCTCCTCCTCCCGCCGCGCCGCCCTGCTCGGCGCCATGTTCCTGATGGCCACCAGCGCCATCGGACCCGGCTTCCTCACCCAGACCACCGTGTTCACCGCCAAGCTCGGCGCCGCGTTCGCCTTCGCGATCGTCGTGTCCGTGCTGGTGGACATCGCGATCCAGCTGAACGTGTGGCGCGTCGTCGGGGTGTCCGGCATGCGCGCCCAGGAGATCGGAAACCGCGTCCTGCCCGGCGCCGGCTACGGCCTCGCCGCCCTGGACGTGTTCGGCGGCCTGGTCTTCAACATCGGCAACGTCGCCGGCACCGCGCTCGGGCTGAACGCGCTGCTCGGCCTGGACGTCAAGATCGGCGGCGCGCTCTCCGCGCTGGTCGCCATCGCGATCTTCCTGATCCGGCGCGCGGGCGCCGCGATGGACCGGATCGTCGTCGTGCTCGGCGGTGCGATGATCCTGCTGACCCTGTACGTGGCGTTCGTGTCCGAGCCGCCCCTCGGGGACGCGCTGAAACAGAGCATCGCGCCCGAGACCGTCGACTTCCTCGTCATCACCACCCTGATCGGCGGGACGGTCGGCGGCTACATCACCTACGCGGGCGCGCACCGCATGATCGAGTCCGGGCTGACCGGCAGCGAGAACGTCCGGGAGATCAACCGCAGCGCCGTCACCGGCATCCTCGTCACCGGCGTGATGCGGGTGCTGCTGTTCCTCGCCGTCCTCGGCGTCGTCGCCGGCGGGGTGACCCTGGCCAAGGACAACGCCCCCGCGTCGGCGTTCGAGCACGCGGCGGGCGAGGCGGGGCTGCGCGTCTTCGGGCTGATCATGTGGTCGGCCGCGATCACCTCGGTGATCGGCGCGTCCTACACCTCGGTGTCGTTCCTGGTGTCGTTCTCCTCCTTCGTCGAGCGGCACCGCAACCGGCTGGTCGTGGCGTTCATCCTCGTCTCCGCGAGCATCTACCTCGCGATCGGCACCGCACCGGCCAGACTGCTCATCCTCGCGGGCGCCCTGAACGGGCTGATCCTGCCGTTCGGTCTCGCGGTGCTGCTGTGGGCCGCCGCCCGCCGCCGCGACCTGCTCGGCGGCTACCGGTACCCGGTCTGGCTGCTCGTGCTCGGCGCCGCCGCCTGGCTGCTCTCCCTGTACCTGGGCTGGAACTCCCTGTCCGAACTCGACAACCTGTGGAGCTGAGCCGAAGGTGCGGATCCTGCCGAGCGGCGACGCGGCCCTGCTGGTCGAACTGCCGGACCTGCCGATGATGCTGGGCCTGTACGCGGCGCTGGCCGCGTCCCCGCCCCCGGGCGTCACCGACGTCGTCCCCGCGGCCCGCACGCTGACGCTGCTGCTCGGCCCGTCCGCCGACCCGGCCGCGGTCGCCGCCGCCGTGCGCGCCACCC
>NZ_BCQQ01000216.1 GCF_001552155.1 Actinomadura formosensis NBRC 14204 | reverse complement strand
GGGCGGCGGCCAAGGCGAAGGCGCGGGCGACGGGCGGGCGGCGACCGGGCGGCGGCGGCCCGACCCAGGACGCGGCGAGGGCGGCGGCCCCGGGCAGGGCTTCGACCTCAACGAGGACGAGCTCAAGCGGATCCTTGGCGAGCTGGAAGGCGGCCTGGTCTCCCGGATGCGGCTGCGCGAGGTGCTGGCCGACCCGGCGCTGGCCCGGCAGCTCACCCCGAGCATGTCGCTGGTCGAGCAACTGCTGCGTGACAAGCACAACCTCTCCGGCGTGGCGCTCGCCAACGCCAAGGGCCTGATCCGGCGCTATGTGGACGAGGTCGCCGAGGTGCTGCGGACCCGGGTCGAGCACGCCAGTGCCGGAAGGATCGACCGGAGCGTGCCGCCCAAGCGGGTGTTCCGCAACCTCGACCTCGACCGCACGATCTGGAAGAACCTGGTCAACTACAACCCCGACGACGAACGGCTCTACGTCGACCGGCTCTTCTACAGGCACACCGCCAAACGCAGCACGCCCGCCCGGATGATCGTGGTGGTCGACCAGTCCGGGTCGATGGTGGACTCGATGGTCAACTGCACCATCCTGGCGTCCATCTTCGCCGGGCTCCCCAAGGTGGACGTGCATCTGATCGCCTACGACACCCGGGCGATCGACCTCACCCCGTGGGTGAACGACCCGTTCGAGGTGCTGCTGCGCACCAGTCTCGGCGGCGGCAACGACGGGCCGGTCGCGATGGCCATGGCGCGTCCGAAGATCACCGACCCGCGCAACACGGTCATGGTGTGGATCTCGGACTTCTACGAGTTCGACCGGTCCCGCCCCCTGCTGGAGGGGATCAAGGCCGTGCACGGCTCTGGGGTGAAGTTCATCCCGGTCGGCTCGGTCAACAGCTCCGGGCAGCAGAACGTGGAGCCCTGGTTCCGGCAGCGCTTCAAGGAACTCGGCACGCCGGTCATCTCCGGCCACATCGACAAGCTCGTGTTCGAACTCAAGAACTTCCTGGGCTAGGCCCGGGCCTGCAGACCTGTAGAGGAGTCCCCCCGAATGACCGACGACATGCTGCGCGCACCGGCCGAGGCCAAGTACGCCGACGAACTCGACTACCTGGAGTCGGTCGACGACGCGCCCAGGCCGTTCTCGTGGCGGCTCAGCCCGCGGATGGTGCGCACGTTCGTCCTCGGGTCCGAACGCTCCGACGGCCTCGACCGGGAGATACCGCAGAAGTGGTTCGGTGACCGGACCTTCGTCGAGCGCGCCATCGTCACGCTCGCCTCCGACCGCGGGCTGCTGCTGATCGGCGACCCCGGCACCGGCAAGTCCTGGCTGGCCGAGCTGCTGGCGGCGGCGATCAGCCGCAACTCGACGCTGGTCGTGCAGGGCACCGCCGGCACCACCGAGGACCACATCAAGTACTCCTGGAACGTCTCCATGGTGATCGCCAAGGGGCAGTCGCGGGAGTCGATGATCCCCTCCCCGATCATGACCGCGATGGAACGGGGCGTGATCGGCCGGTTCGAGGAGCTGACCCGCGCCACCAGCGACGTGCAGGACGCGCTGATCTCGATCCTGTCGGAGAAGTACGTCTCCATTCCCGAGCTGAGCACCGACAACACCGTGTTCGCCCAGCCCGGCTTCTCGATCATCGCCACGGCCAACAGCCGTGACCGGGGCGTCAACGACCTGTCCTCGGCGCTCAAGCGGCGTTTCAACTTCGTCCGCATCCCCGTGGTGACCGGCAAGAAGGCCGAGTCGGAGATCGTCCGGTTCCGGACCACCGAGCTGCTGCGGCGGCACCGGATCGAACTGGAGGTCGCGCCGTCGCTGCTGGAGGTGCTGCTGCAGAGCTTCGCCGACCTGCGCGCCGCCGCCGCGTCCGCCCGCGGCGACGACGAGAGGCTGGAGTCGGCGCTGTCGACCGCCGAGCAGATCGGCGTGCTGGAGGACGCGATCCTGCACAGCCGGTTCTTCGGCGAACGCGAGCTGCGTCCCGAGACGCTCGCGTCCTCGCTGGTGGGGTCGCTGGCCCGCCGCACCCCGGAGGACCTGGCCATCCTCAACAAGTTCTGGCACGGCGTCGTCGAACCGCGCAGCAAGAAGGAGGAGGGTCCGTGGCAGGGTTTCCTGCAGGGCGGCCGCGAAGCGCTGGCGAAGCTCTCATGACCGGCGCCGTGACCGACCTGGACGGCGTGGCCGCGGGGCCGTTCGGCGAGCTGCGCGGGCAGCTGCTCGGCGCGGCCGAGCGGTTCGGCTCCGGCCCGGTGGCGGAGATCCTGGGCGGGCTGGTCGAGGACGTCGACCGGGCGCTGCGCGAACCGCTGGAGATCTTCCCGGTGTGCCACCACTCGCCGTCCTCGGCGACGGCGATGGTCCGCCGGCTGCGCCGCAAGCAGCCGAAGGTCGTCTACCTGGAGCTGTGCGAAGACCTGCGGCCGCTGCTGGACGAGCTGCACAACTGCACGCTGCCGGTCGCCCTGCAGTCGTTCGCCACCGACCTCGACGGCTTCCCGGCGGCATGGGCGCCGCTCAGCGTGGTCGCGCCCATCACCGAGGCGTCCGCCGAGTACCAGGCGATCTCGTACGCGCTCACCACGCCCGGCGTGGAGCTAGTGCTGGTGGACCGCTCGACCGACCACGTCTTCCAGTGGGAGCCGCGCGGTGACGACGGCGGCGGGAGCGCGGACGACGAGACGGCGCTGCACGGCGACGCGGTCGGCGTCGAGATCGGCGACCTGCGTCCCCGCTTCGCCGAACTGGAGGAGCACCTGCTCCATCACGGCAAGGTGCGGCACTGGTCGGAGTGGTGGGACCAGTATGTCGAGCAGCCGCTGGTCGACGCCGACCACGACACCTACCGGCAGGTGATGGTGCTGGTCGGCAGCCTGTTCCGGCGGCTGCGGCCGGAAGGGTCGGCCCGCACCGCCGTGGACGAGGACCGCGAGCGCCACATGTGGACGCGGATGCGCGAGCATCTGGCGTCCTCGGGCGCCGATCCCGCCGACTGCCTGTACGTGTGCGGCGCCTTCCACGCGGCCAGCCGGGTCGCGGAGTTCGGGCTGCACGGCCGGGCCGGCTCGTTCGAGATCACCCCGCGCACGGCCACGAGCTGGCAGTACGGGCTCATCCCCTCCAGTCACTCGGCGATCGAGGCGCAGTTCGGGCTCGCGCCCGGTTCGGTGTCGATCGCCGCCGCGACCTGGAGCAAGGCGCTGCGGCGCGGCGGGCTCAAGCCGTTTCGGCTGAGCGGTGCGCGGACGGCGGGGAAGAAGCCCGCCAGGGCCGCGAAGCCGCCCGCACCGCCCGCGCCCGTGACCGACCGGCTCTCGGGCTTCCTGACCGCCGCGCCCGCACCGGACGGGCTCGACGAGCAGGAGCTGCTCGGCTGGTGCGTCGACATCGTCCGGCTGGCCCGCAAGAACGGCTACGCGTCCAGCACCGCCGACGCCATCGCGGTCTATGAGACCTCGATCCTGCTGGCCGGGATCCGCGGGCGGCGGCGGCCGACGCCGTACGACTTCCAGGACGCGGCGATCACCTGCATCGAGAAGGACGCCGTGCCCGGCCGCCGCGACATCGCGCGGCTGTGCGAGATCCTGCTCGGCGGCGACCGGGTCGGCTCGGTCGGCTACGACGCGCTGCCGCCGCTGGCCCGCAACGTGCTCGACCGGCTCGGACCGCTCGGCCTCGACCTGGAGAAACGCACGATCCAGCGGGCGCTGCTCGACCTCGCCGCCGACCCTCGCCTGCGGCCGTGCTCGGACCTGCTGTGGATTCTGCGCCGCCTGGTGCCGCACGACGCCGTCCAGCCCATCATGGGCTCACGCCGCCTGGGCGAACGTCCGATCCAGGAGAGCTGGGACCTGGCGATCGGCCGGAACATGCGCTCGATCGTCGAGCTGGGGTACGAGGGCGTCACCGTCGAGCAGGTGCTCGAACAGCGGCTCCGCAAGGGCGTGCACGGGCCGCGGGCGACCGCCGCCGGCGCCCTCGCCGCCGTGGCGGACTCCATCCTCTACCTGGGCGGCGGGCGCTTCACCGACGAGCTGGGAGCCCGCGCGGTCGAGCTGCTGGCCGCCGAGCGCACGGTGGACGAGGCGCCCGAGGTGCTGCGCCGTATCCGGCGGCTGCTCACCCACTACCAGGCGACCGAACCGGAACTCCCGGCATGGTGCCAGGCGTTCGTCACCGCCGGTTACGCGCACTACTGCACGCTGCTGCCGACCGCGTTCGCCGACGACGCCACCGGGGTGCGGCAGGTCGCGGCGATGCTCGGATTCCTCCTCGGGATGGAGAGCCTGGCGCTGTCCCTCGGCTGCGACCACACCCAGCTGGAGCTGGCCGTCCAGCAGTCGCATCCGGAGCACCCCGCCAAGGTCGCCCTGCTGTGGGCGGCGCAGACACAGCTGGGCCTGCTGCCGCTGCGGGAGCTGCGGCGGCGATGCGACGAACTGCTGGACAACCCGCTGGTGGTGCCGTCGTTCCCGCTCTACCTGAGCGGCTTCGTCCAGGCCCTGGAGCCCGCCCCGGCGCTGGCGTCGCTGGTGGTGGAGGTCCTGTCGAAGGCGTTCGCCCGCCTCCCCGACGCGGTCCTGCTGCCGTGGCTGCCGAAGCTGATCACCACGTTGCGGGACCATGCCGCGGAGATGGTCCCGGTCCTGGTCAGGGAGGCCGGCCGTACGTTCCCTGCCACCCTGCCGGCGCTGGACTCGTGGGTCCCGCCCTGGTCGGCCCCCGAGGACCCCGGGGCCACCGCGCCGCCCGCCTCCGTCCCCGGCGGCGGCCCGGCCGGAGATCTCCTGGCCGCCCACCCCGCCGCCTGCGACGCGGTGGCCGCTCTCCTGGGCCTTGCGCCCGGCTGGGCGACCGCCGCGACGACGGCGCCGGGAGCCGCACCGGAGGTGACCGCACTGCTCACCGAGCATCCCGCCACCGCCCACGCACTCGCCGCCCTCCTGAGCTGAACGCCCCGCCCATCCGGGCGGCTGAGACGGCCCACCTCGAAACCGGGAAGGTCCCGCTCTCCGGACGGGCGGAGAGCGGGACCGAGGATCATTCCCCGGTTTTCACCAGAACCGGTCCCGGAAAAGGTGGCGGGTGGGGCGGGACGCTCAGGTTCGCGCCCTCTCGCACACCCATCCCTGCGGCAGCTCTCCGGAGTCGAGGAAGGCCCGCAGCCGCTCGGCCACCGGCTCCGGCGTGACTCGGTCCACCTCCGGGTAGAGGATCTTCTCCTCCTTCAGGTTGTGGTGGAGCAGCTGGACGGTCAGCCGGCGGCAGAGCGTGAGCGCGGCACCGATGTCCGGTTCGGCTTCCAGCGAGTCGAGCGTCGTCCACATCTGGGCATGTTCGCGCAGCATGAGGAGCACCGGGGTCCCCAGCCCCGCCGCGTACAGGGACGGGAACAGGAATTCCTCTTCGAGGTAGATGTGGCGGCGGAGGGCGTGGATCGCTCGCGTCAGCGGCCGCCGGTCCCGTTCCCTGGACGATGGGTCGGCGGTGAACGCCCCGATCCCTTCGTCGATCTCGCGGTGCTCCCGTTCGAGGGCCGCCGCCAGCGACTCGATCTCCATGCCCGCCACCTCGGTGCCGCCCTGGTCGTCCCGTCCCACTCCGCCGGGACACTGGAGCCACGATATTAATACAATCAACCCTGTAAATAATAGCGCGCCGAGATCGTCCGCCCTGGTCCTGCGGGTCCGGCCCAGGGGACGTCAACCGGCCGTGTCCGGGGTCGCTGCCGGCGAGGGTTCACGGTCCGCGGCTCGAAAATGAAGGACTTTGGTCCCTACAGCCGCTCGCGGGATGGAGAGACGTTGGTAGTGGGCCTGC
>NZ_BCQQ01000215.1 GCF_001552155.1 Actinomadura formosensis NBRC 14204 | reverse complement strand
GTCCCGGCGCCGAGGCCCGCGGCCGCGCCGCCGCGCCGGCCCCGGCCCCGGCGGAACACCCCGGCCGCCCTGGAACCGCTCGCCTACCTCGGCGAGGCCGGGCGGCAGATCGGCAGCTCGCTCGACCACCTGCAGGCCGCCCGGACGCTCGCCGAGGTTCTCGTCCCGCGGCTCGCCGACTTCGCGGCCGTCGAACTGCTCGAAGGCGTCGTCACCGACTCGGCGCCGCCCGCCGCCGAGGTCGACGAGACCACCCTGATGCGCCGCGTCGCCGTCGCCCACAACGACGAGCCCGGGCGCTGGGACGACGCCGTCCCCGAGGGCGAGGCGCTGCTCCTGCCGCCCGGCACCCCGTTCGTCCAGGCCATGCGGACCGGGCGTCCCGTGCACATCCGGCGCGTCGACCCCGCGCGGGCCGCCCGGCTCGCCGCCGCGTTCGGCGGCCGCGACCTGCGCCCGCTGTTCACCGGGCGGGCGCTGCTCGTCGTCCCGCTGATCGCGCGCGGCCGGGTGCTCGGCACGTTCAAGCTGCTCCGCAAGCCCGACCGGCCCTGGTTCGACGAGTCCGATCTCGCCATGGTCGACGAGATCGCCCGCCACGCCGCGCTGTGCATCGACAACGGGCGGCTGTACCGGCACGAGGTCAAGGTCGCCGAGGAACTGCAGCGCAGCATGCTCCCCGACGATCCCCCGGACGTCGCCGGGGCCCGGGTCCGCTACCGCTACCGGCCCGCCGGGCAGGCCGCCCAGGTCGGCGGCGACTGGTTCGACGCGATCCCGCTGCCCGGCTCCCGGCTCGGCCTCGTCGTCGGGGACGTGATGGGGCACGGCCTCACCTCCGCCGCGATCATGGGGCAGATGCGCACCGCCGTCCGCACCCTCGCCGCCGAGGACATGTGGCCCGGCCGGCTGCTGCGCCGGCTCGACTGGCTCGCCCGCCGGCTGGGCGAGGACCACCTCGCCACCTGCCTGTACGCGGTGTACGACCCGGTCGAGCGGCGCTGCACGTTCGCCAACGCGGGGCACGTCCCGCCCGTCCTCGTGTCGGCGGACGGGGAGAGCCGCGTGCTGCCCGTCCCGTCCGGTGTGCCGGTCGGGGTGGGCGGCAAGCCGTTCGAGACGGTGGAGGTCAAGGTCGAGGACGGGTCGCAGCTCGTCCTGTGCACCGACGGGCTCCTCGAACGCCGCGACCGCGACATCGAACAGGGGCTGGAGCAGCTGCGCGAACGGCTCGCCGGCGCGTCCCACGACCTCGACGGCACCTGCGACGACCTGCTCGCCGCGCTCGCCGCCCGCACCCCCGCCGACGACATCGCCATCGTCGCGGTCGGATGCGACGGCATCCCGCGCGACGACGTCGCCACCTGGGAGCTGGAACCCGAGCCGGACACCGTCCCGTGGATCCGCGGGCAGGTCGCCGCGCGGCTCGCCGGCTGGGGCCTCGATGCCCTCGTCGACACCGCGCGGCTGCTGGTCAGCGAGCTGGTCACCAACGCCGTCGTGCACGGCGCAGGCTCCCTCGGCGTCCGCCTGATCAAGGGCCGGACGCTGCTCTGCGAGGTCCACGACAACGGCCCCGACCTGCCGCATCTCCGGTATGCCGAGGACACCGACGAATCGGGCCGCGGCCTCCAGCTCGTCAGCCACATCTCGGCCCGCTGGGGCGCGCACCGCACCGAGACGGGCAAGATCGTGTGGTTCGAGCAGCGGCTGCCGCGCTGATCGTGGGTCCCCCTCGCCGAGCTGTGAGGTAAATGTCCCGCTGCCGCCAGATACTTTCCGACGTCTCCATCGGCTCTGATCGAAAGGTGCCGACGCCCCCGGGAGACGAGTTGGGCGAGTATCTGACACTGCCGGTTCCCCAGACCCTCTACGGGACCTACGCCGTGCCGCTCCCCGAACCGCTCGCCGACCCCGGCGCCCTCGCCCGCGACCAGGTGACCCGGCACACCGGGCCGCCGCTGCGCGACCTCGTCCTCGGCATGCTCGGCAGCCCCATGCTCACCCTCGACCAGCGCCCGTCCTCGGGTTTCCCCCCGCTGCCCCGTGACCTCCTGGCCGCCTACGGTGCCGCCGCGTCCGAACTTGAGACGATCTCGTCCGCCGCCTTCCTGATCGCCGTCCGCGCCGCCTACCGACCCGGCCGCCCACCGGCGCACGAATGGGCGTCCCGCACCGTCGCGGGCCTCCTTGGAACCGTCGCCGGCTCCCCGGTGATCGACGTCTTCACCCCGCGGGTCCTGCCGCCCTCCCACCTGCTGTGTTCCCTGCCCGGCCCGGACGGCGGCGTCCGGCTCACCGACTGGATGCTGCTGCCGCACACCGCGGGCCCGCGCGGTTTCTTCTTCGCCACCAGGGGCCTCGCCCGGTTCGGCCTGCCCGAATTACAGACCGAGAACGTCCCGGCGGACCTGGTGGAACCGTGGGGCCGCCTGCTGAACGGCCTTGCCCGCCGTCTCCTCGACCTGTGGCTGGACCGGCTCCCCGCCGGCGAGCAACCCCTCGTCGTCGACATTCCCGACGTCATCTCCGTCGGCCTGCGGGACGTCGCCGCCGCGCAGGGCACCGACGACCCGCTGCGCCGTGAGGTGTCCGTCCGGCTGCGCCTGGACCCGGGCCCGGCCCTCACCGTGCTGCCCGCCGAGGACGGCTCGGACCTCGAATCCCTGTGCGCCGCCCTCTTCGACACGCGCCCACCTTGCCGATGATCTTGAAATCGGCGCAGGATCGAGACCGTGAGATTCGGCCCGCGTGACCGTCGCAGCCCCGAACCCGACGACTCCGGCCCCGGGGATTCTCCGCCTCCGGAGACCCCCGTCCAGAGCCCCTACCCCGGAGACATCCACGTAGCAGGCAAGAGCACGTCCGACTGGACCCCTCACCCCCAGCCACCCCCCGAACCGGCCGACCAATCCTGGACCCGCCATTCCCCGGCCCCCTCGCCCCAGGCCCCGGGTGGCGGCTCCGAACCCCCTGCACCACCCTCATCCGAGCCGCCGTCGAGCGACCGCCCGTCCTGGGCACCCCCCGAACCGGAGGCCACGTCCCCGGGCGGCCCTTCCTCCTCGGCGGGTGAGGTGACCCGGCCGGAGCCGCCGGCGTGGATGTCCGATGAATCTGGGCCGCTTTCTCCTGCGGGGCAGTCTTCTGAGGGGTCGTCCTCTTCGGATTCTCCGCAGCCGCCGGGCTCCCCGTCCCCCGAACCCCCGTCGCCCTGGAGGCCCCAGGACCCGGGGACAGCGTCTCCCGGCGCGGCCCAGGCGGAGCCGTGGTCCCGGGCGCCGGGTGGGGGAGCGTCCGCGGGTGAAGAGCGTTCGCCGGAGCCGCCGTTGTGGACGCGGCATGATGCGAACGGCGAGGCGCCCGCAGGGCCGGCACCGCGCGAGCCGGAGACCGCGTCTCCCGGCTCGGCGCCCGCCCCGGCCGAGGAGACGACCCGGTCAGAGCCGCCGGCGTGGACGTCCCACGAGCCGGGCGGGGACCGGCCGGTGTCTTCGGGTGAGCCGTGGGCACCGCGTGATCCGCAGGCCGCGTCTCCCGGCCCGTCCCCGGGGGAGGCGGAGCCGCCGTTGTGGAAGCGGCGGGATGAGCCGTTCCTCCCCCGGAAGGGGCTGGCGGCGGAGCCGCCCGCGGTGACCGTGCCCGATGTCGTGGTGCCGGAGCCGCGGCGGCCCGGACCCATGGCGGATCCCGGGCGGCGCAAGGCCACGGCGGACGCGTTCGTGCGCGAGTTCGTCGGCAGCCCGACGTGGCGCGCCATGCTCGCGGTGCTGGAGAGCGCGTTCCCCGGACTGGGGATGGCCGCGGCGCTCTCGCGGCGGGCCGACATGGCGGTGGACGCGCTCGACCGGAGGACGGCGGCCAGGCTCCGAGTGCCGGTGTGGCTGGACGACGCCGGGATGGTGTTCGACCTCAGCGCGCATCTGAGCCCGCGCACCGTGGGGTCGCCGCCGCCGGAGGAGACGGCGCCGCCGCGCGCGTCCAGGCCCTACGCGGGGGCGTTCGTCATCGACACGCTCGATCCGCTGCGGTACCACCGTGCGGTGGGCGGGCCGCGGGCACCGCGGGAGCTGCCGGGTGAGGGCGCGCTGCCGGTGCCGCCCGGGACGGAGGACGACGACAGCGGCGTCGTGATCGTCGCGAACCTCACCGAGGCGGGCGTGCGGGTGCTGGACTCGGCGGCGCTGTGGCGGTACGCGGGCCGGGTCGTCACCGGGACGCTGCGCGAACCGGAGCGGCCCGAGACGCGGGCCCGGGCGCGGCGGGCGCTGTGGGCGCTGCGGCGGGTCGTGTTCGTCGACCCCGGCCTTCGGCTCGGGCTGTGCCTGCAGATCGACGCGGCGCGCGTCCCGCGGTGCCTGCTGGCGTTCAGCGTGGACGCGGCCGACGGCGCGGCCCGGTTCTCCCGTCCGTGATCAGTCGCCGGAGCGCAGCCAGGTCAGGTCGCGCTGCCGGTCGGCGGGCAGGTCGCGGATCTGGTCCACGAACTGCCACGGTTCGGTCGGCGGTGTGCTCTCCTCGTCCGGGAGCACACCGCACAGGAGCGCGCTCTGCGTGCTGACCGCGACGAACGGGCCGAACCGCGCGACGCCGCCGCCGCGCAGGGACGCCAGTTCGGTGAGCAGCGCGTTGACCGGGGACGGGTCCTGCGGGTCGTACAGGCCGCGGACGTAGGAGAACAGGTCCTCGGCGAGGACGTCGGGGCGCCGTCCCGACATGTGGTAGACGGTGCCCCGGTAGGTGCCGGTCGCCTGCATGGAGCGCCCGTCGCGGATGCGGACGCGCAGCCCGCACTCGGCGGCGCACCGCTCGTACGCCTCGGCGAGCAGTGCCTCGCCCTCGCCCTCCTCACTGAGCAGGGCGCCGGTGACGACGCCCTCCTCGCGGTCGAGGCGGTCGAGCATCTCGCGGTGCAGTTCCAGGACGTCCTGCTCCACCGCGTCGAGGGAGCGGGCGAGGGCGTGCTGGGCGTCGCGGTCGAGGCCGGCGCCGGCGAGTTCCTCGGAGATGTCGCCGAACTGCTTCTCCAGCCGCTCCACGCGTCCGGTGACGGTGTCCAGCCTTTCGAGGACCTCGGCGGGCGCCTCCGGGGTCTGCGGCGGGATGGGGATGCCGGCCGGCTCCGTGGCCTCGTCCACCACGGTCTTGAGCGTCTGGTGGTCCCGGGCGAGGTCGTCGAACTGTCTCCGCAGCTGGCGCAGCTCCGCCTGGGCGCGCGGAAGCCGCTTGTCGGATGCCAGGTAGAGCTCGCGTCCGGCGATCGCAAGGCAGAGCAGGACCAGGATCACGGTGGTCATGTGACTCCTCGGGAAGCGGGCTGCGCTCTTGACGATAACCATCCGTGGCCGGGTTGGACGAGGACGCGGCGCATCTCGTCCGAAAGGCCCGGCTTTTCCGCTGAGCGGCGGGACGGGGACACGGGGATCAGCCGAACAGACCGCCCAGCAGGCCGCCGAGGATCTCGGCCGCGCCGCCGGCGAGGTCGCCGGCCACGTCGGCCGCGATGTCCCCGGCGACGCCCCCGGCCGCGTCCGCGATCATGTTGCCGGCGACGTTGCCGGCGTATCCGGCGATGGCGTTGCCGAACGCGTCCACCGGGGCGCCCGCGAGGTAGCCCGCCGCGTTCTGCGCGTATCCGGCCGCGTCGCCCATGGCGCCGATGGCCATGGCGCCCGCGACACCGGCCGCCGCGGCGCCGCCGACCAGCCCGGCCGCCGCGATGCCGGGGTGCCCGCGATGCCCGCGGTAGCCGGGCGGGCCGTGATGGACGTGCACCGGCGGCGGACCGGGGTGGCCGTGCGCCGCGGGCGGGTAGCCCGCCGGGCGACCAGCTCGGCCAGCTCCACCCA